>CBFGTW010000088.1:0-18518 GCA_965651855.1 uncultured Verrucomicrobiales bacterium
TTTGACGGGCCTCGGACACGCTTCAGTTCGGAGGGAACCAATCGGCTCGAGGTGGGGCCAGACGGAATCTCCGTCGCAGGGCAGGTCGAACTGAATGGAGCGGTGAAATGGATCACTGGCGAAGGCTCGCCCGAAGGGGTCGTCGAGGCCGGTGTCGGCTCCTTGTACACGAGAACCGATGGAGAGGCCGCCTCCACGTTGTATGTGAAGGAAAGTGGTGAAGGCGCAATGGGTTGGGCTCCCAAGTAGCCGGTGGCCGGAGGCGGGGAGCGCCTCCGCATTTTCAATTGCGGGTGGCTTGGTGATTGCCAAGCCGGCGGAACAAGCCTACTCGCAGTTGTTGGCCACTGGAGCAGCAGCCCGCCGATGCGAAACCCGATCTTCATGGCAGCCGCGATCGCCCTCGGCGCGTCGCCTTGTTGGGCCGCTCTGGACGCGGACGGTGACGGCGTGTCCGATCTTTGGCAGCAGCTGTATCCCGGGCTGGCGCCGGGTGAGGATTCGGATGGCGATGGATTCACCAATGCCCAGGAAGCGGTGGCGGGGACCGATCCGCTGGATCCTGCGGACCGCCTGCGAGTTTCCCGGGTGAGGCGGCTGCCGGAAGGTGACGTTTCTTTCGTCTGGCAGCCCGTCGGCGGGAAATCCTACGCCATCGAGCGACTGGATGTCGCTACCGGTGAATGGACCGAGGTGACGGTTTTCGAGGCGGATGGCAGCGAGCCGGCCGAGGTGAGCGTCGAGAGCACTGAGGATGCTGCGATTTTCCGCCTCAAGGTGCGCGACCGGGATGCGGATGCCGATGGTCTCACGGCGTGGGAGGAGCGGATGCTTGGCTTCAGCGACGCGTCGGCGACGAGTTCCGGAGAAGCCGGCCGGCTGGATTATGCGGCAGCGTACCGGCTTTTGGAAGGATCGGGAACGCTCACCCTGTCTGATGGTCGCCCAATTGAGCGCCGGCCGACGACAGGGGCGGAGGCGTCGCGTTTCCTGGCGCAAGCGTCCTTCGGAGCCGATTCTGCCCTTATCGATCACGTGGCCACGATCGGCATCTGTAGTTGGCTTGATGAGCAGCTTGATCCGGCGGCGGAAACTGTGACTCGCCAAGCCATGACTTCGAACGGCCAGCCTTGGAACAGCCTGTATTGGACCAAAGGCTGGTGGAAGGCGATCATGACGGGCCCTGACCAGCTCCGCCAACGGATGGGCTACGCCTTGAGCCAGATTCTGGTGGTTTCGGCGCACGGCAATGACCTGATTCGCGGCAATCCATGGGTTCAGGCGGACTACTACGACATGCTGCTCGGCCACTCGTTTGGCAACTACCGGGAGCTGCTGGAGGACGTGACCTACAGCACCCAGATGGGGTTCTACCTCTCCCACCTGCTGAACCGGAAGTCCGATCCCTCGATCGGCCGGTTTCCGGACGAGAATTTCGCCCGTGAGATCATGCAGCTCTTCACGATCGGGCTGTGGGAACTGAATGACGACGGGACGCGGAAGCTGGACGAGCACGGCGAGCCACTTCCGACCTACGACAACGACGTCATCATGGAGATGGCGAAGGTTTTCACCGGCTTCGGCTTCGGCGGCCCGATGGCGACAAGCTTCTTCGCCGGTGTTCCCGGCAACGACCACGTCCATCCCATGAAAATGTGGGACGACCAGCACGAGCCGGGCGAGAAGCGGATTTTCAGAGACATCGTCATCCCGGCCGGCCAAACCGGCGAGGAGGACGTTGCCGATGTGCTCGACGCCCTTTGCGAGCATCCGAACGTCGGGCCGTTCGTCGGCCGGCTGCTTGTCCAGCGGTTCACGACGTCCAATCCCTCGCCGGAATACGTCGCGCGGGTCGCTGCCGTCTGGAACGACAACGGCGCCGGCGTGCGCGGCGACCTGAAAGCCGTGACGGAAGCAATCCTTCTCGATCCGGAAGCCCGTGTCCCGGAAGCCCGCGGCGAGGCTTCGGGAAAGGTGCGTGAGCCGTACCTCCGCCTGACGGCGGTCATGCGCGCCTTCAAGGCCCGGAATTCGAGGTCGCCGCATACCTTCCCGGTTTGGACGGGTTCGTTCACCCGCGATCTCGGGCAACAGCCGCTTTGGTCGCCGAGCGTCTTCAATTTCTACCTGCCGGACCACCGCCCGGCGGGCGAGCCGACGGCGCTGGGGCTGGTGGCTCCGGAGCTGGAGATCGCCACGGCGGACCGCCTCATCGCCACCTCGAACTTTTTCCGGCGCGTCATCGACCAAGGCATGGATCCATTTACGAACCCCAATCCCGCGGACGTCATGCACTGCGACTTCGCCTACGAGCAGTCGATCGCCGGTGACGCGGAGGCGCTGGTGGCGCATCTGGACGAGTTGCTGACCTGGGGGCGGATGTCGCCCGGTACCCGTCAAGCGGTGGTCGCTGCGGTGGAGGCCCAGGAAACCCCCAAGGCGAAGGTCGATGCCGCCGTGCATCTCATCACGGAATCCCCGGACTTTGTGGTTCTAAAATGAGCCGAAACAACGAGAGCTACCATCCCGGCCGGCCGATCGGACGCAGGCGGTTCCTCGGGCAAGCCAGCTGTGCCGGGGTCGGCACGGCCTCGCTCCTCTCGTCCATCCTGAACTTGCGGTTGGTCGGGCAGCTGTCCGCCGCCGATGCGCCGGTGGACGACGAATACCGGGCGCTGGTCTGTGTCTTCCTGGGCGGAGGCAACGATTCTTTCAACATGCTCGCACCGGTCGATGACACCGGCTACGCCGAGTATGCGGCTGCCCGCACCAGCGTGGCGGTCCCGCGGGAAAACCTTCTCCCGCTCGGCAACAACCTGCCGGACGGCCGCTCGCTCGGCGTGCACCAGAGCATGCCGGAAATTCAGCAGCTCTACCAAGCCGGCAAGGCTGCCTTCGTGGCCAACGTCGGAACGCTGGTGGAACCGACGACGCTCGTCACTTACCTCGGAGGTCAATCCAAGCTGCCCAAGGGCCTGTTTTCCCACAGTGACCAGCAAATGCACTGGCAGTCCTCGCTGCCAGACGACTCGTTTCCGCGCACGGGCTGGGCTGGGCGGATGATCGACCTGTTCCAGGAGCTCAATGGAATCAGTCATGTTTCGTCCAGCATCTCGCTGGCGGGAGCGAATCTCTTCCAAACCGGCGAAGCCACCGTCCCGTTCGGCATTTCCACCCAAGGAGCCGTCGAACTCTCGGGCTGGAACTCCTTGGCCCAAGCTTCTCGGCGGGGGGCGGTCGAGTCGATGCTGGAGGCGGAATACCGAAACGTGTTCGAGCGCACCTATGCCCGCATGAAGCGCGAGTCGATCGATGCGAATTCGGCGCTCAAGCAGGCCTTGGCCGCTTCGCCGGCCGTGACCAGCCCGTTTTCCGCGGCGAACCCGATTTCGACGCAACTGCAAATGGTTGCCCGCACGATCGCGGCCCGCGGCCCGCTGGAGAAGAAGCGCCAGACGTTCTTCGTGATGCTCGGCGGCTGGGATCTCCACGGCAACATCGAGTCCAATCATCCCGGCCTGCTCCGGAACCTCAGCCAAGGGATCGCCGAGTTCCAGGCCGCCATGGCCGAACTCGCGCTCGAAGACCAGGTCACGCTTTTCACTGCCTCGGACTTCGCCCGGACTCTCTCGTCAAACGGCTCCGGCACCGATCACGCCTGGGGCGGAAACCAAATGGTCGTCGGCGGCGCGGTGAACGGCGGACAAGTCTACGGCTCCTACCCCGAACTCGCCTTGGGCTCGGCGCTCGACACCGGCCGCGGGCGGTTGATCCCGACGACTTCGGTGGATCAGTTCTTCGCCGAAATGGCGCTGTGGATGGGCGTTCCGCCGTCCAGCCTGCATCTGGTGCTGCCAAATCTCAGCCGCTTCCACGACGCCACTGCCGGGCCGCCCTTGGGCTTCCTGCTGGACTGACCATGAAGCGTCGCCGGATCGTCGCTGGATTTCTGCTGGCCGCGCTGGTCCTGTTGCTCGCGCACTTCTGGACGATAGGCGGCTGGCCATGGAATGCCCCGCCTGCCTCACACACGGAACCGGCCGACGTAGCGGCGCCGCACGTGGAGGAAGTCGCGGGCATCACGGTGCTCCGCGGCACCGACTTTGACCGCGGCTATCTGGCCGAAAGCGGAAACGCCCGCGAGGACCTCCGGTTGCTGGCCGCCATTTGGAGCGACGCCACTCTCCTGGTGAAGAATCTGGCCGACCGGCCGCTCGCGGACAACGTCGACTTCGTTTCATTTTTCACCGGCGACAATCCCCACCGCGTCGCGTGGATCCGTCCCGGCCATCCGGCGGTGAGCGCGCAGGGTGAACTGCTCGACCGCTGGGGAACGCCCGTATTCTTCCACCGCGAATCTTCGAGCCGCACCTCACTGCGTTCGGCAGGACCGGACCGGGCGTTTTGGACCGATGACGACATCGTCCTCGAGTCGGAACCTACGCAATGACGCGGGACAAATCGGCTTGATCCCTCGCATGCCGCTCCCTATTGACCCACTCGTGGAAGCGACCCCATCGCCCCCGACATCCGTCCTCCCGTCCGCGGGCGGGCTCAGGCTCGAGCGTGCGGCGAAAGTCGCCCTGCTGGTCATCGGGGCGCTTCTTGTCTACTTCTACGGTTTCTACGAAGCGTATCCCAAGGCCAACGGCAACACGCTGGCACGCTGGACTTGGCTGTCCTGCAATCCGATGAACGACTCGGTCCACGGGCGGGCGATCCCGGTGATCTTCGCCGTGATGTGTTGGCTGTCGTGGAAACAGGCGCGGCGCGAGGTTTTCAAGCCGTTCGCGACGCTGGGGCTCGCCGGTGTGGCTTTCGGCGTCGGCATGTTCCTGCTGTCGATCCGCACCAGCCAGCCACGGTTGGCGCTCGCCGGCCTGCCGTTTCTCATCCTCGGCGTGACCACCCACCTGTGGGGTCTACGGGTGGCCAAGCACTTCATTTTTCCGGCCTTCATCTGGTATTTCGCGATCCCAATCCCCGGCATCCAGCAGGCGACGACGATCCTGCAGGTGGTGGTCACCAAGTTCTGCTTCATGGGCGGCTCGGCCATGGGGATGCCGCTGGTGGTGGACGGAAACACGATTTCGAGCGTCGGCGAGAACGCTTGGAATTTCGACATCGCCGAGGGCTGCAGCGGGATCCGCTCGCTGATGGCGCTGGCGATGATCGCGGCGATCTACGCGAACTACACGCAGAAGACGCTGTGGAAGAAGGTGTTCCTCTTCGCCTGCGCCTTGCCGCTCTCGTTGGTCGGGAATTTCGGCCGCATTTTCACCATCCTCCTGCTCGCCCACTTCGGTTTCGAGGACTTCGCGGCGAAGACCTACCACGACTGGGCCGGCCTCCTGATTTTCTTCCCGATCGCCCTCTCCGGGCTGTTCGTCATCGACTGGCTGCTGAACATCCGCACCCGCGGCCGCAAAAGGCTGGTTCGCCGGGTCGTGCGCGAATCGGCCGCCGCCAGTCCGGCGCAGGCGTTCTCCCCGGTTTCCGCACCAACATCTGAATCGTAATGGACACGACTTCGACCAGACTCTGGAGCTTGGCCGCCGTGCTCGGCCTCGGGTTCGGGGGATCATTCCTCCTGCCGGAAGTCCCGCCGATGCGGTCGTCGCGGCTGGGGACCGAACTGCCGGCGAAACTCGGTGGCTGGGAAGGCATGAAAATTCCGGTCAGTGACCGCGAACGACAAGTGCTGGCGGAGGACACCACCTTCGAGCGCCGGCTCTACCACCGGCCGTACGATTCCACCCGCCCGCCGGTGGAGGCCTCCTTCGTGTTCTCCGGCAAGGACATGAACAACAGCATCCACCGCCCGGAGGTCTGCCTGCGGGCCCAAGGATGGAACTTCGTGCGCGAGCGCTACGTATCCGTTCCGGGCGTGATGCCGGACGGCGGCGCGATGCCGGTGCGGGAAATCGTCTGCAAGCGCACCAGCTCGGATAAGGAAGGTAATCGAATCGAGTTGCCGAACGGCAAGATGATGGAGGACTGGCAGATCCTTTACTACACGTTCATCGGCTGCGAGGAGGTCACGCCAAGCCACTACGGCCGGGTCTTCCGCGACATGCGGGATCGAGTGGTTGGGGGCTACGATCAACAGTGGGCCTATGCCACCTTCTCCTCGCGCATTCCCGGAAAGTATCTCGAGCAGGGTGTCCCGATCGGCTCGCTCGAGCCACTCGGGATCGACGAGGCCGGCGAGCATCTCGGCGCGTTCATGCGCGAGCTGCTGCCGGGGATGCTGACGATTTCCCCCCAATCCTGACGAACCATGGTGCAGATCAGCCGCAAGGAGGCCTTCTCCATCCAGATGCTGCAGCTCTTCGACGCGGCGCTGGTGTGGTCGGCGTTCTGGATCGCGGGAGAAATCAGCGACCCGATCCGCCACGCGCTCGGCTCGGTCGAGATGGGCGAGGATGCGCTCGGCCCCATGAACTGGGTGCTGTGGATCATGGTGCCCTTCACGCCGCTGGTGCTCGAGCGATTCGGATTCTACACCCAGCCGCTGCGGAAAACCGTCCGCCGCTCGATGGGTCAGCTGCTCCAGACTTTGGTGGTGATGGCCGTGATCATCGGCCTGATCGCGGTCTTCGCCCAGATGCTCGATCCGCGGCGGCTGGTGATCGGCCTGAGCGGCGTGTTCGTCTTTTCCCTGCTGCTGACCCGGGACCGCGCGCTGCGCGCGTGGACGCTCCGGCGGCAACTCGACGAGACCTGCAAGGAGCGCGTGGTGATCGCCGGCACGGGCGATGAAATGCGCCAGCTGCTCGACGAGATCGATCCCGAGGTCAAGGCGACCTGGAAGGTGGTTTCGCTGTTCGATCTCTCGCAGCACACCGTCGAGGATCTCTACAATCTCCTGAAGGCGGAGTCGGTCGAGCGCGTGTTGTTCGCCGCGCGGCACACCGAGTTCGAACGCGTGGCCCGCGCGGTCGAGGCCTGCGAGCTGCAGGGAGTCGAGGCTTGGATCGCGGCTTCGTTCATCCGCACCCAGGTTGCCCGGCCGGTCTTCGACGCGGTCGGCTCGAAGCCGATGTTGGTGTTGCGCTCCACGCCGGAGCTTTCCTGGGAGCTGATGCTCAAGGAGGTGTTCGACCGCGTCGGCGCGCTGCTCTTGATCGTGCTGACCTCGCCGCTCTGGCTGGTCGCGGCCGTCGGCATCAAGATTTCCAGCCCGGGCGGGCCGATCCTTTTTTGCCAGAAGCGTGCCGGTCGCTACGGCATGCCGTTCCGGATGTGGAAGTTCCGCACGATGGTGCCGAATGCGGAAAAACTTCTTTCCCAGACGAAGCTCAGCCACGGCAACCAGATGAGCGGCCCGGTCTTCAAGCTCGACCGCGATCCTCGGGTGTTCCGCTTCGGAGCTTTGTTGCGGCGGCTGAGCATCGACGAGCTGCCGCAGCTCATCAACGTGCTGCGCGGCGAGATCAGCCTGGTGGGCCCGCGACCCTTGCCCCTTTACGAAGTGGAGGCCTTCTCCGAACTGGCACACCGCCGCCGTCTGAGCGTGAAGCCGGGCATCACCTGCGAGTGGCAGGCCGGGGGGCGGAACAAGATCACCAGCTTCGAACAGTGGGTGGAAATGGACCTGCGCTACATCGACAACTGGTCCCTGTGGCTCGACCTGAAGATTCTCGCGAAAACCGTGCCGGCGGTGTTGCTCGGCCGGGGAGCGAAATAGCAGGGGAGGGAGATTGGAGATTTGAGATTGGGACATTTGGTTCTCATCGTCGGCCCAATTGGCAATGCCGGATGACTCATCGGCTAGATCGGGCCGCCTCCTCGCGCCAGCAACCGAATACAATCCCCAATACCAAATCTCCGATTATCCAAATTACCCTTTCCCCAGTTTCATGCGCTCGATTGTCTCCGCGCTATTTCTCGGCCTCTCGCTGATCTTGGCGGGCACCGTGGGCACCAGCTCGCAGCCCTGGCACTGGGGCCCGTCGCTTTTGGCGCTGGCGGCGGCACTGGCGGCGTGGGCCGCTCTGCCCGCAAAAGGCGAGACGCCCTTGCGCGCGCTCTCGCCGGTGGCTTGGCTGCCGGTTGTCCTCGCGGCCGGCTGGCTTGTCCTGCGCGCGGTTTTTTCTCCGGTGCCAGCCCAAGCGTGGCTGGATCTGGCGCTGGTGGCGGCTTGTGCCGGCGGATTCTGGCTGTGCCAGGAAATCGCCCGGAGGAAGGTGGCGATCCGGGTTCTCGCGGCCTTGCTCCTCGTCTTGGTCGCCGCGCAGTCGGCGGTGGTGTGGATCCAGCTCGAGTCGCCGGATTTCAGCCCGCTCTACGGGACCAAGCCGGTGACCGGTGCGACGGGATTCTTCGTCCACTACATCTTTTTCGCGAACTTCACGGCCGGTCTGAGCCTGCTGCTGCTCGGGTTGGCGTGCTTCGGACGAGGCCCCGTCTGGTGGCGGGGGCTACTCGGCATCGGGTTCGGGCTGGGCGCGGCATGCGTTTTCCTCTCGAAGGCGCGTGGCGGCGGACTGGCCTTGGTGGCGGGCTTGTTTGTCTTCCTCCTGCTCGCCCTGCTGCTGCTGAAGCAGCGGAAAAGCCGGATTTTCCCGGCGATGGCGATCACCGGGGCGGTGGTGCTTCTGGCAGGCTTCGCGGCGGTGCCGATGCTCTTCCGGCACCTCCAGGCGACGCGGGGTTACGACGATTCGGTCGCGGCCTTCATGGACAACGACGCGCGGCTCCAGTATGCGGAACTCGGCGTGGAAACCTTGCTGCGTCACCCGTGGACCGGCGGCGGCAGTCGGTCGTTCTCCTGGGAATACTACACCGCTTGGAACCTCGAGGAGTCGGGCTGGATGGCCAACGACGTCGTTTATGTCCACAACGAGCTGCTGCAGGCGGCCACCGACTACGGCTTGATGGGGGCCGGGCTGGCGCTCCTGGCGGTTGCGACGATCCTCATCCACGCGGTGGCGGTGCGGTTTTCCGATCCGGACGAGAGCAGCGCATCGCCGGCGGGCGGCGTTTTTGTCGGTGCGGTGGCGGGAGCGTCGGCGATCTTGACCGAGTCGTTTTTCAGTTTCGCGCTGCACCTCTTGCCATCGGCGCTGTTGCTCGGCTGCTGTCTCGGCTTGGCGGCCGGGACCACCCGCGTGCTCGCGGGCGACGCCGCAGCGACCTGGGCTCGCGCGGGCCGCGGGATCTCGCGTTTCGCAGCGGTCGGGGTCGGCGTGGCAGTGGCCTTTGCCGGATGGCGCGGCACCCGGGCGCTGCGCGCCTTGTGGCCGGTCGAGACCGGAAGGTTCGCCGCGCTGGAGAACGTCGGGCCGCAGCTCGCCGAGGCGAATGCCGCTTGGCCGAGTCACATGCTGGCGCTCCGCCGGGCCGGGCTTTCCCAAGAGGCCGCGAGCCGGGTGGAAGGAGACGAAAAGGCGGCGCTGCTCGAGCAGGCCGTCGAGGGCTACCTCCAGGCGTTCGAGCTCCATCCGCATCTTCCCGCCACGGCGGTCAACCTCGCCAACGCTCTGTCGATCGCCGGTCGCTGGGACGAGAGTGAAGAGTGGTTTGCGCGCGCCGCGGACATGCAAGGCGGAGTCATCGCCGCCTTCGGCACCCGCTATTACTATGCGCAGCACCTCGCCCGGCGGGGCTGGGAACTCTGGCAGCAACGCAAGCCGTCGGAGGCATATGGTTACTACCTTGCCGCCTTTCGCCAGCTCGACCACTCCTTCCACCACGTCCCGCTGATCGTGGAGCGCGAGGAACGCATGGCCGTCCGCGAAAGCATTGAGAAAACCATCGAGTTTTTCAAAACCACCGGCATCGAACCTGTGGAGGTCCCCGATCCGGTGGCGGCGGCGGAGAAGCCGTAGCGGCGGCTTCAATGGGGTTGCCCTGAGGCGAGCCGCTGCCACAATCGCGGCGCTTCGCCGGATCCGGCCTCCCATCGCCCATGAAACTGATCAGTGGAACCGCTCACCGCGCGCTCGCCGAGCGCATCGCCGAAACATTGGGACAGCCCCTGGCGGACGTGCACGTGACGGCGTTTCCGGACGGCGAGACCTTCGTCCGCATCAACGAAAACATCCGTGGTGCCGACGTTTTCATCATCCAGCCGAGCTGCCCGCCGACGAACCACAACATCATGGAGCTGCTCATCATGGTGGACGCCGCCCGCCGCGCCAGCGCCGAGCGGATCACCGCCGTGATGCCCTTCTTCGGCTACGCGCGGCAGGACCGGAAGGACCAGCCGCGCGTCCCCATCACCGCCAAGCTGGTGGCGAACCTGCTCACCTCCGCCGGCGTCTCGCGCGTCCTCACGATGGACCTCCACGCGCCGCAGATCCAAGGATTCTTCGACATTCCCGTCGACCACCTCTACGCCAAGCCCGCGCTGATCGGCTACCTCCGCGAGCGCCTGCCGGACATTTCCAACCTCACCGTCGTTTCGCCCGATGTCGGCGGCGTGAAAATGGCGCGCGCCTATTCCGACGCCCTCGGGGCCGAGCTGGCCATCGTCGCCAAGCACCGCGTCAGCGCGACTCGCGTCGAGGCGATGAACGTCATCGGCGACGTGAAAAACCGCGACGTCCTGCTGGTGGACGACATGACCGAAACCGCCGGCACGCTGACCGCCGCGGCCGACATCCTCCACAAACACGGCGCGCGCCGGATCTTCGCCGGCGTATCCCATGCGGTGCTCGGCGATCTCGCGCACGAGCGGATCCGCGATTCCGCGATCGAGGAGGTCATCACCACCGACTCCGTCCCGCAGGCCGCCGGGCACAAGGTCCACGCGGTCGGCATCGCGCCCCTGCTCGGCGAGGCGATCCGCCGCATCAACGGCGGCCAGTCGGTCACCTCGTTGTTCGCGATCTGAGCGAATTCGCGCCACGCGAACAATTTTTTGACAAGCGCCGCGGGTGCCGCTACACACCCGCCCCCGGTCGGCGGCTTTGGATCTCCGGCCGCCACCGCAACACGAACGCCCTCTTTCGCCATGGCCAAGAAGACTCAGCTCAAAGCCGCCCCGCGCGCCCGTACCGGCTCCGGCCGCCTCAACCAGATGCGCCGCGAAGGCTGGCTGCCGTCCGTCATCTACGGACGCGGCACCGAAAACGTGAACCTCAAGGTGGACGCCAAGACGTTCGCGGAATTGCTCGCGCACAGCAGCTCGGAGAACATCCTCATCAACCTGGACGTCGAAGGTTCCGGCACCCGGCTCGCGTTCCTCAAGTCCGTCCAGCACGACGCCATCTCCGGCGCGGCCCTGCACGCCGACTTCCTCGCCATCGACGAGAAGACGGAAATCACCGCGCAGATTCCGGCCGTCCTCACCGGTGAGCCGGCTGGCGTGAAGGCCGGCGGCGTTCTCGAGCAATACGTCCACGCCATCGAGATCACCTGCCTCCCCAACGACCTGCCCGAGACCATCGAGATCGAGGTCAGCCATCTGGGCGAGGGCGAATCGCTCCACATTGGCGATGTCACCTATCCGAAGGGCGTCACGCCGACCCACGCCGCCGAGGTCGTGATCGCGCACATCGGCAAAACCGGCGCCGCCGCCTCGGAGGCCGCCGCGGGCGAAACGGAAACCGCCTGAGCCGGCCGACCGCAACTTTCCGAAACGCCCGGGCCGGATCCTCCGCCCGGGCGTTTTTGTTGCGCCGACGCCGCGCTCCCGCATGCTCCGGCCATGTCGTTCGCGTTGATCGTCGGCCTCGGAAACCCGGGGCGGCAATATGAGGACACCCGCCACAACGTGGGTTTCATGGTCCTCGACCGGTTGGCCGCCGCGGAGGGCGCCGCGTTCCAGTCGGTCGCCAAATGGCAGAGCCATCTGGCGAAACTCCCGGACGGCGCGCTGTTGCTCAAGCCGCAGACGTTCATGAATCTGAGCGGCCGCGCGCTCAAGCAGGTGCTCTCGTTCTACAAATGGGGGCCGGAGCGCCTGCTGGTGGTCTACGACGATGCCGCCCTGCCGCTCGGCACGCTGCGCTTCCGCGAGAAAGGCTCCGCCGGCGGCCACAACGGCATCAAGTCGATCCTCCAGCATCTCGGCACCGACTCCTTCCCGCGGCTCAAGGTCGGCATCGGCGGCAGCCGACCCGGCGAGATGACCGGCCATGTGCTTGGAAAATTCGCACCGGACGAGCGGGATGCGCTCGAAAACACGCTTGCCACCGCCGTGGAGGCTGTGCAGCTTGCGCGTTCCCAAGGCGTCGCCGCCGCGGCGAACCGCTTCCATACCCGCAGCAAACCAGCTCCACCTTCACCACCACCATCCCCGAACGATGAGCCGCAAATACCAAGGACTGATCGTCCTTAACACCAAGTCGCTCGAAGGCACCGTCGATGAGCTCGTCAGCTCGGTCGCCAAGGACATCGAAGCCGAAGGCGCGAAGCTCGACGAGGTCAACCAGCTCGGCCGCAAGCAGTTCGCCTACAGCCCGCGCCACGTCGAGGCCGGCCACTACGTGAACTACATTTTCACCGGCGAGCCGGATGTCGTTTCCAAGATCCAGGGTCGGCTGCGCCTGAACGACCACGTTTACCTGCAGCAGATCCAGCGGGTCGCCTGAAGCCTCCGCGGTTCTGTTCCCGCGAACAGCCTTTTTGGCTTGCGCGGCAGCGGCCGGATCGTCCAGCCTACACAGCCATGGCGAACCTGAACAAAGTCATGCTCATCGGGAACCTGACGCGGGATCCCGAGCTCCGATACACGCCCAAGGGTACCGCGGTGGCCGACATCGGCCTCGCCATCAACCGCGTCTGGAACAACGAGCAGGGCCAGCGGCAGGAGGAAACCACCTTCGTCGACGTCACCCTCTGGGGTCGGCAGGCCGAACTTGCCCAGCAATACCTCAGCAAAGGCCGCGGCGCCTACATCGAGGGCCGGCTCCAGCTCGACACCTGGGACGACAAGCAAACGGGGCAGAAGCGCAGCAAGCTCAAGGTCGTCGGCGAGAACCTCCAGTTCCTGCCCGACGGAAAAGGGGGTGCCGGTGGCAGCGGTGGCGGTGGCCAGCAGGCCACGTCCCGCCCCGCGCCGCAGCGCAGCGGCCCGCCGCAAGGCGGCTCCCCGGCGCCGGCCGGCGACTTCGAGGAAGAGGACGATATTCCGTTCTGAAGGAGCACAAGCTGACGCCATGGGACCCATAGGTCCTATTGGTCCCATAGTTCCTTTCGGTAGCTCACCCACCCTCCCAAAAAGAAAAAAGGCCGCGCCCCACCCGGGACGCGGCCTTTTCTGATAGGGATCAGCCTCAGCCGCGGAGCGTCCACTCCGGCAGGCGGATCAGCTCGCCGCCCTTGAGCGCGGACTCGTGGGCGAGGATGCCGGTGCAGGTGATGTTCGCGCTTTCCACGACGTTCGGATAGGAATCCTGGCCGGTCTTCAGCGCTTGGACGAACTGGTGCACGAGGTGCGGGTGCGAGCCGCCGTGGCCGGCGCCCTGCGTGAACGAAAGGTGCTCCTCGCCGCCTTCGCCGCCGTAGACGCCGCCGGTGGTGAACGGCTGGATTTCCTCGGGCAGGTACTTCGCGAAATCCGGGCACTCGACTTCCTCGGGGATCTCCGGCTCCGGCTTCTTCGCCGTGTGCATCACCAGCGGCCGGTGCTCGATGAGCGGCCACTCGACGGACTTCTTCGAGCCGTAAACCTCGAACGACTCGCGGTATTGCCGCGCCACATCGAACAGCGAGCGGTAGACCTGCGCGGAAAGGTCGCTGTCCTTGAACTTGATGTGGCAGGTCTCCACCGCGAACGGCGAGCCGTAGCAGTCGTGCATCTCCTCACGGATCGTGCCGGAGCCGAAGCAGGACACGTATTCCGCCTCGCCGCGGGTCAGGCCGAGCACCGGGCCCACGCAGTGGGTCGCGTAGTGCATCGGCGGCAGGCCCGGCCAGTAGCCCGGCCAGCCGTCCATGTCCTGCTGGTGGGAGGCCTTGAGGAACTGGATCTTGCCCAGCTCGCCCTTGTCATAGAGCTCCTTCATGAAGAGGAACTCGCGGGCGTAAACCACGGTTTCCATCATCATGTATTTCAGGCCGGTCTTTTTCACCAGCTCGACGATCTTCTTGCAGTCCTCGACGCTGGTGGCCATCGGCACGGTGCAGGCGACGTGCTTGCCCGCTTCGAGCGCCTGGATCGTCTGCTCCGCGTGATTCGGGATCGGCGAATTGATGTGCACCGCATCCACGTCCGGGTCCTTCAGCAGCTCCTCGTAGGACGTGTAGCGCTTCTCGATGCCATACTTGTCGCCGACCTCGTCCAGCTTGGACTTCGTCCGCTGGCAGATGGCATACATGTTGGCGTCCGGATGACGCTGGTAGATGGGAATGAACTCGGCTCCGAAGCCGAGGCCGACGATGGCAATGTTCGGTTTTGACATGGTGGATTGGTTCAGGGTTTTGAGAACAATTCGCGGAGAAACGCCAGGCCGCGGCTGGCGAACTCGTCTTGGGTCGGGGTGAAACGCTTCCAGATGCAAACCGCCCCGGCAAGGTCGCGGTTGTCCGGCGTGAAGGATTCGATGACGATCGAGCCGCTGTAGTTGATATCTCGCAGCGCGTCGCGGAAGGCGGTCCACGGCGTGAGGCCGGTGCCGGTGACGCCGCGGTGGTTTTCGCTGACCTGCACGTGAATCAACTCGCCGGCCGCGGCGCGGATCGCCGCGCCGATGTCGGACTCCTCGATGGTCATGTGGAAGGTGTCGATCATCGCCTTGGCCGCGGGATGCCCGATGTCGCGGACCATCCGGACGGTGTCGGCGGTGGTGTTGACCAAGTCGGTCTCGAAGCGGTTGATCGCCTCGATCGCGATCTTGAGGCCGCGGTCGCCGGCTTCCTCGGAAACTTTGCGCAGCTCGGAAACGGCCAGCTCCCATTCCTTGCGGCGCTGGTCTTCCGGGAGTTGGCGCGCCTTGCCGACCTGTGAGTACATCGGCCCGGCGAAGAATCCGGCGTCGAGTTTTTCCGCAATGTCGAGGCAGGCGGAAATGTAGGCCCGGCCGTTGTCGCGGACCGCGGAGTCCGGATTGGTCAGGTCGCGGCCCGGGCCGAAGGCACCGCAGACGTGGGGTTTGAGGCCGAGGTCGTCGAGCACCGGCTTGAGCGCGGCGGCGTCGACCAACGCGGGGTCCTCGATCGGGAGTTCCACCGCGCCGAAGCCAAGGGCGGCGATGTTTTTCAAAAGCTCGACCTGCGAGGAATCGAACGGCGAGGTGAAGAGCCAGGTGCTGGCGCCGAATACGGGAGTCATGGGTTCGGAGGATTCCCCAAGGCGGGGCGTGAGGGAAGCGCAGTCTAGCGGGTGGCACCCCGGCGGCTTGTAATATGGCGGCATGCTCGTGTAGGATTCCGCCGCGATCCGGTCTTTCCATGGCGGGCGCGCCGGCTAGGGTGCCGGTCCGCAACGCATGAAGTTTTCCCTGATCCTGACCCATCCCGGCGGCTCGCACAAAGACGAGTTCCTCGCCTGCTGCCTGCTCGCCGCCAGCCACGGCGCACCGGTCGAACGCCGCGAGCCGACCCACGCGGATCTGGAAGATCCCGCCATCGCCGTGGTCGACGTCGGCCACGAGCACGACCCGGGACGCGGGAACTTCGACCACCACCAGTTCCCGAAGGACCACCCGCCGCTGTGCGCGCTGAGCCTCGTGCTGCAGCACCTCGGGCTCTACGACGACGCCCGCGCGTTCTGCGAGTGGCTCGAGCCGGCCGAGTGGTTCGACACCCGCGGGCCGGTGGAGACCGCGCGCTGGCTCGGTGTGGCGCGCGAGACGCTGGCGAAGCTCAATTCGCCGATCGACGTCACTTTGCTGCGGCGCTTTGCCACGACCTCCCGTACCGCTCCCGGCGAACCGTTGTGGGAGGTGATGCGCTGGATCGGCGAAGATTTAATCGCCTACGTGGAGGGTTTGCGCGAGCGGCTCGACTTTATCGCCCGCCATCACGAGGTGTGGGAAATCCCCGTCAATGGCGGGAAATTCCGCGCGCTTTTCATGCCCCGCACCGAGCCGCTGCCGGACGAGCCGTCCGCCGGCCTCGGCCGCTTCATCGAAGGCCTCGGCGGCGAAATCGAGGGCATGGTCTATCCGGATCGGCGCGGCGCGGGGTTTGCCCTCTCGCGCCACAAGGACCACCCGCAGCTCGATTTCACGCGGATCGAGGGCCAGCCGGACGTCCATTTCGCCCACGCCCGCGGGTTCGTCGCGAAGTCCGGAGCCACCGATCCGGCGCGACTGCGCGAACTGCTGGCGATGGCGTGGATTCCCTGATAGACCGCCGTCATGGCCGACAGCCTGCCCGCTTGGTCCCGCGACATCATCGCCCGCTACGAAAGCGGCGCGGCCGGGCAATTCATCCTCCACGGAAACGTCGCGGACCGCATGCTCCTGCCGGTCGGCGAGCGACGGCTCGGGCGGCTCATGGATTTCCTGCTCGAGGTGCTCCTGCCGCGCTTCGAGATCGTCCTGAGCTACGACGCCGGCCACGGCCTCCGCGTCGAGCGCGGCCGGGAGCTTTTTTCGGCTTGGCCGGCTTTCAAGGAGAACCCGGAGCTTCCCGCGCAGCCGCTCGCCGCCGCACGGACGATCGGCCGCTTCCTCCAGTATTCGCGCAACCTCCGCGCCATCGGGACGAAAGCGCCGACCGTCGCGGTGGTGCTGAACGACGCCCAGCTCTATCTGCCGAATCTCCCGCAGACGCTGCACGCGGACCTCGCCGCGCTCGCCTCGCTGGTCCGTTCGTGGGCGACGGACGCCACGCTGCACGGCCACGGCCAGGCGGTGTTTCTCGTCTGCGACCGCCTCCATGGCCTGCACCCGCTCGTCGCCCAGAACCCGCGAGCCAGTGCGATCGAGATCCCGCTGCCCAACCCGGGCGAACTTTCCGCCGCCATGGCGCACCTCGCTCCCGCCTGCCCGCGGGCGCTCGCCCCTTGGAACGGCGATTTTTCGAAACCCGCGGAACGCCTCGCCGGCACGTCGATCGCCGCGCTCGAGACATTTCTCCGCCTGCGCGAGCACGCCGCGCAGCCGCTCGAGCCGGACCATCTCGGCGAGCTGAGGAAATCCCTCGTTGAGCGCGACGCTGGCGGGCTGCTGGAGTTCATCGAGCCGACGAAGTCGCTCGACGACGTGCTCGGCCTCGAGGGCGTGAAAGCCTGGCTGCGCCAAGATCTCGCCCTCTGGCGGCAGGACGACCTCGCCGCGCTGCCGATGGGCTACCTGTTCTGCGGCCCCGTCGGCACCGGAAAAACCTACCTCGCGGAATGCCTCGCGGGCGACGCCGGCGTACCGGTGGTCACGCTCAAGAACTTCCGCGACCGCTGGGTCGGCTCGACGGAGGCAAACCTCGAGAAGATCTTCGCCCTGCTCCACGCGCTCGGCCGCTGCATCGTGTTCATCGACGAGGCGGACCAAGCGCTCGGCCGCCGTGAGTCCGGCGCGGGCGACTCCGGTGTTTCCTCGCGCGTCTACTCGATGATCGCCGCGGAAATGTCGGACCCCGCGAACCGCGGGAAAATCCTCTGGGTCCTCGCCTCGTCGCGGCCAGACCTGATCGAGGTGGACCTCAAGCGCCCGGGCCGCGTGGACGTGAAGATCCCGATTTTCCCCGCCGCGAACGCCCACGAAGGGCTCGCGCTCTTGGCCGCCCTCTGCAAGCGCCGCGGCGCGTCCATCCCGGCGGAAGAACGCGAGGCGCTCCTGCCGCTCGTTCCGCCGTGGCTCACGCCCGGCGCCGCCGAGGCCTTGGCCGTGAAAACCTACCGCCTCACCCGCACCACTGGCCAGCCGCCCGCGACCGCTCTCCGCGCCTGCCTCGAAGGCTACCGCCCGCCGGTCGACCCCGCGGTGATCCGCTTGCAGATGGAACTCGCCGCCGAAGAAGCCACCGACGCCGCATTCGTCCCGCCCGAAGTCGAGGCCTACCTCGGTAGGGCGTGATCGCCGGGCGCGCCCACTTGTCGCCCTCGCCGCGAGGAAGAAGTGCTTCGTTTCGGACTTGATGTTTGGACACCCGGGTTCCCTCGTGCGATTTGCCCGATTCTTTCACGCGATCCTCTAACGGTTGGATTTTCCGGTTGCCCCGGCCCTACGCGATCCCGTAGAAGACGCACGCGTTAAAAAACGCACGTTTTTCGAGCCCGCTCCCGACACATTGCATGATCACACGACTCGCTTCGCTGGCCTCGCTCGCCCTTTCCGCGGTGCTGCTGTCCAATTGCGCGGACACCGGCCTGACGGTTCTCCCGAAGTCCGCGATCGGTGACGCCGCCGGCAGCGGCTTCGCCAGCTACCGCGGCAGCGAAAGCTTCCCGATGGAAGTTGCCAAGACCACGGTGCAGGCCGCCGCGTCGTCCAAGCCGAAGGACAAGCACCAGATGCCGGTCTACGCGTTCTCGGACCGCACCCGCATCGTCCGCACCACCGCCTATACGTGCAGTGAGGACGATCACCTGATCTACGGCAGCAAGAACGCCACCGGCACGCCGCTCCGCTACACCAACCGCGTCCGCAGCGCCGCCGCCGACTGGTCGTTCTACCCGGTGG
>CBFGTW010000089.1:0-18427 GCA_965651855.1 uncultured Verrucomicrobiales bacterium
CTCGAAGCTGGCGGCCGGCCACCCGCCGAATGCGGAGCCCGCCGGCCCCGTCCTTCGGGCACTTGCCGGAACAAAATCACCGCCGCCATCGAAATTACCCAGTTTCTGCTTGCATCGCGGCTCCCAGCGCTTATCAACCGCGCCCCGCATTATGGCTAAGAAGAGTTGGATCGCCCGCAACGAACGCAAGAAGCGCACCGTCGAAAAGTACGCCGACCTGCGCCACAAGCTGAAGGCCGAGAAGGATTACGTCGGCCTGACGATGTTGCCGCGCGACGCGAGCCCGACTCGTCTGGTGAACCGCTGCGAGTTCAGCGGCCGTCGCCGCGCTTTCCTGCGGCGCTTCCGACTTTCGCGGATCAGCTTCCGCGAGCTTGCGTCCGCCGGGATGATCCCCGGTGTGACCAAGTCCAGTTGGTAAGTGGCGCGGTTTGCGCTACACTTGACGCGGGACGGAAACCGCCCGCTCCCGCGTCTCCGAAATGCCCATCTACGAATACGTTTCCGAAGCCCCCGAGGACCCTGAGCATTCGTGCCGCATTTGCGCGCGGGGGTTCGAATTGCGGCGGCCGGTGGACCGGGCCCCGCTTGAGGTTTGCCCGCTCTGCAAGCACCCGGTGAAGAAGGTGATCTCCCGGGTGAATACCCCGAAGATCGCCAAGCCCCTGTCGGTGAGCGACGCGAAGAGCGCGGGTTTCACCGTGCTCGAACGGCGCGACCAAGGCGTGTACGAGAAACTCTGACCGCGCCTTGCCATGACGGCCACCTTGCTCAGCTTCGAGCTTCTCGCGTCCGTTTCTCCGACGCCGCCCACCGAGTTTCCCTCGGCTTGGAAAGTCGTGCTGTATTTGATCGGCATCGTCTTTTTCCTGCTGCTCAACGCGTTTTTCGTCGCCTCCGAGTTTGCGATCGTGAAGGTCCGCCCGAGCCAGCTCGAGGCGGAGGCGAAGGACAGATCGGCCGATGTCGGCACCGCGTTGCGGGTGGTGAACCACCTCGACGGCTACCTTTCCGCGAACCAGCTCGGGATCACCATTGCCTCGCTGGCGCTTGGTTTCCTCGGCGAGCCGCTGGTGGAGGCGCTGATCGCGCCGCTGCTGCTCATGACCGGGATGTCGGCCTGGTGGGTGAAGATCATCTCGTTCACCGTCGCCATCGTCTCGTTCACCTTCCTGCACGTGGTGATCGGCGAGCTGATGCCGAAGTCGATCGCGATCCGCCGCGCTGTTTCGGTGACGCTGCTGCTCGCCGCGCCGCTGCATCTATTCTACAAATCCTTCCACTGGGTGATCGCCTTCCTCAATGGCACGGCGAACTGGCTGCTGAAGAAGATTTTCAAGATCGAGCCAGTCAGTGAAAGCGAGCACGCCCACTCGGCCGAGGAGTTGGCGTTGTTGGTCACGCAGAGCGGAAAATCCAAGGAAGTCACGGAGACCGAGCGCGAGATCCTGATCAACGCGCTCGAGCTGAACGACCTCTGGGTGCGCGACGTGATGACGCCGCGCAACAAGGTGGTGGTGCTCGACGCCGACGAGCCGTTTTCCAAGGCCCTCGAGGTGGCGATGCGCAGCAAGCACACCCGCTTCCCGTTGGTGAAGGGTCACATCGACCAAGCGATCGGCCTGATCCACATCAAGGATCTCTTCAAGCTGATCGACGATCCCGACCCGGACCTGATGCGGATCAAGCGCGACCTGAAGATCGTGCCGGACACCATGCCGCTCGACACGCTGCTGAAGTTCTTCCTCCGCGAGCACGCCCACCTGGCGATGGCCGTGGATGAATTCGGCACGCCGGTCGGCATCGTGTTCCTCGACAACGTGATGGAGGAACTCGTCGGCGACATTCAGGACGAGTTCGACAACGAGCGCTCCGCTTTCACCCGGGTGAACGACGAGGAGTTCGTCGTCGAGGGCTCGATGACGCTCAACGACCTCGCGCACTTCGTTCCCGAGTTGTTCCTCGAGAGCGGCGAGGTGACCACCATCGGCGGCTACATCACGCAGCAGCTCGGCCGCTTCCCGGAAGTCGGCGAGACTTTGGAGATCCTCGGTTACGAGGCGAAGGTGACCAGCACCGACGGCCGCCGCGTCGGCCAGATCCACTTCCGCCAGCTTGTTTCCGAGGAGGCGAAGGAGGAAGCCGAGCCGGTCACGGCTTGAGACGCGAGGCGAGGTCGCGGCGGGATTTCAAGGCTTCACGACATCGGCTGCCTCCCGCAGGAGGACGCGGGCGATGGCCCAGGAGAACCAGAACCCGCGGTATTCCAGGTTGGGATTCTCGTCGAGGTCCGGTGCCGAGGGGATCATCTCGCGGGCTTTTTCAAGATCGGCATGCGCTTGTTCACGGTCGCCAAGCCGGTGGTGGTTCATCGCCGTCAGGCACAGCGTGGATGCCGTGCGGGTGCCCGAGTCGTCGGGATAAGCCAGGCATTTCTCCGCCCAGGCGGCGACTTGTTCGCTATCGCCCCGGCGGAAGTGGTAGAGCGTGATCGAAAACGCCTGCCAGTCCGGGTGGACCGGCAGGCCGGTGGCGCTGGAGACGTCGGAGGCGCAAACCCCGGCGGTGGATTCCATGCGCTCGAGCGAGTGGGCATCGATGGGCAGGAGCAGGCAGGCCTTCAACAGGTGCTCGGCTTCCAGCGAGGTTTTCGCGGGCAGATAGCGATCGAGGATGTCGCGCCGAAAGCGTTCGTAGCCGGCGATGTCCCCGGATTCGAGCCAGCAGGGGGCGGATTGCAGCAGCTCGAGGCCTTCGACCACGTCGCCGCGGCGGTCGAGGCGGTTGGCTTGGTTGAGAAGCGTGAAGCATTGGGCGGCTTGCTCCCAGCGGCCGTAGATCGCGTTCCAATTGCCGAGCGAGCGGAACACCTCGGCGGCTTCCGGTGAGGGATCGATGAACGACAGGGGTGTCTCGTTCAGGAGCGCGTCCGCCTTTTCGATTTCGCCTTCGCTGAGCAGAACGGCCACCCGCGAGACATTCGCCCGTGCCTGGGCTTGTTGCCGCAAGCGCGCTTCCTCCGCGCGGGCGGACTCCGCGTCCTGGCGCAGGAGTTCCATCTGGGTGAGGGCGTCGCGTTCCCGTAGATACAACAGGGTGGACGCTCCCATGCCGACGATCAGCGAGACGGCGACGGCGGCGGCGGAAAGGCATGCGAGGCGGTTGCGGCGGATGAGTTTCCCCGCGAGGTAGAGCCGGCCCGGGCGGCGGGCGATGACGGGCTCGCTGTCCAGGTAGCGCTGCACGTCCATCGCCAGGCTGTTGGCGGTCTGGTAGCGGCGGTTGCGGTCTTTCTCGAGCGCCTTCATCACGATCCAGCCGAGGTCGCCCCGGAGTTGGGAGATCAACTTGCCTTGGTCGCAGCGCCGGCGGCGGGCGATCTCCGCGGCCTCGGGTCCTGCGGAAGCGAAGGACGCGGCGGGAAACGGCGGATCTTTTTCCAGCAATGTCCGCCGCATTTCCGACATGCCGGCGCGCATCAGCGTGTCGCCGTCGAAGGGCGGCCTCCCGGCCAACAGCTCGTAGAGCAGCGCGCCCAGGCCGTAGACGTCGCTGCGGGTGTCGATGTCGAGCGCGCCCATGTCGATCTGCTCCGGACTCATGTAGGCGGGCGTGCCGAGCGGTTGGTCGGCGACGGTGGACATTGTGCCGCGGACGCGCTCGGTGGCCTTGGCGATGCCGAAGTCGATCACCTTCGGCACGGGGACGTCGTCGTGGATGGCAACGAGGATGTTGGACGGCTTGATGTCGCGGTGGATGATGCCTTTCTGGTGGGCGTGCTGGATGGCGTGGCAGACCGGGATGAAAAGACCCAGCCGCTGGGCGAGATCGAGTTTTTCGGCATCGCAGTAGGTCGTGAGCCGCTCGCCCTTCACCAACTCCATCACGAAGTAGGGCCGGCCCTCCCGGGTTGCGCCGGCGTCGAGGACGCGGGCGATGTTCGGGTGGTCCATCAGGGCGAGCGCCTGCCGTTCGATCTCGAAGCGCGAGATGACCGTCTCGGTGTCCATGCCCAGCCGGATCACCTTCAGGGCGACGCGCCGGCGGACGGGCTCCTGCTGCTCCGCCTCGTAGACGACGCCGCATCCTCCGGAGCCAATGCGACGGACCAGGCGGTAGCGGCCGATCATCTCGCCCGGCCGGTCCTCGGATGACAGGCCGTCGGAGCTTGGATGGGGGTCGTCGTCGATCCCTCCGAGGGCTTCCTTCGCCAGCACGCCGCGGTGCTTGCCGGACTGGATGAAAAAGGCGGCCGACTCGCCGGCGAGCGCCACGAGTTCCTGCATCCGCGCGAGCCCCTCGGGGTCCCGATGGAACGAGCGCTCGAGGTACGCCTGCCGCTGCTCCGCATCTTCGATGTGGATGGCGGTCTCGAAGATGGCGTCCTCGATGTCGGAGCCATCCGCGGGACAATCCGGCTCGCTCGCGCTCGTTTTCACATCGTCCAGCGAGCGGTTATGCATGTCCCGACGGTGCCTTGGAAGAGAGAATTGCCGGTCCCATGTTCAGCTCCGCCGTCAGTCGACCATCACGACGCGCAACCGCATGAAATCGCGGGGCGACCCCGGCGGCAGGGTGTGGGAGATCGAGATGCCGTCGTCCTGGTCCGGCACGACGGGCGTCCACGGCTGCGGCGGCGCGCCGAGCGTGGTCGAGGTTTCGATGATGTAATCGACGTCGCCGCCGCTGACGGCGAGCGCGCGTTTCCCGAAGGTGAGGGTGTTTCCGACCAAGCCGGGGAGGCCGTCGGGACGGGTGGGGTCGAATCCGTCCAGCGCGTACTCGAGCAAGTTCGGGATGCCATCGCCGTCGGGGTCGGCGGCGGGCTGCCGGTCGGCCTCGCTCAGGCCGGCGAATCCCTCCATGAAGAGCGTGAAGCCGCTGCTCGCCGCGACGAGGATTTTCCCCGAGCCCGTGCTGGTGATCCGGCCGCCGGTGTTGGAGGCATCGTAGATTCCTTCCGCTTGCTCGATGCCATCGAGGATCAAGCGTCGGACTGTATCCGTTTCGTCGTGGGCCAGGTGAAGCACGGCTCCGTCGGCGATCGTGACGGTGGAAGCGTCCGACAAGGCCGGCTGATAAAGCTCGATGGTGCCCGCGGCGACGTCGATCGAGGCGACGGCGAGGCTGTCGCTGGTGTAGGTGAACGTGGCATCGCCGGTTTTCGTGAGCGTCCCGGGGCCGTCGAGGATGCCGTCGAAGAAGGTCGGCTCGTTGTTGCCGCCGACTTCGAGTGTCACCGGATTTTCCTCGGTGTCCGCCAAGGTTTGGGCGGCCGTGCCGGTGAGGCCGCCGATGCGGAATACGCCGGTGTTCGCCGCGGCGGCAAACGACAGGCCGTTCGGTGAGGTTGTCGAAAGGGACAACGTGGCATGTCTCAGCGCGTCCGGATGGTTCAACTGCAGCAGGCGGTGCGTGGCGCTCGTGATCAAGCCCGGCTGCTGGATGGAGATGATGCCCGAGTAAGGATTGGCGGCGCTCAGTTTCACCACGCCGCGGTTCGCGGAGTTGTTGGCGGTGCCGGCCACCTGCAGTGGTTCGGAGCCCGAAATGGTGGCGACGATGTCCAGGGTCTCGAAGTTCGCGTCATTCGCCAAGTCCGCACCCAAGGCCCCGAGGACGGACGGGGCGGTCACGGTGATCGCGCCTTGGACGGTGAGCACCACGTCCGGGTTCGGATTGCCGGCCTGCTCCAGGCTGCCGCCATCCAGGGTGAGGTCCTCGACGGTGATGGTCTGCTGGGCTCCCTCGACGCCCGCGCCTTTTCCGAGGATTCGTCCCCCGGGGCCGACCGTGAGCGAGGCTCCGCCGAAGACGAAGTCGCCCTCGACGTTCGGAGTCCGGAGCAGGAAACCTTGGGTGAAATAATGGTTGAGGGCGGAAGGAGGCTCCGAGTTGCTCCAGTTGCCGGCGGAATTGAAGGATGAGGTTCCGAAGGGATCGTTCGCGACGAGTGGAATGTTCTGGGGCACGGGATCGCCGTCGCTGACGACGAGTTCCCCGCTGCCGGAGATGAAACCGCCGGCATTGCCTGCGTGATACGTCCCGGCGGGTTGGGGATCGCCGTCGAGAACGAGCGAAGCGACGAGGACCGGCTCTTCGTTGACGATTTCGAGCGTCGCGCCCGCCGCGATGGAAACGCTGGTGCCGCTGTGCAGGCCCGCGTCGAAATCGAGCGTCAGGCTGCCGGCTTCGATGACGAGGCCGCCGGTGAAGGTGTTCAGGCCCTGGAGGGTGAGATTCCCGTCGCCGGTTTTCACGAGGCTTCCGTTCCCCCGCAAGATTCCGGAGAAGAAGCTGTCCTGGCCGGTGCCGCCCACTTCGAGAATGACCGGTGCGTTTTCGGTATCCGTCAGCGCCTGCGCGGCGTTGCCCTCGAGCCCGGCGACTCGGAATGGCGCGGTGTTCGCGGCGGCGGCGAAGGACATCGGATTCTGCTGCGGGGAAAACAGTCCGAGCGTGGCATGTCTCAACGCGTCCGGATGATTCAACTGCAGGAGCCGGTGCGTGGCGCTCGCGATGAAGCCGGGGTCCACGACATCGAGATTTCCGCTGAAATCGTTGGCCGAACTGAGACGGACGACGCCGCGGTTTTGCGAGGCGTTCGATGTTCCCGCGATGGTCACCGGCTCGGAGCCGGTGAGGTTTCCGGTGATCTCGAGAGTCTCGAAGTTCGGCGTGTTGTTGGCGTTGAGGGACAGCGCTCCGATGAACGAAGGCGCTGTCACCGTGATGTTGCCGCCGACGACCAGCACGGCCCCGGTGGTTGTATTCGTGCCGGCTTGGTCGAGCGTGCCGCCGTCGAGGATGAGGTCGGCCACGGTGATGGTCTGGGTGGTGTTCGACCCGCCGCCCTTTCCGAGGAGCCGGCCGCCGGCTTCCACCGTGAGAGAATCGCCGGCGAAGGTGAAATCTCCCGCGGTCGCGGGCGTTCGCAGGTTCAGTGCTCTGGTGAAGTAACGGTTGCCGGCGGAGGGCGCGGCGAGATTGCTCCAGTTTCCGGCGGAGTTGAAGGACGACGCGCCGAAGGGATCGCCGGCGGTGAGGTGAACGTCTTCGGCCGCCGCCACGCCTGCCGCGCACAGCAGGGCGGGAAACAGCCGCGGGAAGCGAAGCCGCGGGCGGATGGGTAAAGTGGGGAGGTGGAATGATGCCGGAATCATGGGACAAGCGGAGTTTGTGCTGGGCGTGATCCGGCGCCCGGACGCTCCGCATTTCGCGGAACGCCGGGTGCCGGAGGTTCGCGGAACCGATGATTACTTCAGGCCGCGGCGGCGACGGCCGAGCAGGCACAACAGGCCGAGGCCGCCGAGGAATGCCGCGGCGGGCTCCGGGATGACGGTGATCGAACCGCCGTTCGCGGTGAACGAGCTTCCGAAGCCGAGTCCGGCCAGCGCGTCGTGGTCATAGGTCCCAGGTGCGAGCGTTTCCGATCCGAGGATTACCGCGCCGAAGGTCAGGTCGGTGTCGAGGTCGAAGGTGAAGTTCGCGTGCGGCGCCAGCTGGAAGGTCGCCGCCGGCGCGCTGCCCGCGGCAAAGCTGAAGGAACTGCCGGCGCCCGTCGGGCTGGTGCTGGTGCCGAGATAGAACGTGCCGGCGAAGGCGCTGTAGTCGCCGTCGATGTTCAGGTGGTTGACCGAGCCGCCGTGCAGGACGAGCTGGAGCGTGCTGCCGATGCCGCCGGCGATGGTGGAGGTGACGTTCAGCGTGTTGCCGCCGTTCGGCTGGATGCCGATCGCGGTGAGAGCCGAATCCGCGACGGTGATGCTGCCGGCGAGGTTGGCAATGCCGTTGCCGTCGGGCGCGAGGATGATGTGGCTGTCGTCCTGCATCACGATCGTCGCCGTGCTGGTGGTGCCGAAACGTCCCTTCATCAGCAGACGGGTATCCGCGTCGAGGATGAGTTCGTCGCCGGCGAAGGTGGTGTCCGCCGGGGCTCCGCCGGCCGTGTCGCGCAGGTTGTTGCGGACGTTCCAAGTGGTGCCGTTCACCACGAAGCTGGTGCCACCGGGATCGGGCGAGGTGCCGGTCAGGGCGGTCTGGTAGCTGTTGCCGGCGGTCACGGCATTGCCACCCCAGACCACGGGGTCGTTCCAGAGCTGGGAGTTGCTCGGGTTTTGCAGGGTCTGGACGAACAAGGCGGCATGCAGCGACGTGCTCGAGGAAATGGCGATGACCGCCATGGGGAGGAGGGTTTTCATGGATAACTTGGTTTCTGGTTTTTTTCGTGCGAATCGAGGACGTGCCTCACCCCTCTGGCACGATGTCCGACCGCCGGAGCCGCCAGAAAAATTCCGGGAACTTCCGGAGCCGCGACCGGCCAAGGTTCCGGATCGCGGCGCGGGTCGCCGGTCCCGCTCAAAGAAGCGGCCGGATCTCGCGGAAAAGCCAGGTCCGCGCGTAGCTCCACTGGCGTTCGACCGTCCGCTCGGAAAGCGCCATTTCGCGGGCAACTTCCGCATTCGACATGCCGCCGAAAAACTTGAGCAGCACGAGCTGCGCGCGCAACGGATGGACCTCGGCCAGACGCTTCAGCGCCTCGTCGACCAGCAGCGCCTTTTCGTCCTCGGAGACGGATTCCTCCTCGCTTTCGGACATCGGGACGCGCTCCTGGCTGCCCCAGCGCTTGAGCCGCGAGCGGTAGCGGGCCCGGTCGATCAGGATATGGCGCATGGTTTCCGCGGCCGCCGCGCAGAAGTGCGAGGACCCGCGCCACGAGCGCTCGTCGCCGCGCGAAAGCCGCAGCCACGCCTCGTGGACGAGCGCCGTCGGTTGCAAGGTCTGCGCCGGGCCGGACGAGGCCATGAACGATGCCGCCATCCTCCGCAGCCGCGGATAGATCCCCGGCAGGATTTCCTGCGAGAACTGCGGCGGCTCGCCGGGCCGCGCGGCAGGCGGAGACAAGCGGACGCCAGACATGCCATATCTCGCTACTCCGCCAAGCCGCCGATGGAAAGCCGGAACTTGGACGGATCTCGCCGGCCGGCAGACAGGGAAGCGCATTTTCCTGTCCGGTCCGCGGCGTCTGCGGTGTCTTTGCGGGTGATGACGGAACCGGATTCCCAAGCCCTGCTTGATCGATATCTCCGCGATGGGTCGGAAGCGGCGTTCCGCGAATTGGTGAGCCTGCACGCGCCGCTCGTGCGTGCCACTGCGTTGCGGAAACTGAACGGAGATGCCGCTGCGGCGGATGACGTGGCGCAGGAAGTCTTCACCCGGCTCGCACGGAAGGGGGGCCGCTTGAAGGCGGTGGTGCTGGGTGGCTGGCTCTATCGCCAGACCTGCCGGCTCGCCGCAAACCACATCCGTGCCGAGAGACGTCGCAAACGCCGGGAAAGGATCGCCATGGAAATGCCGCCCACTTCGACAACCGGCGCCGCCCGCGAGCTGCTCGCCCGGGAGCTAGATGACGCGCTGCTTTCCCTCCCCGCGGCGGAGCGGGACGCCTTGGTGCTGTGGTTTCTCGAAGGACGGGCCTATGCGACCGTCGGAAAATCCCTCGGCGTGTCCGAGGAGGCGGCGCGGAAGAGGGTGAGCCGGGCCTTGGAAAAGCTCGCCGCGCGCTTCCAACGGCAGGGGATTACCGCGGTCAGCGTGGGTCTTGCGGGCACCCTGTCCGGCTTCTCCGCGCCCGCCGTTCCGCCGGCTTGGGTTTCCCGAATCTCCGCGCGTGCCGTGGCGGCGGCTCCTGCCACTTCTGCCGCCGTGCTTCCGCTCGTGAAGTCGCTCGGCGCGGGAGCGCTCGCCGGTTCGCTGGTGACCGTGCCGCTGCTGGCGGTTCAGAAAACGGCCGAGGTCTCATCGGCCGCGGCGGCTGGGATGGCTGAGGGGCCGGCGCGCGGGCGGGTGTATTCGCGCGTGCGGCCGTATTCCGGGAATTCCTCGCTCGAAGGCATCATCCGTCAGCTCAAGCAGATCCAGTCCGGTCCGGCGCACGTGCTCACTTCGCTCTGGCGCGACGCCTTGCTCGAGCGGATCGCCTTTTCGCAGATCCCGGAGTTCATGGCCCTCGCGAAGGACATGCTGCTGCCATTGGAGAAGGCGGCGATCTACGAGCCGTTGCTGGAACGTTGGGCGGCTGAAGATCCGGATGACGCGCTGGATTTCGTTCTCCGCGAAGAGATTGTGAACGAGTTGAATCCGATCACCTCCACCCATGTGTTGGTGAATCTCTTCGACGATTGGTCGCGCCGCGATCTCCATGGGGCGAAGGACTGGCTGCTGCGGCACTGGAGCGACGAGAAGTTGGCGAGACCGGCATTTCTTGGCACCACGCGCAGCCATTTGGCGCAGGAGGTCGCCCAGAGCTTGTTCGTGAACCACGGCCCCGACGCGCTGGCCGGATTTGTGGCTCGGATTCCCGACGAAGCCGGGAAGGCGGAAGCGGTCGAGGCGATCGCCGTGAACTCGCCGTACACCGGGCAGGTGCAGATCAGGGACAATCCGGAACTCCGGGCCCATGCATTGGAGTTCCTCGGGTCGCTGCCCGAAAGCCTGCGCCCGCGGATGCTGCGGGAGTTCGGGAAAAGCTGGGCGGAGTCGCATCCCGAGGAGCTGCTGAAAACGCTTGAGACCGCGGACAAGCGGACGCGCTTCGATCTCTCGCTCGGCCGGCTCGCCACGCGGAGCGAGCCGGGCACAAAGACGCCGACGCCAGGTGGCGGATACATTCACAGTCCGCGACAAGTCACGGACGTGGATTCACGGGCGCAGCAAGCGATCGAGGCAGGCTTGGATGCCGGGCTGTCCCGGGCGGAGGTGCTGCCTGTGGTCGCGGAGGTTCTGGTGGATTTGATGGATGAAGCTTCGTTCTTCGAGTGGATGGACCGGCACGCGGATGATGCGGATTTCCAGAATCTCGTCGTGGAGTGGAAGCGGGAAGCGGCGATGTCTTCATCCTATTTCGGCTCGGACTACCCCGGTTTGGTGGCGCTGAGGTGGGCCGCCCGGATTTCGGATCCGAACCTTCGAATTCAACTTTCGCGAGCCTCATTCCGGCAGCTGTTGGCCAAGGACCAGGTGAAGCGCGTTCCAGACAATCTGGATTTGTCTCCCGACGTGATGACAGAACTTCAACGGATTCTGGAGGTGAAACCATGAACATTCCACGTGGCGTTCCGGCATTCCTTGCAGGTGCTGTCTTGGCGGCGGCGGCTTGGCTGGTTGGATGGCCGGAGCAGGAAGCGGAGCCGCCGAAGGTTGCAGCCCCGCGTCACTGTGTGCACCGGCCGGCCGCACCTTCGTCGGCAGAGCTGGAATCTTGGTTGAGGGAACTCGAAAGCGCGCCGGACGCGGCCGCCAAATCCGAAGCGGCCGAGAAGATCGGCCGGCTTCCCGCATCGGCATTCCCGGCCGCATTGGATGGCGTCGAGTTGGTCCGCAACCACAGCCTCACCTTGCCAGCCCGGGCGCTGCTGGCCCGCTGGGCGGCGTTGGACGGTGAGGCGGCGGTGGAGTGGGCCTGGCAGCGGCTGCGTGTGACGGCCAGGTGGAACCGGGCGTTCGAGGAGATCGTAGCAGCGTGGGCGTGGTCGCGGCCGGAAGAATTGGCGGAGTGGGCGCGTCAGCATGCGGACCCAGCTAGCCGGGATCTAACGCTTGCTGATGCCGAGAACCGCGAAAAGCCGCCCGTCGGAAACGATGAACTCAGGCGAATCGCCCAAGCGTTGCTCAAGGTTGATCTACGCCTGGCGTTCGAGGTATTGCAGCTTCGTTCCGGATGGAGCAGTGACGACTCACGTGTGATTTCTTCGCTTCACTCGGTGGATCAGGTGCGCGAGGCGCTGCTTGCCTTCGACGGCCTTGAGGAAATGGATCCGTACAGATCGAGCGGCGGCAATGAGATCCTCGCGCGTGCGCTGCTCCAACGTTGGAGTTCACTGGATGGGGCCGATTTCCGTCGATCCCCGCACGCACACTTGATTCCCGACCAGCCAAAGCCTCGCGCCGCCGATCTTGAGCCTGCAGTGGAGCAGCATCTCGAATGGCACCGCGAATTCCAGGTATGGCAAAGCGAGGAATCCGCCGCCGCTCCGGACATGACCGGCTGGAGCGACGCCAAGCGCGAGGCGTGGGAGGATTTCGCGCTCCTCTGGTCCGGCCCTTCGGCTCCGCTCAGCGCGGGATCTCGTTGAGCGTGTAGTAGGCGTCCGGGTGCCAGAGGGGCTGGCCGTCGGCGGAGCGGACGCCTTTCGATTCGAGATGGTGGACGTGGCCTTTGACGAGGCGGTCGATCTTGAGGCGGACCGATTTTCCGTTGCGGGAAACTTCGGCGGAGGTGATTTTCGGCGTGGCCTGGTCGACCTCCGGGCTGCCGTATTCCGATTGGTAAATGTAGGTCCACGCCTGCATCGCATAACTCGCCGGATCGCCGGCGGTGGCAGGATCGACCGGCTGGGTGAAGCGCAGCGTGAAGCCGTCCCGCTCCGCCTTCATGTCGAGGACCTCGAAGGGGGTTTCGCCGGTCCAGCGGACGCGCTCGAAGGTGAAGTTCTTCGAGCCGCGCGAGGCCCAGCCGCGGTTCGTGCCGCCGGCGAAGAGGACGCCGGAATCATCGAGCCGCACGGGAACCAGGCCGGTCTCGAAGCCGCTGAGGAACTTGAAGACCGCGCCTTGGTAGATGCCGTTCACTTGCTCGAGAGCGACGCGCTGCACTTCCGAGTGCGTCTGCTCGCCGACGTAGAGCTGGTTTTCCCACGGGCCGAACTTTCCGCCCGTCGTGTCGCAGGCGATGCCGGTGGGCGACTGGCCAACCTTTCCGTGCGGGAAAATGACGGCCGGCGGCATGAGTTCGGGAAACTTCTTCCGCGCCTCCTCGACGCGCGTGCCGGACTCCGGCTCGGGCGGCTTCGGCAGGTCGGCGAGCTTGTGGAATTTGTTGCCGGTCGGGTTGCCTTGGAAGCTGCCGGGCTTGAGCCACTTGAGCGACGACGAGCCGTTCCAGACGCCTTGGTTGTCGGTGTAGAAGACCTCGCCGGTGTGGTTGAAGCCGATGCCACCGGGCGAGCGGATTCCGGGGCAGGTCGGGATCAACTCGCCGTCGCGGCTGATGCGCACCGCCCAGCCGCGCCAGTCCGAGTGGGCGTGGAACGAGCCGGTCAGGCAGAGCACCACCCAGATGTCGCCGTTCTTGTCGCGCGGGCTGCCAAAGGCGTATTCGTGATAGTCGCCGTTGATGCCCCAGCCGGCGTTGATCGTTTCGAAAATGTCGGCGTGGCCGTCGCCGTCGGAGTCCTTGATGCGGGTGACCTCGGGCCGCTGCGTGAGGTAGAGCCAGCCGTCTTCCCAAAACATGCCGAGCGGCTCGTGGAGGCCGGTGGCGAACTTCCGCCAAGTCACCTGCGAGAGGTCGTCGCCATAGGCGCCGCGGCAGATCCAGACGTCGCCGCGGCGGCTCGAGACGGCGACTTCCTGGTCCGGCAGCAGGGCGATCGAGCCGAGCTCCATGACCTCGCCGGGCGGCAGCGGGATTTCCTCACGGATGTAGTAATCCGACTGCTGCGCGGCGGCAGCGGCGGTCGCGGCGAGAAGCCAGGGAAGAAGAACGGCGCGCATCGGGGAAAACGGGTTTGGGAAAAAGTTACTTCGAACGGTAGCGAAGGGTGACGGCCCGGCCGGGCTGCAAGGTGAGCAAGACCGTGCCGTCGCGGGCGACAAGCGGCGCGCCGTCGATCTCGAGCGAGTCGCCGAGCGAGGACGCCCCGCCGCTGCCGCCGAGCGGGAGGCGGTCGGAGATCAGGAGGTCGCGCGAGCGGTTGCCGTCGAGCGTGAGGTGGCGGAGCAGTTCGCCCTGGGAGCCGGGTTTCCACGCGTCGCGCAGGAGCTGGTCGCCCACGGTGACGATGAAGGTTGGGTTTCCGGCGGAGTCGAGCTTGTAGCCGCGGAATCTCCCGTCGCCGCCAAACGCGGGTGAACCGCTGAGCGTGACGACATTCTCGCCCGCCGGCCGCTGGGGGCCCATGCCGCGGTCCGTCCAGTGGCGGCCGCCGTCCATGAACGCGCCGGTCCAGATCAGCTCGGGCGCGAGGTGGTCCGCGGACCAAGCGAGATTCATTCCGCCGGGGAAGCCGAAGCCGATCGCGCGCGGCGTGGTGCCGGCGATGAAGTTCCGGTAGATGGCCGTGCGGCCGTCGGTCGGCTCGATCGGGTAGCTCGGGCCCGGTTGGGTCTTGGCACCCTTTTCATCCGAAAGCCAGCGCCACTCCTTGTCGCCCGGGCCTTTCCAGCCGAGCGCGATCGACTGGTTGCTGAGGTATTCCATATACTCGATGCGGATCGGGTGCCGGCCTTCGTCGAGCGTGATCTTCCCTTCGCTCGCGCGGGAGCCGTCCATCGGCCCGTGGCCGGAGACGCGGGCCACTTCCTTGTCGGCGAGGATGACTCGTCCGGCGTCGTCCGCATCGAGATGGAAGACGTAGGCGCCGCTCGCCGGCGCGACGAATTCGCCTTCCCAGACGATCCCGAAGTGGTCCTCACGGTGCGCCTGCTTCACGCTGATGATGCCGGTGTGCTCCTCCTCGACGTTTTCCGGCTGGAGTTTGTCGAAGTCCGGCAAGTCCTGCCACTGGCCGAGATAGACGCGCGAGATGAGGTTTTCCAGATTGGTCTTGGTGAGCGGCAGCGGGTGGAGCGCGAGGATTTCCTCCTGCGTCCAAGGCTCCTTTCGCTCCGTGTTCGCGCGGATTTCCTGCACCGCTTCCGGCGTCACCGCACCGCCGGTGTTGCCCCACGAGCTGCGGACGTAGGTGAGGATGGCGGCGATCTGCGTGTCGTCGAGCATCGCGCCCTGCGGTGGCATTTCGAGATTAAACGATTTACCCAAGACGTCGACGGGCCCGTGGAGGCCGTGGAGGACGATCTTGATCGGCAGGGCGGCGTCGGCGTTCACCCACGGGCTGCCGGCGAGCGGGGGGAAGGTGCCGCCGGTGGCTCCCTTGCCGTCCTGGCCGTGGCAGGCGCCGCAGTAGAGCGTGTAGAGCTGGCCTCCATCCTGGGCGGAGGCGACCGGAACCGCGGCGGCGAGCAAGGTCAGGATGTGGCGGAGCATGCGGGCGAGCGATAACGTCCGGGGAGGCGTGGATCTATCTTTTTCCGTCCGCCTCCCCACGATGGGGGATGTAGTGGCGGGCGAGGCCCTCGGCGACGGCGGCGGCGTATTCGCGGAAGATCGAAGGGCGCATCTCGCCGGCCACCTCGCGCAGCCCTTCGTAGTCGCCGGCCTGGATGCGGGCGTAATCGGTGACGGAGTTCATGACGTAGGGCTCCAGGAAGATGACCGGGCAGTTGTAGAGGCGGTTGGCGAGGAGGTTGCGTGCCCAGAGGTACGGGTGGTTCCGCACCGGCAGGGCGTTCCTGGAATCCGGCGAGTAGCGGTAAGGCGGCAGGCCGCTGGCTTCCGCGAAAACATCCGCCACGGTGGCGCCGACGAAGGCCTCTTCCTCGTGGGTGCGCTGGAGGAGCTTCACGAGCATGGCGAAGCGCTGGTCGGCGAGGATCACTTCGTCGTCGTTGTAGGCGCCGTTCAACAGGAGATGGAGGTGGCTGCGGTCGACGAGCGTCGGATTGTTCGCGTTGCCCCAGGCTTCGGCGTTGAAGTGGAGGCAGAGGACGAGGTCGGGCTGGAGCGTCTCGTTCACGATCCGTGCCCGTTCGCGGATCTCGGCGGTGCGGTAGAAAAGCCGTTCTGCGAAGCGCCGCAGGCTCTCCGGCGAGTCTTCCGGCGCATGGGCGTCCCGCGCGGCGGAAGCGAGCGAATCCGGCCGCAGCGGCGTGACCGGCTCGGGGGTTTCGCGGACGAGGGAAACCTTCGCGCCGAGGGCTTCGAGCCGCGGCCGCAGGAGGTTCGCCACGTGGAGCGTCATGTCGCCCTCGCAGACCGGCTGGCCGCCACCCACCACGAACCAGCGCTCCTCCATCCGCGCCCACTCGCCGCCGATGTGGCCCGGATCGATCGCGATGTGCAGGCCGTCGAGCGGTTTTCCCTCCGGGGCGGGCGGCAGCTCGGACGTCGACCGCCAGTGCCGTGGGAGGGGCGCCGGATCGGCCCCGGCGAAGCGCAGGATGAAGACATCGTCCGGTTCCGGCCGGCCGGTGTGGATGTGGGCTTCCGCATCGCCGATGGTGATGTAGCCGCGCCAAGCTTCGCCGGTGGTGAAAACGGTGGTCAGCAGCCGCTCGAAGTCACTGCGTGTGATGGTTTCCTGGAAGGCCTCGAGCGCCTGCCAGTCCGGGTTTTCCGCGAGGACGGAGAGCAGGGAAAGCGGTGGCCGTTCTTCTTCCGCCGGCGGATCGACGGGTGCCGGATCCTCCGCTGGCGGAGGAATTTCCGGTGGTTCGATCGTCGCGGTCGCGGCTTCTGTCGGCGGGGCCGGCTTTTCCGCCGCGGGCGGTTCCGGCGGCGGGCGGAGGACCACCAGCGTCACGACGATCGCCGCGATGGCCGTCACGGTGACGAGCGGGATGATCTGCTTCGGTGAAAACGCCATCGGAAAAGGAAATTGTCGCGCCTGCGCGGGGTCGCGATAGTAGCGCCGCGACCGGCGCACCGCCGCTTACGTTTCCGTCATGTCCTCCATCCGCATCCTTTTTCTCGGCGATATTGTCGGCGAGCCCGGCCGAAAAGCCGTCATCTCGCAGCTACCGGAACTCAAACGGAGTGAGGCGATCGATTTCATCATTGTCAACGGCGAGAACTCCGCCGGCGGACGCGGCATCACGCCGAAGATCGCCATCGACCTGCTGCGCGCCGGCGCCGCCGTGGTCACCACCGGCGACCACGTCTGGGACCAGCAGGAGATCGTCGATTATTTCCCGACCGAGCCGCGCCTGCTCCGGCCGCTCAACTATCCCCCCGAAACGCCGGGGCAGGGGAGCGTCGTGCTCGAGACCGCGAAAGGCCGCGTCGCCGTCGTCCAAGTGCAGGGTCGCTCGTTCATCCAGCCGCCTTTGGAAAACCCGTTCCTCGCCGCGGAGGCGGAGGTCGAGCGCCTGCGGGCGGACGGCGTGAACGTCATCTTCGTCGAGATCCACGCCGAGACCACCAGCGAGAAGATCGCCCTCGGGCGGATGCTCGACGGCCGCGCCTCGGTGGTCGTCGGCACCCACACCCACGTGCAGACCGCGGACGAGCGCGTTTTTCCCGGCGGCACCGGCTTTCTCACGGATGCCGGCATGTGCGGCCCGGAAGAGTCGATCCTCGGGCGCACCATCGAGTCCATCGTCTGGCGGTTCCGCAGCGGCATGCCGACCCGCTTTCCCGTGGCCAAGGGACCGGTCCGCCTGTGCGGCTTGATCGCGGATGTGGACACCGCTTCCGGGCGCTGCCTCGAGATCCGCCGGCTGTCGCTTCCGGTGCCGGAAACCGAGCCGGAACCGGCCCCCTCCGGGTCGCCCGAAGGGGTGTGAAATGCCGGAATTTCGGGCGTTTCCGATCAATTTTCTTTTCAACGATATTTTTTTTGACAGAGTGGTCGGCTTTGTTAACGTCCGCCCGCTCTTCCCCACAGCTCGTCAGGGGTGCCGCGCCCGGTCCGGAAAATCGAGACAGGACGCGGTGTTTTTGTCGAAACGAAGGAAGGTCAAACCAGGCAACGCCGGTTGCTCGTGTAGCTCAGGGGTAGAGCGCATCCTTGGTAAGGATGAGGTCGGGGGTTCAATTCCCCCCACGAGCTCCAGGGCCACGTCGAAGTCTTCCACAAGCAGCCTCACGCGAAACCACAACCACCATGGCAAAAGAAGCATTCCAGCGCAACAAGCCGCACGTCAACATCGGCACCATCGGCCACGTTGACCACGGCAAGACCACCCTCACCGCCGCGATCACCAACACGCTCGCCGACAAGGGCTTCGCCCAAAAGAAGAGCTATGCGGACATCGACGCGGCTCCCGAGGAACGTGAGCGCGGCATCACCATCAACACCGCGCACGTCGAGTACGAAACCGACAAGCGCCACTACGCTCACGTGGATTGCCCCGGCCACGCCGACTACGTGAAGAACATGATCACCGGCGCCGCCCAGATGGACGGTGCGATCCTGGTGGTTTCCGCTGCCGACGGCCCGATGCCGCAGACTCGCGAGCACATCCTGCTCGCCCGCCAGGTCGGCGTGCCCGCCCTCGTGGTGTTCATGAACAAGGTGGACATGGTCGACGACGAGGAGCTCCTCGAGCTCGTCGAAATGGAAGTGCGCGACCTGCTCTCCACCTACGAATTCCCCGGCGACGAGATCCCGGTGGTCAAGGGTTCCGCTCTCAAGGCGCTGGAAGGCGACGCCGGCCACAAGGAAGCCATCATCAAGCTCATGGACGCGGTGGATTCCTACATCCCCGAGCCGGAGCGCCCGATCGACAAGACCTTCCTCATGCCGATCGAAGACGTGTTCTCGATCGAAGGTCGCGGCACCGTCTGCACCGGCCGTGTCGAGCGCGG
>CBFGTW010000090.1:0-18254 GCA_965651855.1 uncultured Verrucomicrobiales bacterium
CGTCCTGCAGCTGGGTGCGGGTCGTGGGCGGGCCGGCGTAGGTCCAGGTGCCGCCGGGCCAGGGCTGGCCGGGCTGCACCGCGGCGCCGCCGGAGGCCGGGACGCGCGGGTCCTCGGCCGGGTCCATCTCCCCGACGGCGGACGCCTACGTCCGCGGCGGCGGATCGGCGGGCACGAACTTCGGCGCCAGCGACCAACTGGTGGCGAAGCACGACGCGGCGGATCTCAACTTCAACCGCATCACTTATCTCCGGTTTGACGTGAGGGAACTCGAGGCCGTGCAGTCCGCGAAACTCAAGCTCGTCCCCTTCCAAGTCGACGGCCCGACGACCCTGCACTTCGAGCGGATCGCGGACGACGGGTGGTCGGAAGCCGCCGTCACCTGGAACAACCGCCCGACCGCCGCCGGAACGATCGTCGCCAGCGTCGGCGGCTACGCGGTGGGCCAAACGGCGGAAATCGATCTGACGAACGCGGTGACGACCGAGGCCGCCGGCGACGGCATCCTGTCCCTGCGGGTGACCAACGAAGGCTGGAATTTCGTCGGTTTCCACTCGCGCGAGAGCGCCAACGCCGCCTTGCGTCCGGTGCTGGAATACACCGCCGCCGTACCCGCGGCGACTCCCGGCGCAGTGAAGACGGCGCACCTGCGCTTCGACGACGGCAGCGGCCCGACCGCCACGGACTCGAGTGGCAACGGCTGGCACGGCGCGCTCGCCGGCGGATCCGCATGGGAAGACGGGCGGATCGAGGGCGGGCTCGGATTCGAAAGCGGCGGCCACCTCAACCTGCCGGAGGGCATTTTCACCGGCATCGACGATTTCACGATCGGCTTCTGGCTGAAACCCGGCGCGCTCTCCGATGGCGCGCGGGTCTTCGATTTCAGCACCGGCGACGATGCCAACGGCATGACCTTCACGCCGCGTACCCCGGAAGGCGTGATGCGTTTCTCCATCTCCGTGGGCGGAGTCGCGCAGGTGCTTGAAGCGCCGCCGGCCGTCCAGTTCCCGACCGGTAGCTGGTCGCACGCGGCCCTCGTCAAGTCCGGCGGAACCACAACGCTTTATCTCGACGGCGAGCCGGTGGCGACGACGGCGGCCCTCACCCATCGCCCGTCCGACCTCGGCGTCACCACGACCACCCGCCTCGGTGGTGGTGCGTTCGCCGGCGTGCTCGACGACTTCCGGATCTATCGCGGCGCGCTCGGTCCCGCCGACGTGGCGAAGCTCGCGGATCCCCCGCCCGCTCCGGTCGGCCTGAAGGCGGTTCCCTCGGTCTCGCAGGTGAACCTGAGCTGGGAAGCCGTCGGCGGCGCGTCGTCCTACACGATCCGCCGCAGCCCCGTCTCCGGCGGACCCTATGAGACCGTCGGCACGGCGACCACGACTTCATATCATGACCCGTCGGTCACCAACGGCACGACTTATCATTACATCGTCGCCGCGGACAACGGCATCACCGATGGCGACCGCAGCGAAGAAGCCGCCGCCACTCCCCGCGGCTTCGTGCAAAGTGGCGGCATCGTTTCGATGGAGGCGGAACATGGCATCCTCGGCAGCCGCTGGATCACCACCGGCAGCGCGAGCGCCTCGGGCGGCGCCTACATCGAGGTCGACCCCGTCCACAACACCATCGACTTCGCACCGGCAGGAACCACGGCGGAATACGTGGCGGCGTACCCGTTCGACATCTCCGCCGCCGGCAACCATCGGTTCTGGTTCCGCGTCTTCGCGCCGACCGCCGACGACGACTCGTTCTTCTGGCGGGTCGACGGCGGCAACTGGACCATGGAGAACGGCCGCGCCGGCGACGGCACCTGGTATGCCGTGGACAACGCCCAACTCGACAATCTCTCCACCGGCGGCCACCTCCTCGAAATCGTCTACCGCGAGAACGGCACCGGCCTCGACAAGTTCGTCATCCAGCCCGACGGCCACGCGGCGCCCGTCGGTCACGGCCCCGCGGAGACCGTGCTGCCGCCCGCACCGGGCGTGCTGGCGGTCGTGGCGGTGCTGCCCTCGCGGATCGACCTCGCGTGGTCGGCCGTGCCCGGCGCCTCCGGCTACCGCCTGAAACGATCGACCGCGAGCGGCGGCCCCTACACGACGGTCGCGGACGATCTGACGGTGACCAACTACAGTGACGCAGCGGTGGCCACCGGCACCACCTACCACTACATCGTCACCGCCGTGAACGGCATCGGCGAAAGCGGAACGTCCGCGCGAGTCAGCGCCACGCCCTCCGCGCAGCCGATCACCGAAGCCGAACGACGCCCGCCCGCGCTCGCCTTCATCGACGGCGAGGCGGTCCTCGCCACCGCGGCTTCCGTGGCCGGCCGCCTCTACCAGCTCCAGGTTTGCGATGACCTCACCGCGGGCGACTGGCAACCGCTCGGCGAACCGCAGTCCGGCGCCGGGGAACCACTCGAGTTCGTCGTGCCCTTCGAGTCTGGAACACGCCGCCGGTTTTTCCGCCTCCTCATTCTCCAACCCTGACCGCCACCCGCCGCCACCGCGGAGGTTTCATTCCAGAACCAAGCCACCACTATGAAAACCAAACACTTCATTCTCCCGGCCGCCGCCCTCGGATTCATGGCCACCATCGCCGGCGCGGCCGAGATCTCCGGGCCGTGGCATGCCGAAATCGACACGCCGCGCGGCCGTCAGCGCATTCAGTTCGAGTTCCAGGCCGACGACGGCAAGCTCACGGGCAAGACCATCTCCCACTTCGGCCGCGGCGCCCGCGAACTGGAAATCCAGGACGGGAAAATCGACGATGGGAACCTCAGCTTCACCCAGACCGTCTCGTTCCAGGGCAACGAGATGCGGATCAGCTACACCGGCAAGCTAACCGACGACAGGATCGCCTTCACCCGCAAGGTCGGCGATTTCGGCCCGGCGCAATTCGAGGCCGCCCGCGGCCCGCTGCCGGACGGTCCCGCCGAGCCGGAAATCCCGCCGCGGCTGGGACAGAAGGTGGAGATCGGGCCGGACGACAAACCGGCGTACGACCCGCCGCCCGCCGGCTTCAACGACGCCCGCGAGGGAGTCGAGCGCGGCAAGCTCGAGACAGTCGATTACGAGTCCAAGACCGTCGGCACCACCCGCAAGATGCAGGTTTACACCCCGCCGGGATATGCCGAAGAAAAGAAATATCCAGTACTCTATCTCCTCCACGGCATCGGCGGCGACGAGACCGAGTGGCAGCGCTTCGCCAAAGTGGACGTGCTGATGGACAACCTCATCGCCGACGGCAAGGCGGAGCCGATGATCGTGGTGATGCCGAACGGCCGCGCGCAGAAGAACGACCGCGCGGAAGGCGACGTGTTCGCGTCCGCGCCCGCCTTCGCGGTGTTCGAGCGCGATCTGTTGGACGACGTGATCCCGTTCATCGAGAAGAACTACGGAGCCCGCGCCGCCCGCGAAGGCCGCGCGCTCGCCGGGCTCTCCATGGGCGGCGGGCAGACGCTGAACTTCGGGCTCGGCAACCTGGACACCTTCGCCTGGATCGGCGCGTTCTCCTCCGCGCCGAACACCAAGCCGCCGACGGAGCTCGTCCCCGACCCGGACAAGGCCAAGGAAAAGCTGAAACTCCTGGTGCTCACCTGCGGCAACCAAGACGGTCTTTTCCACATCAGCAAGGGAGTCCGCACCTATCTCGAGGAAAATGCCGTGCCGCACGTCTGGCACGTGGACGGCCAAGGCCACGATCCGGTCCACTGGGCGAACGCGCTCCACTACTTCTCGCAGCACATCTTCCGCTGAGCCATGAATCCGATCCCCTATTGCCTCGTCCTCTCACTCTCGGTCGCCGCCGCGGAGCCGACCTTGCGCGACGCCTTCGAGAACGACTTCACCGTCGGCGTCGCGCTCAACTCGCGGCAGGTTACCGGGCGTCAGGAAAAAGCCGCGGAACTCGCCGGCCGCCAGTTCAACTCGCTCACCGCGGAGAACGACATGAAGTGGCAGCTCATCCACCCGGAACCGGATCGCTACCGCTTCGAAACGGCGGACGCTTATATCAAGTTCGCGGAAAAGCATGACATGGAAGTCATCGGACACACCCTGGTCTGGCACAGCCAGACGCCCCGTTGGGTGTTCCAGGGCGAAGACGGGAAAGGGGCGACGCGCGAGCTGCTCCTCGAGCGGATGCGCGACCACATCCACAAGGTGGCCGGCCGCTACAAGGGCAAGGTGAAGGGCTGGGACGTGGTCAACGAAGCGCTCTCCGACGGCGGCGACGACATGCTGCGCGACTCGCCGTGGCGCCGCATCATCGGCGACGACTTCATCGACCACGCGTTCCGTTTCGCCAAGGAAGCGGACCCGGAGGCCGAACTGTACTACAACGATTACAACCTCGAGATCCCCCGCAAGCGGGACAACTGCGTCAAGCTGGTCAAGGGCCTGCTCGAGCGCGGCGTGCCGATCGACGGCGTCGGCACGCAGTCGCACTTCCTGATCGGCTTCCCGGAGCTGTCGGAAATCGAGAAGACCATCGAAGTGTTCGCGGAGCTCGGGCTGAAGGTGATGGTCACCGAGCTCGACGTCGACGTCCTGCCGCGGAACAACCCCGGAGTGGCGGACATTTCCAACCGCGAGCAGGGGGCGAATCCCTACACCGAGGGCCTGCCGGATGACATGCAGGAGAAACTCGCCCAAAGATATGCCGACATCTTCGGAGTCTACCTCAAGCACCGCGACGCCATCACCCGCGTGACCTTCTGGGGCCTGAGCGACGGCCAGACCTGGCTCAACGGTTTCCCGGTCCGCGGCCGGACGAACCACCCGCTGCTCTTCGACCGCGAGCTCGAGCCGAAACCCGCCTTCCACGCCGTGATCGAGAAGGCCCGCGAAATGGAGCGCTGACTTCAGTCGGCGCGAAGATCCCCCGCCACAGCCCGCACCTCCCACGCCCTTGCGATCCGCCCTCGCTGTCATCCTGCTCGGCCTCGTTCCCCTCGCCTCCTCCAGCCAGGACCTTCCCTTCCTCAGCCCCGCCTTCGGCGACCACATGGTCCTCCAGCGGGACAAACCGAACACCCTCTGGGGCTGGACCGAGCCGGGAGCGGAAGTGCGACTCGAGGTCGGCGGCGAGACGGCGCGGACGGTGGCGGGCGAGGACGGCAAGTGGTCGGTCCGCTTCACCCCGCCGCCCGCGGGCGGTCCATACACGCTGGTGCTCGACGGCCCCCGGCGCGAGGAGCTCACGGACGTGCTGGTGGGCGACGTGTGGCTGTGCAGCGGCCAGTCGAACATGGAGTTCTCCCTGTCCCGCTCGAACGGAGCCGACGAGGCGATCGCATCCGCCGACCGACCTACCATCCGGCTTTTCACCGCGGCCAGCCAGGTCGGCTACCAGCCGCTGCCGCTGCCGAAGGGAACGTGGAAAACGTGCACGCCCGAAACGGCGGCGGGCTTCTCGGCCGTCGGCTATCATTTCGGCCGGCGGCTCCAGGAAGAACTCGAAGTCCCGATCGGTCTGGTGCAGGCCGCCATCGGCGGCACGCCGGCCGAGAGCTGGACCCGCGCGGAAACACTGCGGCGGCTGGGCGGGTTCGATCCCGCGCTCGATGAAGTCACCCGCCTGCGCGAACTCGGCGGGCCGCAGTACGGAAACTTCATCGCGCACTGGTACGACGAGTTCGATCCCGGCCACAAGGACAACGCTTGGTTCTCGCCGGAGCTGGACGACAGCGACTGGGCGTCCGTGACATTGAAGAATGGCTTCGCCGAGCTGGGCGTGCCGGACACGCCGGCGGTCGTCTATTTCCGCAAGAAAATCACGCTGCCGGAGGGCGCGGCCACGGCCGGCGCGCGCATCCAACTCGGCGTGGTCGAGCGGATGGACACGGTGCACATCAACGGCCGCTGGATCGGCGCGAGCGCCTGGGTGGAAAATCCGCGCAACCACGCGATCCCCGACGGCGTGCTGCGCGCCGGCGAAAACACCCTCGTGATCCGTGTGCTCAAGAGCCGGCCCGACGGCGGCTTCCGCTCGCCCGCGGCGGACCTCAGGCTCCTGCTCGGCGACAAGAGCGAAGTTCCGCTGGAGGACGGCTGGCGTGGAAAAGTCGCGGTGGACGCGCGGCCGCCACATCCACTCCCGGCCGGCTACGAGAACTGGCCTACGATGCCCGCCGTACTTTACAACGGCATGATCGCTCCCCTCGCGCCGATGGGGCTGACCGGCGCGATCTGGTACCAGGGCGAGGCGAACGTCGGGCGCGCCGCGCAATACCGGGAGCTGCTCCCGGCGATGATCGCGGATTGGCGCGACGCTTTCGGCCAGGGAGATTTCCCGTTCCACATCGTGAGCCTCGCGGCCTACTTGCCGCGGCAGGGAGAACCCGGTGGCGACCATCCCTGGGCGGAACTGCGGGACGCGCAAGCGGCGGTGGCGGCAAGCGTGGACAACAGCGGACTCGCCCTTGCGATCGACAAGGGCGACGCCGCGGACATCCACCCGCGGGACAAGCGCGAGGTCGCCGAGCGGCTCGCGCTCCTCGCGCTGGCCGGGCACTACGGCCGCGAAATTCCTTCCTCCGGTCCGGTCTTCCGTTCCGCCGAACCCACCGATTCGGGCGGAGCGCTGCGACTGCACTTCGACCACGCCGACGACGGCCTGCAAGTCCGCGGCGACGGCCCGCCCGAATTCTCCCTCGCCGGGGAGGATGGGAAATGGGCCTGGGCCGAGCCGCGGATTGAGGGCGCAACGGTCGTCGTTTCCTCGCCCGAGGTGCCGAAGCCGAAGTTCGTCCGCTACGCTTGGCAGGCGAATCCGCGGGCGACGCTCTACAACAAGGCCGGCCTCCCCGCCGTTCCCTTCCGCACGGACGGGGAGTGAACCGGTATCGGGTGTTTTGATTCTTCGGGATTGGGAGGCACCGGGCCCTCTCCCAAGGCGGAGCATCGTTCCGGGAGGCGCGGACGCGGGAAGCGGCCGAGGTTCGAACCGATGCCCACGAAGCCCCGGAAAACCGGAGGATAAAACGTTTAATTCTCGCTTGCCAAGGGAGCCACGTTTGGATGAACTCAGCCTGAAACCGGCACCTCCGGTTTCGATTGCGTCCTCCCACTGAATCATCAATCGCACATACCCAAATAAACCCAACCCAACCTATGAAACTCCGATCCGACCGCTCCCACGTGATGGGGAGATTCGCCGTCGCGGCCCTCGTCGCCGTCGCCACCGTGTCATCCGGCCACGCCGCCGTGAACATCGCCATCTCCGGCATCATGGACGGCGAAATCAACAACAACCAGCCGATCATCGACTTCTTCACCACGAACTTCGTGGACGTGAACGTGACCTATGGAGATTTTTCCAACCCGGCCACCGTTCCGGTCGACACCGACATCCTCGTGATCGGACGCCGGCTGTTCAGCGGCGCGTACGGCAACGCGACCAATTCGGCCACCTTCAACAGCATGACGATTCCCGTGATCGTCATGACCAGTTACGTGGCCCGTCCTGACGGCGACCGCTGGGGCTGGCACGCGGGAGGAGCCGTTGGCGGCGGACCCGTGACCGGAGACGAAACCACGGTCACCGCAGCCGGCGCCGCGGTCTTCGGGGTGCCTGCCGGACCAGCCGACTGGTGGAGCGGAACCGGCAACTTCGACGCCACCGGATCCGGCAGCAGCGTGGGCGAGGGCGAGATCCTCGCCAGCCTCGGCGGCAACATCCTCGCTGCCCGATGGCAGGCGGGCGACCTGACCGCGGGTGGCGCTGTCTTGGGTGGCGACCGGCTACTTTTCAATCTCCCCGAGGTCGCCGGCAGCGGTAGCGCCGCCTTCATGCCGGACACCGAGGCCGGCGTCCAAGCCTTGGCCAATGCGATCTCGACGACCACCGGTCTCGTCCAGGTTCCGGAGCCCTCGGGAGCCGTCCTTTGTGTCGGCGCCCTGGGCCTGCTCGCGTTCCGCCGTCGGCGCGTCGCCTGAGTCGACTTGGCGACCGCACCAACTCCACAGCCAGCCCGCCGCCAGGTGGGCTGGCTTTTTTGACGAACCGGCGGCGCTGTTCCGGCCGCCCTGTCCCGCTACCGGGGCGACTGGCCGGGCGGGCGGTTCTGGATCCGGCGCTTCATGTCCGTGACGAGCCGCCCGAGAGCGGGCATGGGAACGCCGGCCGCTTTGGCGCGGCGGAGTGGTTCCTCCCAGATCGCCTCGAACTCGATCTCGCGTCCTTCGACGAAGTCGATCATGCTCGACGGCCGGTAGGGCCCCATGGGGCGGGTGCGCTCGATGTTCGTCTCCACGAGCGCTTCGTCGAGCGGCAGGCCGAGAGCGCGGGCGGCGGCGACGACTTCGTGCATGAGCTCGCGGATCCGCGACTCGGTGTCGGGCGAGGCGAGCAGCACGTCGGTGGTGATGCCGCCTTCGGCGATGGCGAGGCCGTTGAACGGGATGTTCCAGACGAGCTTGGTCCACTGGGCGGCGGCGAGATTTTCCACCGCTTCGGCGGGAATGCTGGCGTCCTTCATGCGGCGGGCGATTTCCGCGGCGCGGCGGCGTTCGTCCGGCCGCCACTCGCCGATGGAGATCCGGCCGCCGGCGGTGTGGCGGACGAAGCCGGGCTCGAGGCGATTCAGGCAGACGAAGCACAACGCGCCGAGCGTGCGCTCAGGGCCGACGATCTCCGCGATGCGCTCGCAGTTTCCAAGGCCGTTCTGGAGCGTGAGCACTCGCGTTCCATCGTGAAGCAGCGGCGGGAGGACCTCGGCGAGGCGGTCGTTGGCGGTGGCTTTCCAAGCGACGATCACGAGGTCGACGGGGCCGATTTCCGGGGACGAGCGGAATCCCCGGACCTGCGGCAGGCGGAAATCGCCGTGGACGCTCTCGACGCGCAGGCCGTGCTGCGAGATCGCGTCGAAGTCCGAGCGGAGGAGGAATCTCACGTCCGCGCCCGCGGCGGCGAGCCGGCCGCCGTAGTAGAGGCCGACGGCTCCGGAGCCGACGATGGCGACGCTTTCAAATCCCCAAGCCACGCCGTTACTCGTCCTTGAAGGGCTCGGCGCGGCGCTCGTCGATGCAGCGGGTGAGCCACTGGACGAGGCTCTCCGCCTCGGGCGATTCGTTGCGCAGCGAGCTGAGCGCGTTCCAATCGAGGTGGGCGCGGGAGACCGGCACGCAGATGCGGTTGATCTCGAGCTTGGCCATGATGGCCTCCGTTTCGCGCGGGTGGGCGTTCAGGATGTTCGCCGGGCGCGGCAGGTCGTCGAGGGCGGCCGCGGTGAGACCGAACGAGGTGACGCCGACGCCGAAAACCGCGCCGAGTTTCCGCAGGCTGTCGGCCAGCGCCTCGTCCTCGACCGGCGCGGCGTAGATCAACTCGCCGCCTTGGGCCCACATCGAGACCGAGAGCGTCTGGAAGAAATCCTCGCGAAAAGTGAGCAGCGAAGGCTGGATGCGCAGGCGCGCGGCATGCAGACGGAAGGGCGGAATGCCGAGCCGCTGCTTGAAGGCGAGCATCGTCTCGTCGAGCGACATTTCCTCGTCGGGCGAGCCGCCGGTCTCCCAGTCGACGAGAACCAGCTCGGGAAATTTCCAGAGGTTTCCGAGCGGGGCGTCCTTGGCGAAAGCTTGGCGGAAGGCGAAGGGAAAGCGGCCGTTCACCTCGAAATAGCGGGTCACCACGGCGCGGAACTTGCGGATTCGCATCATCGCGTCGTCCATGCCGGCGCGGTCCGCGGTGAGATCCTCGAGCTTGCCCTGCGTCATCGAGAGCAGCTCCTGGGCGCTTGAAAGCGCGGGCGGCGGGGCACTGCGGCGGTAATAGCCCTGGCCCTTCTCCACCTTGGCGATCGGCGAGGCCGGATCGCACGACATGATGGAGAAATGGTAGCGCAGCGAGGCGTCCGAGTAGTTTCCCGTGAGCTGGAGGCGCGTGAGCCGGATCAGCTCCGTGCCCTTGATGGCGTCGCCGGGATTGCCCGGGAGCAAGGTGGGCAGGATGTCCGTAAGCTGCTTGCGAAGGCTCATGTGGGGGAACGGCGGCGTGCCGGAATCCAACGACCCACGGCGGAAGTCGACAAGCCCCAAAAGCCCGGGATTTTGGAAATAGGGGGCCGCCGGGGCGGCGCTTTTTTGAAGGAATCCCGGCCCGCCCTTGTCGAAGCACGGAATTCCACCATCTTGCGACCATGAATTTCAAAACCGCCTTCCTCGCCCTTTCGCTCGCGGCCGTGCCCGCGGCCCACGCCCAGCAGCCGGACGCCGACGCCATCATCGAGCGCGCGCGGGTGGCCGCCACCCTGGCCAAGCTGCCAGGCGACGAGGGCCTCGGCGGCCACCTCGCCAAAAGCGGCCGGCGCGTGCCGGTGAACCTCCACCTGAAAGGGAAGTCGATCCAATTCAACTACCAGGAAAACGGCGCCTGGCACACCTTCGACATGCGACTCGGCGACGACGGTGCGCGCCTGATGGAGATGGCCGGCGGCCAGTGGCGGAAGTTCCCGCCGGCGAAGCTCGCCCAGCCGATCGCCGGCACGGACCTCACCTTCGAGGACCTCTCGATGCCGTTCCTCTACTGGCCGAACGCGAAGTTCGAAGGCATCGAGAACGTCGGGACCTTTCCTTGCTACAAGATCCGCCTCGACAAGCCGCGCGGCCAAGGCGGCCGCTACGCGATCGTCCACGTCTGGGTCTCGACCAAATACGGCGCGTTCATTCAGGTCCACGGCCGCGACGCCAACGGCGGCTTGCTCAAGGAATTCAAGGTCGAGGACGTGATGCAGGTGGCCGACGGCACGTGGACGCTTAAGAAAATGCAGGTCGCCAGCATCGACCCGCGCACCGGCCGCCGGACGGGCATCACGGACGTGCGCTTCGACGCGCCCCGCCGCGTCGGCCGCCGCGGGGGCTTGCGCTGAGGTTTGCCAGCGGCGGCGCGGGCCGCTATGCAGCCGCGCATGGATCCAGCGATCGGCATCATCGGCGGCAGCGGGCTTTATGAACTGGACGGCTTCGACCAAACCGACGAACGCCGGATCGAGACGCCCTTCGGCGAGCCGTCCGACGCGCTGGTGGGCGGGATTTTCCACGGCCGGCAAGTTTGGTTCCTCCCGCGCCACGGCCGCGGCCACCGCCTGCTGCCGGGCGAGATCAACCACCGGGCGAACCTTTGGGCGCTGCGCTCGCTCAACGTCCGCTGGCTGATCTGCGTGACGGCCGTCGGCAGCCTGAAGGAGGAATACCGGCCGCGCGACGTGGTGCTGCCGGACCAGTACTTCGACAGCATGAGCCGGCGCGAACAGCACACGTTCTTCGGCAACGGGATCGCCGGCCACGTGGCCTTCGCCGAGCCGGTCAGCGGCGGCCTGCGCGCGATCCTGGCGGAGGCCTGCCGCGAAAACGGCCTGCGCCACCACGACGGCGGCACCTATGTGAACATGGACGGCCCGGCATTCTCGACGCGCGCCGAGAGTGAGACCCACCGCCGGCTCGGCTTCGACGTCATCGGCATGACCAACCTGCCCGAGGCAAAGCTCGCCCGCGAGGCGGAGATCGCGCTGGCGACGCTGGCGATGGTGACCGACTACGATTGCTGGAAAACCGACGAGGAACCCGTGACCGCGGAGGCCGTGGTGGCCCACCTCCACGCGAACGTCGCGGCCGCCAAGAAAATCGTCGGCTCTGCCATTCCGCGGATTCCTGCTCGGCCCGGGTGGCCGGAACACGCGGCGCTGGAAGGCGCGATCATGACGCGGCGCGACCTATGGCCCGAGGCGACGGTCGAGGCGCTGCGGCCGCTGATCGGGCGCTTCCTGTGAGCGTTCCGCCCCCAAAACGGAACGTGACAATACGGCCCTCATCCATTAAGCCCGTGTAACTTCAACCCTCGCTAACAGATCGCCGCGCGTCCCCGGCATCCGCGAGACCGCTCTCCACCTCCCTTATGGAATCCTCCGCCGTTCCCACCGCCTCGAAGTTCTCCCGCCGCGGGTTTCTGATGCTCAGCGCCTCGCTCACGAGCTGCACGGCGCTCGGCAAGCAGAACGCCGCCGTTCCGCCGGAAGCCGCGCCGATCCGCACCGCGCCGAACACCGCCTACCGCACCCCGCCCGTCCAAGGCCCCGTCCCGCGCAATCCGGACACCGCCGGCCTCAGCTCGGACTTCTCCCGCGGCGCCGGCATCACCTTCACCCGCGTGCCCGTTTCCGGAAAATACATCGCGATCACCTTCGACGACGGCCCGCACCCGCAGAACACCCCGCGGCTGCTCGACATGCTCCGCGCGCGCAACATCAAGGCGACCTTCTACGTCATCGGCCGCAACGTGAGCCTGTACCCGAACGTCGTCCGCCGCACCGTCGCGGAAGGCCATGAGATCGGCAACCATTCCCAGACCCATCGGCTTCTGACCAAGCTCGGCGACAGCGAACTGCGCCAGGAAATGAAACTCTGCGCCGACGCGATCCACAACGCCGCCGGCGTCCGCCCGCGAACGATGCGCCCGCCCTACGGCGGCCTGCTCCAGCGCCAACGCGAGCTGGTCCTCCAGGAATTCGGCTACCCGACGATCCTGTGGTCGGTCGATCCGCTCGACTGGAAGCGCCCGGGCCCGAGCGTGGTCACCTCGCGCATCCTGTCCGGCACCTCGGCCGGCGGCATCGTGCTGGCGCACGACCTGCACAAACAGACGGTCGACGCCATGCCGGCGACGCTCGACGGCCTGCTGCGCCGCGGGTTCCGCTTCGTCACCGTCTCGCAGCTCATCGCGATGCAGCAATCCCCGGCGTCCTCCACGGCGGCCGTCTCGAACTCCTGAGCACGACCCATTCCAGCGGCGGCCCGGCAAGGTTCGGCGAGCGCTACTTCGCCACGCGCGAGCGCTTGGCCGGCGTGATGCGCGGCATCCTCGCGCTGGCGGAGGAAACCGGCGCGGAAGTGGCCGGGATGCTGCCGGTCGAGGAAATCGCGGAAGGCCTCGGGAACCCCTTTCTCTTCGTCGTCTGCGGCGAGGTGAACGCCGGGAAGTCGTCGCTGCTCAACGGGCTCTTCGGCCGCGACCTGTGCCGCGCCAACGTCCTGCCGGAAACGGATCGGGTGCTTTGGTACCGCCACGGCGAAAAGGCGGAGGACGTGGACATCACGCCGGTGCTGCGCGAGTGCTACCGCCCGGTCGAATTCCTCCGCGATTTCAACCTGGTGGACACGCCGGGGACGAACTCGGTGGCCAAGGGCCACCAGCAGATCACCGAGCGCTTCCTGCCGGTGGCGGATCTGGTGCTGTTCGTCTTTCCCGTCTCGAACCCGTGGGGCGGCGCGAGCTGGGATTTCCTCTCGCGGCTTCCCGCCGAAGGCTTGGACCGGCTGGTCTTCGTCATCCAGCAGGCGGACCAGCGCCAGGCAGCGGACGTGGAAGTGATCCTCGGCCACCTGCGCGATCTCTCGATGAAGCGGATCGGCCGCGTGCCGCCGGTCTTCGCCGTTTCAGCGAAGCTGGCGCTCGAGGCGAAGCGCGCCCAGCCGTTCGGCCGCCGGACCTTCGAGCAAAGCGGCTACCCGGCGCTGGAGGACTTCATCTCGCGGAGCGTCTGCGGCTCGCCGGAACGGCGCAAGCTGCTGGAAACATGGCGCTCCCAGACTTCCGCGGCGCTTCACGCGGTGGAGGATCGGATCGAGGAACAAACGCGCGGCCTCGGCGCGCAAGGCCGCTTTCTCGAGGAGGTCGAGCGCGAGATCGACGGCATGCGCGAGCGCTTCGTCGTGCGCCTGCCGCGCCACCTGTCCGAGGTGGCGGAGGTTTTCCAAAGCGAGGCGGTCTGGGTCTCGAAAGTCCTGGGCCGGCGTCTGGGCGCGGCGCGCTCGATCCAACGGCTCTTCACCGGCGACCGCACCGGACAGGACATGGAGGCGCTCTTCATCGAGCGGCTGCAGGGCGCGGTGGAAGCCGTCGCGGAGAAGGACGGCAACGAGGTCGTCGATTCCTGCCGCGACCACTGGGACGGCTTGGTGGAACGCGTCCACCAGGCGACCGGCGTGGACATCGGCGGCTCCGGCCCGCCCGAGGCGACGCTGGCGACGGCGCGCGCGCGCTTCGTTTCCCGCCTCGGGCGCTCGGCGCGCCAAGGCATCGGCAATCTCAAGGTCCGCCACCAGCTCGACAAGGACCTGCGCCGCCGGAACCTCGCGCTGAAATCCTTCACCTTCACCACCCTCGCGCTCGTCACGGCGGGTGCCACCTGCGGCGCGCTCGCGCTGCCATGGCTGCCGGGAATCCTCTGCGGGCTGGCCGGCGTTTTCCTCCTCGGCGCGATCTTCGTCGCCTGGCGGACCCGGCGGGCGATCGTCTCGGAGTTCCAGGACCGGCTGCTCGACACCTGCGGCAGCTTCGCCAGCACCTTGCGGGCGGATTACGAGGAGGCGCTGCGCGTCGTCTTCCAGGACTACGCGGACACGCTCGGCGCCGTCCGCAAGCACATCGCGGCGGAGAAAGTCGCGGTCGAGCCGCGGCTCAAGCGCTGGCAGGACTTGTTCCTCACGCTCAAGGCGATCGAGCAGGAACTCTGAAAACGAATTCGCCGCGGGCCCGTTGCCAGGACCGCGGCGTCTCGATCGGAGGGTGGGGTTTCCCGTCGTGGATTATTCTTCGGCAGGCGTTTCCTTGGCGGCCGGAGTTTCCTCGGCCTCGGGCTTCTCCTCGGCCTTGTCCTCGGCCTGCGGTGTTTCGGTTTCCTGCGTCTCGGTTTCGGACTGGCGGCGCTCGCCGCGGCCTTGGCGGCCTTCGCGGTTGCCCCGGCCTTCGCGGGCCATCATGCCCCAGCCGCGGCCGGACTGGCGGAGGGCCTGGCGCTCCTCGTCGTTGAGCTGGCCGTCGCCGTCCTTGTCGAACTCCTTCACGAGATCGGCGCGCATCTTGCCGCGCTCTTCCTGGCTCAGCTGGCCGTCACCGTCGGCGTCGTACTTCGCGAGCGCCGCTTTCCGGGCTTCCTCCATGCGGGCGCGCATGGCCTCGCGCATCGCCTGACGTTCGTCCTGGCTGAGCTGCCCGTCGCCGTCCTTGTCATACTCCTTGAGCATTTCCGGCGGAATCGGGCGCTGGCGGCGCTCGGGCCGTTCTTCTTGGGCGAACGCGCCGGCGGCGGTGCCGGCCAGGATGCCGAGGGCGAGAAGAGGGGTGGTTTTCATGATCGGGATCGTTGTGGGTTTGAGCGTGTCGACGACCGGACGCCGGCCGTGCCGAACATGGAACCGGACGCATTCCGAAAGGTTGCGCGGCAGCGGAAATGCGTCCCGCTAATGAGTTGCCAGCATGGAATCCCACGTCTTGGATGCGGGCGCAGATGGCCTCCCAAAATCCCAGCGCCGCTCCGTCCAAGGCGGCGGTTTTCGTCCGCCGCACCGGCAGCACGCTGCTGCTCTGGGGCGTGGTGGCCGCCGCCTTCGCCAGCATGTGGGCCTGGGCTTATCTCGCGATCATCGGCCTGCTCACGCTGGTCTCGACGGCCGAATTCTTCCGCATGCTGCGCGCGGCGAAGGTGCCCGCCTTTCCGCGCTTCGGGCTGCTCGTCGCGGTGCTCTACAGCGCGGCGCTTTACATCGGATTCCACCGCGGCGGCGCCACCGTCCCCGCCGGACTCGACGCCGGCGCGATCTTCCTCGTCATCGCCGGAGCCTTCACCCTGCAGCTCCGCCACCCGATCCGCGGGCTGGACCCGCTCACGGCGGTGGCCGCGACGGTCCTCGGCTTCATCTACATTCCCTTCCTGTTCAACTTCGCGGCGAAGATCGTCTTCACGCTTCCGGGGACCGGCGAGGTTCCCGGTGCCTTTGCCCTGCTATGGCTGGTGGCGGTCACGAAATTCACGGACATGGGCGCTTACATCGTCGGCTCCGCCATCGGCCGCCACAAGATGATCCCGCACGTCAGCCCGGGCAAGACATGGGAAGGCATCGGCGGCGCCTTGCTCTTCGCACAACTCGCCGCCTGCGGATTATATGCCATTTTCCCGGCGCAGCTCGCGGTGCTCGGCGGTTGGATTCATGTCATCGCGCTCGGGTTCATCCTCGCCGTCCTCGCCGTGATCGGCGACCTCGCGGAGAGCCTGATCAAGCGCTCGCTCGGCGCGAAGGACTCCGGCCGGATGCTCCCCGGCATTGGCGGCGGACTCGACCTGATCGACAGCCTCTGCTTCACCGCGCCGGCGCTGTATTTCTACCTGACCCGCGTTCTCCCCGCCCTTTCATGAATCCACCGCGCAAGCGCCGGATCGTCCTGCTCGGCTCCACCGGCTCGATCGGCTGCTCCACCCTCAAGGTCGCCCGGGAACTCCCCGACCGCATCGAGATCGTCGGCCTCGCCGCGTGCAACAGCGTGGAGAAACTCGCGCGCCAGGCCCGCGAGACCGGCGTGAAACACGTGGCGCTCTACGATCCCGCGAAGGAAGCCGAGCTGCGCCGCCTGCTGCCGCCGGACGTCCGCATCCTCACCGGCGCAGCGGGGCTTTCCGAACTCGCGGCACTCGCCGAAGCGGACATCGTGCTGGTCGCCATCGTGGGCACGGCCGGCTTGCGGCCCGCGCTCGCCGCGATCGAATCCGGCAAGGATCTCGCCGTGGCCTCGAAGGAAATCCTCGTCATGGCCGGCGAAGTGATCACCGCCGCCGCGGAAAGACACGGCTGCAGCCTGCTGCCGGTGGACAGCGAGCACAACGCGATCTTCCAGTGCCTCGACGGCCACCGCGGCGGGTCCGACGAAGTCTCGCGGCTCGTCCTGACCGCATCCGGCGGACCGTTCCGAAAACTCCCGTCGTCGCAACTCCGCGACGTGACGCCGGCGCAAGCCCTCAAACATCCCACCTGGGACATGGGGCCCAAGATCACCATCGATTCCGCCACCTTGTTCAACAAGGGGCTCGAGATGATCGAGGCCCGCTGGCTGTTCGGCATCGGCATGGAGCGCATCGACGTGGTCGTGCATCCGCAGAGCATCATCCACTCGATGGTCGAATTCCGCGACGGTTCGGTGCTCGCGCAGCTCAGCCGGACCGACATGTGCTTTCCGATCCAGTATGCGCTCACCTGGCCCGAGCGCGTCCGCGGCGGCCTCGAACCGCTGGATTTTCCCACCTTGGCGAAGCTCGAGTTCGAAGCGCCGCGCCGCGAGGATTTTCCTGCCCTGGACCTCGCCCGTCGCGCCGGCTTGGAAGGCGGCACGCTGCCTGCCGTCTACAACGCCGCCAACGAAGTCGCCGTGGAAGCCTTCCGCGCCGGTGCCCTCCCCTTCCCCGGCATCTGGGAATGCGTCGCCGCCGTGATGGACAAGCATGAAGTCCGGCCGTCCGACAAGCTCGAGACGGTCATCGCCGCGGACCAGTGGGCAAGGGAAGAAAGCAGGAAGTTCAAAGCATGAATCTTCAAGCATCAAATCCCAAACACAGAGCGCTTCGCTCGGCTCGGATTCCTCATCTCTCCCACTTCGCACTCGGCACTTCGCACTTGCCACTTCATTGACATCTCACCTTGGCGAACTTGGCGTCTTGGCGGTGAAATCTCTTTTGAAACGCGGCCCGATTCCGGGGTGACGCCGTTTTCGGCGAGGGCACCGACAACGGCGCGCGAGACGCGCGCGCTCCCCGCTGTATGACAAATTTCCACTCGCGGGCTTGGCAAAGCCGGGAGGTGCCCTCAGCGTGGCCGCGATGCATTTCGCGATCTGCAACGAGACGTTCCGCGGCGAGGATTTCGCCGGGACGTGCGCGGCGGCGGCCCGGCACGGCTACTCCGGGCTGGAAATCGCGCCGTTCACCTTGGGCGATGTGACCTCGCTCGACGAGCGCCAAGCCACGGGTCTGGGCGCGATCGTCCGCGAGCACGGGCTTGAAACCGTCGGCTTCCACTGGCTGCTCGCAAAGACCGAGGGCTACCACCTGACGGATCCCGATTCCGAAACCCAACGAAGGACGTTCGACTACGCGGTGCACCTCGCCCGGCTGTGCTCGGCAATGGGCGGCTCGGTGATGGTCTGGGGCAGCCCGCAACAGCGCAGCCTCGCGCCGGAATGGAACCGCGCGGACGCCGAATCGCGGGTGGCCGACTTTTTCCAGCGGCTCTCCCCTCACCTTGCGGACGCCGGCGTGACGATCGCCCTCGAGTTTCTCGGTCCGCAGGAAACGAATTTTCTCAACACCGCGGCGGAAACGATCCGGCTGCTCGAGCGGATCGACTCGCCGAACGTCCGCCTGCACCTCGACGTGAAGGCGATGGCCGCGGACACCCGCCCGATCCCGGAGATCGTGCGGGACT
>CBFGTW010000091.1:0-18172 GCA_965651855.1 uncultured Verrucomicrobiales bacterium
ACGCGTGGTAGAAAACCGGCTTCACCGGATCGTCCTTCCAGGGAGCCAAAAACCGGGAGCGCCGCATGCCGCAACCCCTCTACCAACCATAGCCAGCCGGTGCAAGCGATTATTGGTCCGTCCCTTTATTTGCCGCTAGCCACGTCGTCGGCATGCTCCCTTTTCCCATTTTCCCATTACCGCCATCCGTCCAATTCTCGCCCCCATCCATTGACACGGAACGAGCGTCGCTGGCGTTGCTCCCGCCGACGCGCCAGCTCCGGCGGCGAGCAGCAGGCGGAAGTTCTCGCCGAGGCTCTTGGTCGGGCCATTGGGGTGCCGCGAATCGAGAAAGGACTCTATGGCTGCGGCCAGTCGTCCGGCATCCACTCCGGGAGGTGGGCGACCGATTGGCGGGCGGCAGGAGTGGTGGGAACGCCCCACGCTTCGAAGAACGGGCCGAGGTTGCGACCCGAGGCGCGCGAGAAACGGACCAGCCACTGGTCCCGCTTTTCGTCGTCGGACTTGGGCCGCTCACCGGCGGGGAGGTTACGGTACTCCTTGAAAACCGACTTGTACGTCTCCCAGCCAAAGGCCGTGCGGAGCTGGAGATACATCGTGAGCGCCAGGAAGGGGTCGCTTTTCCAATGGTCGAACTTGTCGGGCCGTGAAAGGTGGCTGCGGAGGCGTCTCACCCTCTCTCCCGGCTCCATGGCGGGATGGCCCTCGCCGGGCCGTAGCCCGCAGACAGTTTCCAATGTGTAGAGTGTGAAGAGGTTGCAGGTGACCTCGACGGTCCCGTCGAAGGTCCAGTCGGAAGACTGGTGGTTGTGCCCAAGTTCGTGGAAGTGGCCCCAACTACCGCCGGCCAAGTTTTCCACCGAAAGGGAGGTCTCCACGCTGTGGTCGAGCCACGTCATGATCGGGTAGCCGCTGTGCATGTAGCCGGCGGAAATCTGGACGTCGGGCACGATCCGCTCCGGATGGAGGCGCTCCCGCGGGACACCGGCCAGATCGGCTTGGGCATCGAGGACGCGGTCCCAGAGATCGAGGAGGGCGGCCGGATCATCGAGTTCCCGTATTTTCTCCGAGGGCACGCTGAGGACGACTTTCTCCGTCTCAAGTTCCGCCCACGGAGCCGGAAGGTGGCGGATGCGGTCGACCCAATCCTGAAGATCGGATTTTCCTTGGGTGAATGTCGGGGCCTCCAGCGCGCCGGAAATCGTCACGTCGACGGTCTTGAGCGGAAACCCGTCGGGCACCTCGATGTAGACGAGACCGCCGAAGGGACTGGCGACGAGAGTCCGCGGTTGGTCGAGCGGATCGCGGCGGGTGATTTCCGGCGCCCGTTTCCATTCCTCGAGATGCCAGAGGGTATCAGTGTGACAACCGATCCGGACGCCCAATCCCCGTCCCGCGGCCGCGGCTGGAATTGTGATCTCGATGGGCTCGCCGGGCGCGGCATAGCAACCGGTGCTGTGCCAGCGGGTGACGGAAGCATCGATTTCGAGGGCATGACCGGCGATGCGGGGGGCATCGGCAGCGATCTTTCCGGGAAAGTCGAAGGACGCCGGATGAGCGCGAATCTCGTCAAGAGACGCGGAACGGAGTCGTTCGAGGTCGAGCGTGAGCGCGAGGCGGGCGAGGCTGTCCGAGGCGCGAATCGGGTTGGACGGAGTTGGGACCCGCGCGGTTTTCGCCACAGCCACGGCGAGCTTTGGGAGCAGAATCCTGTCGTCGGAAGGCAGCGAGCGGACGGCATCGGCCAAAACAGCCGAGCAGCGGGCGAGCTGGGCTGGCGTCACCCCGGGCACTCCATCGCCATGATCAACGATCGAAAGGAGCGCCTCGCTGGCATTGAGCGGCGCCAAATCCACGCCCGCCGCATAGCCGTCCGGCCGGGTCCGCTGGCGCGCCCCGGAAGTGAAGGCAAGTCCGGCCCGCTGGATGAGCACGTTGGCTGCGCACTCGCCGGCAAGGGCGGCGCGATCCTTGCCGCGGATCTGCATCCACCCCCAGCCGGTGACTCCGGTGACCAACCCGCCACCCCCGCGGATGTGCTCTTCCAACAAGGGGAGATCCGCCTCGGCGATCCACATGCCGTTGATGAAAATGGTGGAGACCCCATCGAGATGGCGCGCCCAAGTTGGTTCCTCAAAAGATCTCACATCGAATCCGTTCTCATCCAACCACGCGGCAAGTGCCGGCTCGCGGAAAACGCCGGCCACCGGCGCTTCAACTCCGCCGCTGGTCCAACGGCCGGCGTTGACGAGGAGCGCGCCGTTGTCCTTGTGGCGAGGGGTCCTGAGAAAGCCGTCATGACCGAAGGCGACGACCCGCCCCTCACCCCAGCGCGCGGCGGCGACGACGGGAAGCGGCGCGTCCGGCCCATCTTTCCCCGCGACAACAGCGAACGCATCCGGTCCGAAAGCCGTGACGCCACCCGGCATGCCGTCGGTGTCAATCATCCGGACGCCCTCCAACAGCGCGACGCGGTCGGCCTCATGCTCTGGATGGCCGGGAACCGGGTTCGCGCCAAAAGCCAGAAAAGCGATGGCAGAAATAATGTATTTCATGGAGGGAACCAGCAGCCTCGCATCCCAACCCTAAAGACGCGGCGCGCCAAGCTCCAAGTCGCTGCGAGCGCCAGCGCCCCGGCAGGGACGGCGATTCTTCAATTACCCGCCCAAAAAGCCGCCGCCGCGCAAGATGATCCTGAGGCGCATGCCTCCTCCGGAGCGGCTTTCTTCGGTAGCACCTGGCCGCACCTCGGCAAGCCGCAAGTCGTTCTGATAGATTGTCTGTCCCTTTATCGACTCGACGGCGACCCTTCGGTTGTCCGCCTCAAAGCCGCCGCGCGAAATGATCCTGGAGCTCATGCCTCCTCCGGAGCGGCTTTCTTCGGTGGCACGTGGCCACGCCTCGGCTAGCCGCAAGTCGTGCTCCTATAAATGGTACGTCGCTTTATCCGTCGCTTTATCGCGCGTCCTCCTATCGCGCTCGCGCTGTCCGTTTGTCGCGCGTTTCCCTCGTGCCATTGGATCTCATGATCGCTGCCATCGTCAAACGGGCGGGTGCCAGTCTGGCGAAGCGCAAGGCCGGTGATTTCGCAAATGGCGGGATCAGGCTGATCACTCCGTGGCAATCCGGCACCTGAACCCGATCAAGCCCACCTCTTGATCCGTCGCGACGCTACATCCCCAGCCACTCGAGGGCTGCCTTCAGGTCCCCGGGAGCCGCGTTTGTGGTCCTTGAAATCGCGCGACTTCAGGTCCCGCAACGTGAGACCGGGAAAATGCCCCGAGGAATTGTCGCCTGGCAGGTAGCTCTGCGCGGCGTGACTGACCGAGCCCACGAACATCTCGGGAAACATCGAGTGGGTCAGCATCGCCATGTGGCCGCCGCCTGACAGTCCGCCGACACAAACGCGCGCCGGATCGACCTTCCATCCAGCTTTCACCGTGGCAAGCGCATCCACCGCGAGCTTCACGCGCCTGAGCATCGGCTGGGCGTTGGACGTCCCCTTGGGGCTCACGTAGATCATTTCCAGCTCGTCCATCACCGGGGCGTAGGCGTCGAGGCCCTCGCCGCCGTCGCCGGGGCTGATGTGCACATAGACGCCGAACGGCTTGCTGCCATCGTAGCGGCCCGGCACATAGACGATCGCCCTGCCGTTCTCGTAGGAAAACTCGGCCGCCGCGTCGCCCTGGTTCCTGTCCCAGGTTTCGGGGAAGTTGCCGGTGTCAAACGCCTTGTAAACCGCCTTCGCATTCCTGCCGGAGAGATAAGCTTCCCGGTCCGGGAAAGCTGGCGTGGCGATCGGGTGATCCCGCATCCAGCCGGTCCCGGCGCTGCCGCCCGCGGGCACCTCTTCCATCTTCCGGGCCACGAACTCCCGGTCCGCTTCGGAGAGCCGCGAGAGCTGGTACTCCACTTGTTTGCCGCCGATCGAAAGCACGACGACCCGCCCGTCCGCGGAAACGTAATCCGCCTCGATCGTCCGGCCCTCGTCATTCGTCCATTCCCTCGCCGGCGCGAGCGCGGCCGTGGCGATCGCCACCACCGCGCAGACGGCCGCCCCCCGAAAGCAGTTGAAATCCATCGCGGCTGCATCCGAATTTCCCTTGTCCCGATCAAGCGCGAGCCGCCCCTCCCTCTGCCATTCGGGGTTGAGTCCGCCGCCCGTTTCCGCGACAAGCGGCGCGGATGAGAATCTTGGTGGTGGGCAAGGGCGGGCGCGAACATGCGCTGGTGCGGGCGTTGGCGGAATCGCCGCAGCGGCCGGAGTTGTTCTGCTTTCCGGGCAGCGACGCGATTTTCGAGATCGCCAGGCCGGTCGAGGCGGATGGGCTCGAGTCGCTGGTCGAGTGGATGAAAACCAACGCCATCGACCTCTGCGTGGCCGGCGAGGAAAGCTATCTGGTGAAGGGCGAAGGGCTGGCGAATCTATGCGAAAAGGCCGGGATCCCCTGCTGGGGGCCGCCGAAGGAGTCCGCGCGGCTCGAGGCGAGCAAGGAGTTCGCGAAGGGATTTCTGGTGCGGAATGACATTCCGACGGCGCGGGCAACGGCGACTTCCACGGTGGACGAAGCCATGGCGGCGATCGGCGGCGAGTATCCGACGGTATTGAAATTCGACGGGCTGGCGGCCGGCAAAGGCGTGGCGGTTTGTGCGGATGAGACCTCGGCGCGCGAATTCCTCGACGAGGTTCTCACGCAGCGGCGGTTCGGCGACGGGCGGGTGCTGGTGGAGCGGTGCCTGACGGGGCCGGAGGTATCCGTGTTCGCGGCGATCGTGGACGACGGCTTTCTCATCTTCACCCCGGCGCGCGACTACAAGCGCATCGGCGACGGCGACGCCGGACCGAACACCGGCGGAATGGGCGCGGTGGCAAGCCGGCGGCTGGTTTCGCCGGAGGTGCTCGAGCGGATCGAGCGCGAGATCGTGCGGCCGACGGTGGACGGGCTGCGCCGCGGGGGCCTGCCTTACCGCGGTTTCCTTTACTTCGGACTGATGCTCACCCCGGACGGCCCGCAGGTGATCGAATACAACTGCCGCTTCGGCGATCCCGAATGCCAAGCCGTGATGCCGCTGGTGAAGGGCGATCTGGCGGCGTTTTGCCTTGCGGGCGCGAAGGGCGAGCTGCGGCCGGATTTGCTGGAATTCGACGACGGCTGGAGCGTCTGCGTGATTTTGGCCTCGGCCGGATATCCGGAAAGCTCGCGCAGCGGCGACGCCATCTCGGGGCTCGACGCCGTCGACGATGCCCGCGTTTACCACGCCGGCACACGGAAAAACGGCGACGTCTGGGAAACCAACGGCGGCCGCGTGCTGGCGGTGGTTTCCGGCGCGGCGGATCGCGCGGACGCCGTGGCGAAGGCCTCCGCCGCCGCCGACAAGATCCAGTTCGCCGGCCGCCAGCGCCGCCACGACATTGGCATCCTCCACTTCGACTGAACCATGGAACGCACCCTCGACGCAGACGATATCGCCGCCGGCGTGGACCGGATCGCACAAGCCATCCGCGAACGCACGAAAGGCTCGCCGATCGCGCTGGTCGGCATCCGCAGCCGCGGCGACGAAGTGGCGGAACGCGTGCTGACGCGCCTCTCCGAAGACGACCGGGAGCTGGAGTTCGGCATGCTCGACATTTCCCTCTACCGCGACGACTTCGAGCATCTCCGGGAGAACCCGAAACTCCAGGAAACCGACATCCCGTTCGTGGTCGACGGCGCGCACATCATCCTGGTGGACGACGTGCTTTTCACCGGCCGGACGATCCGCGCGGCGCTCGACGCGCTGTCCGACTACGGCCGGCCGGCGAAGGTCGAGCTGGCCACCTTGATCGACCGCGGCCACCGCGAGCTGCCGATCCAGCCGGATTACGTCGGCATCCAGCTCGAGACGCGGCGGATGGACCACGTGCTGGTTTCGCTGGAAGGGACGGACGGAGTCGATCAGGTTCGCGTCGTCGAAACGGAAAGCCCATGAGCCCGCTGCCGCAGCGCAAGAAGACGCCCGAGGAGCTTGCCAAGCTCCGCGAATCGCTTGGCATTCCCGGCGCGGCGCCTGCGGCCGATGAATCGGCTCCGACGGAAACCGATGCCGCGGAGCCACCCCCGGCGGCCGAGCCGGCGGTCGCCCGGACGGAGACGCCTTCCGCGGCCGCCGTGGGACCGGCCGCCGACACCGCGGCCACGGAATCCCGTCTCGAGCCGAAGCCGGTGCGCTCCCTGAAAAAATCCGAGCGCGAGCACGCCTTGGAACCCAAGTCCCCGGCACCCGCCGAGGGAAAGCTTCCCACTTCCCGCCACAGCGCGCGCGAACTCGACGAGATCCGCCGGCGCGAGGCGCTGAGCATCCAATCCCCGGCCGTCCACCTCCAGGCGATGACCGCCCACCCGGCGCTGCTCATCCTCGGCTATGTGCTCGCCCTCGGCGGGGGCGTCGGCGGGCTGGCGGTGGCCGCTTTCATCTTCGCGAAAAAGAAGCGCTCCACCCATCACGCCGGCTTCATGGCGGTGATCGCGCTGCTCGTCATCGTCTTCGGCGCGCTTTATCTTTTCCCACAACTGCGGCATGCCTCGTAAAGATCTGCTCGATATCGTTTCGCTGGACCGGGAGGAAATCGAGCTGCTGCTCGACCAAGCCGCCCCGTTCAAGGAACTCTTCACCCGCTCGGTGAAAAAAGTCCCCGCGCTGAAGGGAAAATCCGTGCTGATGTTGTTCTACGAGCCGAGCACGCGCACCCACTCCTCCTTCGAGGTGGCGGCGAAGCGGCTTTCGGCGGACGTGACGAACTTCGACGTGCCCCATTCGTCGGTGACAAAAGGCGAGTCCGTCCGCGAAACCGTCGAGACGCTCCAGGCGATGCGCACCGACTACATCATCGTCCGCCACGGCCGCTCCGGCCTGCCGGGCACGATCGCCCGCCTGACGCGGGCGTCGGTGGTGAATGCCGGGGACGGCGCGCACGCCCATCCGACCCAGGCGCTGCTGGACGCCTTCACGCTGCGCGAGCGGTTTCCCGAGCCGGACGGCAAGCGCGTCCTGATCGTTGGCGACATCCTCCACTCGCGGGTCGCTCGCTCGACGAGCACGATTTTCAAGAAACTCGGCGTCGAGGTGGCCCATCTCGGGCCGGGCCCGCTGGTGCCGAAGGTGGGGCCGGAAAACATCCGGCGCTTCACCGACTACCGCGAGGCGATGGCTTGGAATCCGGACGTCGTCTACCTCCTGCGGGTGCAAATGGAGCGACAGGAGGCGCAGTATTTCCCGAGCCTGCGCGAATATCACAAACTCTACGGCATCACCGACGAGCGGCTGCGCGAGATTTCCGACCGCGGGCTCTACATCATGCACCCCGGCCCGGTGAACCGCGGCGTCGAGTTGTGCGACGCGGTGATGGATTACGAGCGCTCGCTCATCAACGACCAGGTGGAGAACGGAATCGCGGCGCGGATGGCGGTGCTCTACTGGCTCAAGCCGGGCACATCAACAGCCGACGAGGCCTGAATCCACGCCAAAACCCGCATTTTGCACGCCGTTTCGGTTGGTCATCGCTTTACGGGTGAGCTAGCTCTGGCACGAAATCCACCGCGATCCCGCCCATGAAACCGCATTTCCCGACGTTCGCATCCGCTCTCGCCGCTTTGTGGCTCGCTCCCGCAGCCTGGGCGGAAGTGCGGGAATTCACCGACGTCGACGGCCGCACCATCACGGCTCAACTGGTCGAGGCCAAGAACGACGCGGTGACCTTGAAGCTGGGCGATGGCCGGAATGTCGACGTGCCGCTCGCGCGGCTTTCAGAGGCGGACCGGGAATACGTCGGCGCGCAGGGAGAGCGCGCCACCTCTGAGGCGAAGGCCGTCAACGAGGCATTCGGGCTCGAGGCTTTCGGCGCGGCCACTCTCTCGTCCACCGACGCGAAGGCGATGGCCGAAGCGATGATGCTGCCGCAGGAATCCAGCACGCCCACCGGCGACAGCTGGCGGCTCTACGCCGCGGTGCGGAAAAAGGACTACAAGCTCTTCGGCGCCGTCCCCTACTCCGTCGCGCTCTACTCGAACGCCGATGGAAACGTCACTTCCGTGTCCATCGTGTTCGCGAACAAGGGCGACTTCGGCAGCACCGCCGGCTTCGGCGAGGACCACTTCAACGGGACCGGCGGCCCTTCCGCCTCGTCCCTCGAGGAGGCGATGCGCCACGACGAAAAGCTCATCGAGTCCGCCCTCACCCGCGCGCTCGGCGAGGGCACGTCGCAGCGATTCGGCGACACCGCGGTGCGCCGCACCGTCCGCCGCTGGGACTGGAACGGCCACGCGTTCCTCCTTTCGTTCGTGGAGGGCGAATACGTTTCCATGGAGATCGTCCCGCCGGCCGTCGCGGATTCGGGGGGCCGCAGCGCCCGCGAGGCGGACGCCGCGGTCAAGCAGCGCCTCGAGTCCTCCGTGGTGCGCGAGGACAACGGCGACGTCTGGATCAGCGGCATCCCGATGGTGGACCAGGGTCCGAAAGGCTACTGCGTCCCCGCCACCTTCGAGCGCGCCATGCGCAAGATGGGCATCGAGGCGGACATGTATCTGCTCGCCATGGTCGGCCAAAGCTCCGCCGGCGGCGGCACCAGCGTCGAGCTGCTCCTCGACAACCTGAAATCGCAGGTCTACGCCAAGGGACGCCGCGTGAAGGATGTGGACATGAAAAAGCTCCGGATCCGCGACGTGAAGCGCTACATTGATTCCGGCTCGCCGCTGCTCTGGCGGATGTGCTCGATGCCGGACTACAACAAGGCGGCGGACGAAAACACCAAGCGCCGCGGAAAGCCGGGCCACGAGGATTGGCTCGCGGAAATCCGGACGAAGTTCGAAGGCCGCGACGAAGCCGCCGGGAACTACCACCTCTGCATGATCATCGGCTACAACGAGCAGACCAACGAGCTCGCCGTCTCCGATTCCTGGGGCAAGCGATACGAACTGCGCTGGGTGCCGGTCGAAGTGGCCGCCTGGGCGAACAACGGCCGCTGCGTGATCATCCAGCCCTGAGCCGGCAACCGGTCATGGACACGGCCGGCCGGCGTTCCTAAGCTGCCCGGGCCGCACCATGCTTCTTTTCAAAAACGCCCGCATCGCCTCGGAAAACTCGCCCGCGCTCCGATCCGCCGACGTTCTCGTCCGCGACGGCAAGATCTCGCAAGTCGCGGAAAACCTCGTGGCCCCGGAAGGAGCGCGCGTCATCGATGCCCGCGGCCGGATCCTGATGCCGGGCATGTTCGACGCCCACGTTCACTTCCGCGAGCCGGGCTTCGAGACCAAGGAAACCATCCGCAGCGGCTCGGAAGCGGCGATCAACGGCGGCGTCACCGGCGTGGTCATGATGCCGAACACGAATCCGGCGATCGATTCCGCGACGGTCGTCTCGAACGTGCTGGAAACCGCCCGCCGCGTCTCGCGCATCCCGGTCTTCACCTCCGGCTGCATCACCACCGGCCGCCACGGCAAGGAACTCGCCGGCATCGATGGCATGCGCGCCGCCGGCGTGACCATGCTCACCGACGACGGCGACACGGTCGCCGATCCCGCCGTCCTGTTGCGGGCGATGCAGTATGCCGCCGAGTTCGGCATGTTCTTCGCCAGCCACTGCGAAGTCCCGGAACTCGCCGGTCCCCGCGCGCTCAACGAGGGCGTCACCAGCTACCGCCTCGGCATCAAGGGATCGCCCGCCTGCGCCGAGGAAATCATCATCGACCGCGACATCCGCCTCGCCCACGCCGCCGGTGCCCATGTCCACATCCAGCACGTCTCCTCGAAGCTCGGCATGGAAACGATCCGCTGGTGGAAGAGCCGCGGCGACGTGAAGGTCACCGCCGAAGTCGCCCCGCATCACCTGCTCTTCACCGAGGAGGACATCGGCGACTTCGACACCCACTACAAGATGAACCCGCCGCTGCGGACGAAAGCGGACAACGAGGCGCTGCTCGAGGGCTTGATCGAGGGCGTGTTCGATCTGATCGCCACCGACCACGCGCCGCACACGCCGTTCGAAAAGTCGCAGGATTTCGTCAGCGCCCCGAATGGCATCACCGGGCTCGACACCGCGCTGGTCTCGCTGTTCCACCACTTCGTCAGGCCTGGGAAATTCGGCTGGGACCTGGTGGTCAAACGCTACTCCGCCGAGCCGCGCCGCCTGATGGGGCTGCCCGCCGTTTCCATCGCTGAGGGTCAGCCGGTGGACCTGGTGCTCTTCGACCCCGAGGCCGAGACCACCTTCACCGCCGAGTTCATGAAATCGAAGAGCCGCAACACGCCGTTCCTCGACAAGACCCTCGCCGGCCGCGTGGACCTGGTGATGCTCGGCGACGAGGTGTTGCTGGAGAGATAAGCCGTGGCGGCGGTTTGCAACCGCCATGCCGCATCCTGTCCGGCCGCGTCATTGCGCGGCGGCGGCTGCCGCGGCGGCACCGAATACGAAGATCCCGATCGCCACTGCATAAAGCGCGAGCATGACGATTGCGATGATGCCGCAGAATTTCCAGAACGCGCGTTGCTCGTTGAGCGCGCTCTCAAGATCGATCGAGTTGCGGCTGTTGACCAAGGCTGCGATCCGGCTGCCGTAGCACCAGAGCTTGATCGCCGGGTAGATGTAAAGAACGGCAAGCAACGCGTAGAAGAGCAACATGCCGAGGCCCAGCCCGACTTCCGCGCCACCCATCGAGCGCGCCGCCATCATGCCGATGCCGCCACCCAGTCCCATCACCAGGCCACCGAGCAGCATGAAGCCGGAGCCAATGAACATCAGGACCGAGATGAAACGCACCCACGGCTTGGTCCTCGCGAGCTGGTCGACGATGCCGTCGGTGATCCCGCTGGCGCCAGCGTCGTAGCCACGGCTTGCTTCAGGCGACGCCACCGGAGCGGAGTAGGGATTGCTTTCCATGTGCGCATCATCCACAGGCCCTGGTTTGGCTCAAGGCCGAAGACGAAGACCGCTCTTTCACAAGCCCCGGCTTTGCCAAAACGCCAAGCCGAACCACATCAGGTTCAGCACGATCGTCAAAAGAAGACCAATGCCGCTCCGCCGCCACGCGAGATACTGGCGATGGAGGCACCCTGCGAGATCCGGTGCCTCGGCTGTTTGCACGGCGGCGGCAACCATCGACGACAAGCTGAAGAACGTGATTCCGACCCAGATGTAGTAGAGACCGGCACCTCCATAGGCCGCGCCGAGTGAAACCGCCAGCAGCAGATGGATGTCGACTTCCTGCATCCATCTCACCGTCTGATGAACCAAATAAATCCCGGAGAATGCCATCCAAGCCGCCCACACGTATGAAGTGACACCGAAAAACATGGCCCACGGCCGCACCTTCGCGAGCTGACAAACCAGCGTCGCCGCCTCTTTGCCGGAACCGCCAGGATTGGCGGATGCAGGTTCAGCGACTGGAGAGGCATACGGATCCACCATTTCCAAGACGATTGCAGCGCCGGCCGCAGGAATGCAACGGCGTAATTGCCGGTGAAAGCAGGCGTGGTCGTCATTGAAAGTCCGTTCCCACCCATTGCGGTTCTTCCACTTCTGATCACTGCTCACTGATCACTCGGCACATCATCGACACCTCGCGTCAATGGCGGCAAATGGGCGGGCGCGGCGGTCAGTGTCCTTCCCATCATGGGAACAATCCCCGGGCGGCCTTGGCGTCGGCCACCGTGCGGATCGCGAGCGACTGGGCGGCCATGCGTTGGGAAAGCCCTTCGCGGCGGGCGAACGCGATGACTTTCTCGAAGGCCCGCTGGAGGAGCGTCTCGAGCTTGGTGATCACCTCGCGCTCGGTCCACTGGAAGCGCTGGAGATTCTGCACCCACTCGAAATACGAGACCGTGACTCCGCCCGCGTTGCACAACACGTCGGGGATGACAAAGATGTCTCCGCGCTCGTCGATGATGCGGTCCGCCTCGAGCGTGGTGGGCCCGTTCGCGCCTTCGGCCAGGATCGCACACTGGAGGCGTGGCGCGTTTTCCTCCGTGATCACACGGTCGAGCGCGCAGGGCGCGAGGATATCGCACGGTTGGCACAAAAGCTCGGCCGGATCCATCGGTTCCGACCCGGGAAAGCCGACGATGGAGCCCGTCGCCGCCACGTGGTCGCAGAGCGCATGGACGTCCAGGCCCTTGTCATTCCAGATCGCGCCGTTCACGTCCACGGTGCCGAGCACCTTCACGCCGTAGGAGGAAAACGTGGCCGCCGCGTGCGAGCCGACGTTTCCGAACCCCTGGACGATCGCGCGCGCCCCTTGCACCGGCAGGCCGAGCTTGTGGAGCGCGCTTGAGCCGAGGAAGGCGACGCCGTGGCCGGTGGCGCGCGTCCGGCCGGCCGAGCCGTGGAGCGAGAGCGGCTTGCCGGTGACGATGGCCGGGACGAGATGGCCCGCATGCGTGGAGTAGGTGTCCGTCATCCACGCCATCGTCTGTTCGTTCGTCCCCATGTCCGGGGCCATGACATCGATTTCCGGACCGATGAATGGAATCATCTCCATGGTATATCTCCGCGTGAGCCGCTCGAGTTCGCCGCGGCTCATCGTGCGTGGATCGCACGAGATGCCGCCCTTTCCGCCACCATAGGGGAGGTCCATCAGCGCACATTTCCAGTTCATCCACATCGCCAGCGCGGCGACCTCTCCCAGATCCACCGCCGGGTGGTAGCGCAGCCCGCCTTTCACCGGTCCGCGGGTGAGGTGGTGCTGCACACGGTGGCCGAAGAACACTTCGGTCGTGCCGTCGTCGCGCAGGATCGGCACGGTGACCGAAATCAGGCGCTTCGGCCACTTGCAGCGCTCGCGGAGATCCTCGGCGAGATCGAGGAAATCGGCCACCTTGTCGAATTGGTCCGCCGCCATGCCGAAGACCGGATTTTTCAAAAGCTCGTCGCGCATCGCGCGCACTATGCCCGAATCCCCGGCCACCGCACCTGGAATCCTCCGGATGCGGCCAGCTCGGGGAGCACTTTTGGGTTGAGGAAGTCTTTCCGCTTTGGAATGATATGCGTTCCTCGTCTTTCCGTGGGCATTCACCCGAACCCGAGCCACCAAGATGAAAACGCATATCCGCCCGGCGCTCGCACTCGCCGCGGGCGTTCTCTGCCAAGCGGCGCCCGCCGCTCCCCCCGGCCCTCATCTTCCGCAAACGCTGGAAGAGACCTTGCTCCTGCACGCCGAGATTTCATGGGATTTCGGCGATGTCGCTCCGCATGACTGGCGGAACGAGCTGGTCACCTCGGATCCCACCGCGCGCTTCGATCTCCGCTGGAAGCACGCGGGGCCCGCATTCGACGGAGCCGCCTTGAGGGTCTGGAACGAGAACGGGAACTTGCTCGGCGAGGTGCCGATCCCGACAGGCGCCGTGCAGGGGGACGGCTTCCGCTACGCCTCGGTGTCGGTGGGCGATCTTCCCGGCCAGCCGACCTTGAGTTTCCGTTTGGTCGTCACCGATGCGGACGGCGATCCATTGGTGCATCCGCCGTCGAACGCCCTGCAGCTCACCGCCGAGTCGCCGGCCGATCCATTTCTCTACACGCCGTTCTTCATCGACAGCGTGAAGCACGATTGCGGCATCCCGGGTTTGGCCGGCTCGGTTTGGTGCCAGGCCAGCCTCGAGGAGCGGACATGGTTCACCGGCGCGCGGCGCTTTGATGGCGGCGCGGGCCTCATCGCATCCGGCGACCGCTGGCACATCGGCTCGAACACCAAGGCCTTCACCTGCACGCTCCTCGGCATCTTGATCCAGGCCGGCACACCCTTGCCCGGCACCGGCGCACCGCTGGACTGGGACACGCCGGTTTCGGACGTGTTTCCGGAATGGTCGGCCGAGATCCATCCGCGTTTCCAATCCACGACGATGCGGCATTTCGCCTGCCACCGCTCCGGCATGCGCATGACGGATGAAGAGAACGGCGAAACCCGGATCACCGGGCCCGGCAGCAAGAACGAAAACCCCAGAGCGTTCCGCAGCGAGATGACCAAGCGCCTGATCACCCGCCAGCACCGCGAAGCAGTGGACGACAACGAGCCGCCGACGATGGTCGTCACGTCCCCGGGCGGAAAATGGGAGTACGGCCACGGAAACTACATCGTGCTGCCGGCGGTGATCGAGCGGTTGCTGGACGTGGACTTCGAACAAGCGATGCAGACCCGGCTGTTCACGCCGCTGGGCATCACCACCGCCGCCTTCGGCATGCCCGTGGATGTCACGCCTTACCAACCGCACGGCCACCGGCGCGAAGGCGGATTTTCCTGGGAAATCATCCGCGACAACTATGCCCTCGAGCCCGTGTGGAACGCGGCGGGCGGCCTCCATCTCAGCCAAGCCGATTGGCTGAAGTTTTGCCGCCTCCATCTGACCGGCAGCGAAGGCACGCTCACGCTCCAGCCCGCCACCTTGGCCGAACTCCACACGCCCCACCCGCCCGACCCCGCGGTGCCGTCCGGCGATCCGAGCTACGGCTGGGGATGGGGCATCGGCACGGAGCCGGGCGGGCTGGTCCTCGGTCACGACGGAACGTTCGGCCGGTTCTACGCCCGCCACACCGTCCACACCGGCCGTGGATTCGCCGTGGTCAGCGCGGCGAACATGGGACCGGGCGCGGGCTTCGGCGACTTGGCCGTGAGCCTTCTGCACAACCACCTGATCGAGAAGAGCATCATCAAGGTGACCGAATCGACTACCGTTCCGGGCAGCGTTTCCGCGGAAAGCGGTCGCAGCAATGGCATCACCGCGTCGGCAGGCTTTGGACAAGGAGTCGATTTCGACGTGGTGGACTCGCAACCCATCGATTTCGGCGGCGGATTCCTCGCCGCCTCGCTGGTCGAAATCGACGGTTGGCACCGAGGCCGTGCGATGGACGCCCGCCGGCCGCGGCCGCTCGAGTTCCGCCGGATTCGGAGCGATCTCGCGGGAATGCGATTCTCCAGCGAAGATGGCTACGACTACGACTTGTATCGCAGCGGGAATCTGACCGATTGGGAGTTCATCCAGCGGTTCACCGGCGGAGCCGGGGCGAGCGAAGTGGAGTTCCGGTCGAGTCCGAGCGCGGAGGCCGAGTTTTTCCAACTGCGGGAAGCGGAACCTTGATGGTGAAATTTTCGGGTGTCGGAACAACTCCAGGCACCGCTAGGATCGGGCGTGCCTGAGGGTCGAGGGAACGCGCGATGGCGGACGGACGGGAAATTTTTCCGCGCCGGCGATTCGCGGCTCCGGATCAAGGCGGTGACCTACGGCCCTTTCCCCGGCGGCTGGCCGGCGGAAATGGCGGAGGATTTCCGGCGCATCGCCGCGGCGGGGTTCAATGCGATCCGGCTCTACGAGATGCCGGCGGCCGCGCTGCTGGACGCCGCGGAAAGCGCGGGCCTGCGGGTGTTCGCCGGGCTGAAATGGGAGCAATCCTGCGATTTTCTCGCCACTCCGGGACGCATGGCCGCAGCGGAAGTGTCGCTGGTCGATTCGCTGCGGGATACGGCCGGCCATCCCGCACTCGCCGGCGTGTATGTCGGAAACGAGGTGCCCGCGGATCTTGTGCGCTGGATGGGACCGGGACGCGTCCGCCGGGCGCTCGAGGCGCTGATCGACCTGGGTCGCGGCACCGCGCCGCACCTGCTTTTCGCCTACGCGAGCTATCCGAGCACCGAGTACCTCGAGCCGGCGAACGCTGATTTCACCGCGATGAACGTTTTCCTGGAGGACGAGGCGGCCTTCCGCGCCTACCTGCGGCGGCTCCACCACATCGCCGGCGATCGGCCGGTGGTGATCTCCGAGTTCGGGCTCGATTCGCGGCGCAACGGGACCGCCGCCCAGGCGGAAACGTTGGCGTGGGGCGCGCGGGCGGCGATCGAGGGCGGCGCCGCGGGCTTCACGGCGTACGCGTGGAGCGACCGCTGGTGGAACGCCGGCGCGGAGGTCATGGACTGGGATTTCGGCCTGGTGGACCGAAACGGCGCGGAAAAGCCGGCGCTGGCAGCGGTTTCCGCCGCTTTGGCCGGCGAGCCGCCGCTGCCGGAGGAGCCGCGATTTTCGGTCGTCGTCTGCACCCGCAATGGTGAAGAGCGGATCGGCGCCTGCCTGCGCGCGCTGGAACGCCAGGGCTGGCGGAATTTCGAAACGATCGTGGTGGACGACGGTTCCACGGACGACACCGCAGCCCGAGTGGCGGAATTTCCGGAGGTGAAACTGCTCCGCCTGCCGCCGTCCGGGCTCAGCGCGGCGAGAAACGCGGGGGCCGATGCCGCTTCGGGCGAGGTGATCGCCTTCACCGACGACGACTGCGAGCCGGACGAAGATTGGCTTGCGGAACTGGCGCGGGTCTTCGCCGACGGCTGGGACTGCGCCGGCGGGCCGAACCTTCCGCCGCCGCCGGAAGACAGCGCCGCCGCCATCATCGCCGCCGCGCCAGGCGCCCCGAGCCACGTGATGCTCGACGACGAGGAAGCCGAGCACCTGCCGGGCTGCAATCTGGCCGTGCGTCGCGACGTGTTGCTCGCCGTCGGCGGCTTTGATCCGGCATTCACGACGGCGGGGGACGACGTGGACTTCTGCTGGCGGTTGCAGGACGCGGGCTTCCGGCTCGGTTTTTCACCCACCGGCTTCGTCTGGCACCACCGGCGCGGATCGCTCCGCGGCTATCTCCGCCAACAGATCGGCTACGGAAAGGCGGAAAAGCTCCTCATGGCCCGGCATCCCGGACGCTTCACGCCGTCGGGCGATGCGAAATGGCGCGGGTTCGTCTATGGCGGCGGGGCGATCCGGGCCGGCGACGATGCGATCATCTACCACGGCCCGATGGGCATGGCCGGCTACCAAGGCGTGGTGGATCGGATGCAGCCGCTGCGCCCGCTCGGATCGCGGTTCCAACATCCGATCGCGACCACCCGGCTCCGAATCCTCGTCTGGCTGCAAATCCGACTGCGCACCTTCGCCCGCACCGGCCGTTGGCGGGGCGAGGTGAAGCCGCCGGAGCCGCAGCCTGCGGAGCCGCCGGACGCCGAGTTCGCCATCGATTCCCCCGACGGCCATACCCGCGACGACTTCCTCGCCGACCTGCTGGCCGACGGCTGGCGAAGCGGCGGCCCGACCGCCGGCTGGGACGTGGAAAAATCCGGCACGCGCCTGCTGCTCGCCACCGAGCGCGGCGACGGCGCCGCGAAGCGCACGCTCGTCCGCCGCTGGGGGCCGCCAGTTCGCCTGCCGGATCGTATGGAAAAGATAACAGGGTGATTGGATATCAAGGATTGGGGCGAGCCTGAATCGAGCTCACCCCAATTATCCCGATCTCCCTTTCTCTACCTGTCCACCCTCGCGCTGCCGCCAGCGACGAGTTTTTCGACTTCGGAAACGACGGCCATCGAGGTGTCGCCTGGCGTGGTCATCGCCAGCGCGCCGTGGGCCGCCCCGTAGTCGACCGCCTTCTGCGCGTCGTTGAAGGTGAGGAAACCGTAAGCCAGACCCGAAGCGAAGGAGTCGCCGCCGCCGACGCGGTCGTAGATCTCCATCTTCGGGAACTGGATCGACTCGTGGAATTTCCCGTCGTGCCAGCAAATGGCCGACCAGTCGTTGACCGTGGCGCTGTGGACCTCGCGCAGGGTTGTCGCGGCCACCTTGAAGTTCGGAAACTCGGCGAGGGCCTTCTCGATCATGCGCTTGAAGTTCTCCGTCTCGATGCCGGTGACGTGTTCGCTGACGCCGTCCACCTCGAAGCCGAGGCAGGCGGTGAAGTCCTCTTCGTTGCCGATCATGACATCGACGTGGCGGGCGATCTCGCGGTTCACCTCGCGCGCCTTGGCGTGGCCGCCGATGGATTTCCACAGCGAGGGCCGGTAGTTGAGATCGTAGGAAACGATGGTGCCGTGCTTTTGCGCGGCCTTGCAGGCCTCGATGACCAGCTCGGCCGTCGTTTCCGAAAGCGCGGCGAAGATTCCGCCGGTGTGGAACCAGCGCACGCCGAGCTCGCCGAAGAGATGCTCGAAGTCGACGTCGCCCGGCTTCATCTGCGAGGCTGCGGTCAGTCCGCGGTCGGGCGTTCCCTTCGCGCCGCGCACGCCAAAGCCGCGCTCGGTGAAGTTCAGGCCGTTGCGCACCTCCCGGCCGATGCCGTCGAAGGCCTTCCACTGGACGAAGCGCGTGTCCACGCCGCCTTGGAGGATGAAGTCCTCGAT
>CBFGTW010000092.1:0-18094 GCA_965651855.1 uncultured Verrucomicrobiales bacterium
AGGTAACATCACGTTCGAGACCATCCTCCAGACTTCCAATAACATCGGGACATACAAACTCGGGCGCCAGTTGGGGATGGGCCGCTTTTACGAATATCTGCACGCCTATGGGTTTGGCGGTCGGACCGGAATCCTGCTCAGCGGCGAGAGTCCCGGCATGGCGCGCAATTCGGGAAATCCGATGGACTTCTCCCGCGCGACCTACGGCTACGCGATGACGCTCACGCCTCTCCAGGTGGCGTGCGCGTACTCGGTGATCGCCGGCGACGGTTGCCTGCGGGAGCCGAGGATCGTCAAGGCGCTCGTGGCCAACGACGGGACGGTGGTCGAGAACTACCCGCCGAAGATCGTGCGCCGGGTTCTCAAGGAACGGGTCGCCGCGCAAATGCGGACCGCGCTCGAAAAGGTGGTCGGCACCCCGCAGGGGACCGCCACGCGGGCCGCGGTCCCGGGCTTCCGCGTCGCAGGGAAAACCGGCACCGCCCGCAAGGTTGGCCCCAACGGCAAATATTCCGCGACGCGGAAAGCCGTCACCTTCGCCGGCATGATGCCGGCCGACGATCCGGCGTTCGTCTGCGTGGTGGTGGTGAACGAACCGCAGCCCGAGGGTATCAATCCGGGCGGCGGCACGGTCGCCGCGCCCATCTTCCAGAAGATCGCCGCCCGCGTGGCGGCGCGCCTGAATTTGCAACCGACGGAGCCCGTCCCAGAGCCGCTGGCCAGCACCTCGTCCCGATGATTCTCAGAGACCTCACAACCAGCCTGTCCCGAGTCACCGTCGCCGGTTCGCTTGACGTGCCCGTGGAGGGCGTCACCGCCTCGTCGCGCGAGGTGAAGCCCGGCGTGGTTTTTGCCGCGATCCGCGGCGCCGCGACCGACGGTCACCGCTACATTCCCGACGCGCTGGCAGCCGGTGCCTCGACCATTTTGGCGGAAACCGCACCGCCCGAGGATTTCGATCTCTCGAACAAGACTTGGCTTCACGTTCCCGACAGCCGCGCGGCCCTCGCCGCCATCGCTTCCACCTTCCATGCCGATCCATGGAAGGAGATGAAGCTCGCGGGTGTGACGGGAACCAATGGCAAGACCACCACCACTTATCTCGTCCACCATATCATGGTGTCGGTGTGGCACCGTGCCGGCTTGCTCGGCACGGTGCAGGTGGACGACGGTGAGACCGTGGAGCCCGCCCGCCACACGACCCCCGGGTCGCTCGAGCTTTCCGCCACGCTCGCCCGCATGCGCGACAACGGTTGCCGCGGCGTGTCGATGGAAGTTTCCTCCCACGGAATCGACCAGAAGCGCGTCGCGAACATCGGTTTCGACGCCTGCGTGTTCACCAATCTGACGCAGGACCATCTCGACTACCACGGGACGATCGAAGCCTACTTCAAGGCGAAGGCGGATTGGTTCCACGCGCTCGCCGCCGATCCGCTCGGCAAGCGCCCGGTCGCGGTGATCAACTTCGACGACGCGTACGGCGCGAAGCTCGCCGAAGCCCTCGAGGGCAAGCTGCCGCAGATCCGCTTCGGCTTCGGCGTGCACTGCGATTTCCGCGGCAACAACCTCCGCCAGAGCGCCCGCGGCATGGAGTTCCAACTCGAGGCGAAAGGGAAATCCTATCTCGTCCGGGCGCCGTTGATCGGTCGCTTCAACGCTTACAACATCCTGGCCGCCATCGCCGCGGCGAGCGCCTGCGGCATCCGCCCGCGGGATGCGATCGCCGCCCTGGCCGACGCGCCGCAGGTGCCGGGCCGGATGGAGAACGTCGGCAATGCCGGCGGGGCCACCGTGTTCGTCGACTACGCGCACACGCCGGACGCGTTGGAGAACGCATGCCGCACCTTGCGCGAGCTGAACCCGCGCCGGCTCATCACCGTCTTCGGCTGCGGCGGCGACCGCGACCGCGGGAAGCGCCCGCTCATGGGCGGCGCGGCGGCCCGCCACAGCGATGCCTGCGTGGTCACGTCCGACAATCCGCGCTCGGAAAATCCCGAGTCCATCATCCGCGAGATCGAGAGCGGCATGGTCGGTGCGCCGCACCGCAGCATCGTCGACCGCGCCGAGGCGATCGACTTCGCCATCCGCTCCTCGCTCTCCGGAGACATCGTTCTCATCGCCGGCAAGGGCCATGAGACCTACCAGCAGTTCGCCGACAGAACGGTGGACTTCGACGACCGGAAACACGCGTCCAAAGCCTTGCGCGAGCGGGCGCGCGAAATCGCCGAACGCCGATGAAAAGCCTGACCGCCAGCGAGCTTGCCGGCATCCTCGGCGTGCATGTCGCCGCGGGAGATGGCGAGGCGCGTGTCGACGCCGGCGTCTGCACGGACACGCGCAAGCTGGTGCCCGGCTCGGCCTTCTTTGCCCTGCGCGGCGAGAATTTCAATGGCGACGCATTCGCCCGCGCCGCGCTGGACGGCGGGGCCGCGGTGGCGGTCGTCCACGCCTGGGAAGGTGCGCCTCCGGCACAGGGTGCCGTCATCCTCGTGCCGGACACCTTGCTCGCCCTGCAGCGGCTCGCCTGCTGGTGGCGCCAACAACTCGACCTGGCGGTGGTCGGCATCACCGGCTCGAATGGCAAGACCAGCACCAAGGACTTCACCGCCGCCGTGCTCTCGCAGCGGTTCCACGTTTCCGCCACCCGGGGCAATCTGAACAACCACATCGGTGTGCCGCTCACGGTGCTGGCCACCACGCCGGAGCACACCGCCGCCGTCTGGGAAATGGGCATGAACCACGCGGGCGAAATCGCGCCGCTCTGCGAGATCAGCCGCCCGAGATATGGCATCATCACGAACATCGGCTCCGCGCACATCGAGTTCCTCGGATCCCGCGAAGGGATCGCGGAAGAAAAAGGCGCGCTCGCCCGGGCGCTGCCGCACGAAGGCGCGCTGGTCCTGCCCGCGAACTGCGATTTCTTCGAATACTTCCGCCAGCGGACGCACGCCCCGGTCGTGCCGGTCGGCAACGGCCGTGGGATCGTCCGCGCCGAGAATCCCCGCTACGAGGCGGACGGCACGCGCTTCACGCTTGCCATCGACGGGGCCGGCTCCGCGGAGGTTTTCCTGCCGGTGCCGGGGCGCCACATGGTGACCAACGCGCTGCTCGCCGCCGCCGTGGGCTGGAAACTCGGGCTTTCTCCCGACGAGATCGCCGCCGGACTGGGCGGCGCGCAGCTCACCAGCGGCCGGCTCCGCCGCTTCCAGAGCCGCGGGGTCACCATCATCGACGACACCTACAACGCCAATCCCGAGTCCATGGCCGCCGCCATCGAGACGCTCGCCGACACGCCGGTGACGAACGGCGCTCGCCGCATCATCGTGCTGGGCCGCATGGGCGAGCTGGGCAAACACGCGCCCGACGCCCACCAGCGGACCGGCGAACTCGCCGCCGCCCGCGGGCTCACGGTGGTCGCCGTCGGCGACGGGGCCGATGGCATCGCGCTGGGAGCCGGTGGCGCGCCGTGGTTCACCAATGCCGACGAAGCGGCGGAATGGCTCGCCGCCGAGGCCAGGCCGGGCGACGCCGTGCTCTTCAAGGGCAGCCGCGCCGCCGCCGTCGAACGCGTCATGAACGCCGCTTTTCCACAACAGTAAATGCTCCCTGCGATCTACGACTTCTGGTATCAGGCTTTCGAAGCCGAACGCGCCTCCGGTGATCCGGGATGGGCGCACACCTTTTCTTTCCTCAATCTCTTTCAATATATCACGTTCCGCGCCGCCATGGCCGGGCTGTTGGCCTTCGTGCTGTCCCTGATCTTCGGTCCGCGGGTGATCCGGAAGCTCATCTCCATGAAGGTCGGCCAGCCGATCCGCACGGCCGAGGAGGTGCACAAGCTCGCCGAGCTGCACGGCGGAAAACTCGGAACGCCGACCATGGGCGGCGCTTTGATCCTCGGATCGGTCCTCGTCGCCACCTTCGTCTGCGCTCGTCCACTCAACCCGTTCGTGGCCCTCTGCGCCTGCACCATGGGCGCCTGCGGCCTGCTCGGGTTCTGCGACGACTACCGGAAGGTGAAGCAGAAGAAATCCGACGGGCTGAGCGCCCGCACGAAGCTCTTGTGGCAGCTCGTCATCGCGGTGGTGGCGGCCTGTTTCATGTATTTCAAGACGGAGATCTCGGGCTTTGGCGCCACGGCCGAGCAGATCGAGCGCGGTTACGCCGGTTTCCGCCTTGGCGACGAGCCGATCGGCATCGGCGCGATCACCTTTCCTTTGCTGAAGTTCCCGATCCTGGATCTGGGTTGGCTGATCATCCCGTTCTTCGCGGCCGTCATCATCGGTTGTTCGAATGCCGTGAACTTGACCGACGGTCTCGACGGTCTGGCCACCGGCTGCACGATCACGGTTTCGCTGGCTTATGCCGTCTTGGCATATCTTGCCGGTCACTTCTACATGGCGGCGGAATATCTCGTCATTCCGCACAACCGCTACGTCGGCGAGCTGGCGGTGTTCCTCATGGCGTTGATGGGCGCGGGCTTTGGGTTTCTTTGGTTCAACTGTCACCCGGCGCGCGTGTTCATGGGCGACACCGGTTCGCTGGCGATCGGCGGTGCCCTCGGCTCCGCCGCGATCGCGGTGAAGCAGGAGCTGCTGCTGGTCATCATCGGCGGCGTGTTCGTGATGGAGGCGCTCTCGGTCATCCTGCAGGTCGGCAGCTTCAAGCTGCGCGGAAAGCGGATCTTCCGGATGTCGCCGATCCACCACCACTTCGAGCTGCGCGGCTGGCATGAGAGCCAGGTGATCATCCGCTTTTGGATCCTTTCGATCATGTTCGCCCTGTTCGGCCTCGCGCTTCTGAAAATCGCATGACGCTTTCCGGCAAACACGTCGCCATCCTGGGCGCTGGCCGCAGCGGCCGGGCGGCCGCCGCGCTCGCACTGCGCGAAGGCGCCCGCGTCTCCGCCTGGGACGCCGCCGGCCCGGAGGCGCTCGCGGGCATGCCCGCCGCCGTGGAAGTCCACCCGAACGCGACCGCGGCGGAGGGCGCTTCGGTTTCCTGCGACGTGCTGGTGGTCAGCCCCGGGATCGACACCTTCGGGCCGTATGTCGCCGCCTTTGCCGCCAATGCCGGCGAGGTGATCGGCGAGGTCGAGCTGGCGGCGCGCCATTACCGCGGCCGGATCGTCGGCATCACCGGGACGAACGGGAAAACCACGACCACCGAGCTGGTCGCCCGCGTCCTCTCCCACGCCGGCCTCGGCGGCATCGCCTGCGGGAACTACGGCACGCCGTTCGCCGAGGTCGTCATGCAAGCCGATCCGCCGGCGGCGGTGGCGCTCGAGTTGAGTTCGTTCCAGCTTGAGACCGTTCGCGGGCTGCGTCCCGACGTGGCGGTTTGGCTCAATTTCGCGCCGGATCACATGGATCGTTATCCGAGCGTGAAGGCCTATTTCGAGGCCAAGCTCCGCATCTTCGAGAACCAAACTGCGGACGATACCGCGGTGGTGCGCGCCGGGGAGGATCTTCCCGGTCTGGCGGCGCGGCGGGTGGCGTTTTCCACCAACGATCCCGAGGCCGACTGGTTTTCCGACGGCCATGCGATCCACTGCCGTGGCGCGTTCGTGATGAATCTCGACGAGGAAACCGGCCTCCGCGGCTTGCACAACGCCGAGAACGCGATGGCCGCCCTCGCCGCCGGTCAGGCGCTCGGGTTGTCGCTGCCGGCCATGCGCGAGGCGCTCTCCGGCTGCGCGCCGCCGCCGCACCGCTGCGAGCTGATCCGCACGCTCGACGGCGTGGAATATCTCAACGACTCGAAGGCCACCAATCTCCACGCGCTCGAGAGCGCGTTGCGATCGCAGACCCGGCCGGTCGTGCTCATCGCCGGCGGGAAGGAAAAGGGCCTCGATTACACGCCTGTCGTCCCGTTGCTGCGCGAGAAGGCGCTGGGGGCGGTGACTTTCGGGCAGATCGCCCGGCCGCTCGCGTCCTTGTTCTCGCAGGCGGTGCCTTGTGAGGCGGTGACGACGCTCGCCGACGCCGTGACCGCCGCCCGTGCGCTCGCGCCCCGGGGTTCCTCCATTCTCCTTTCGCCGGGGACTTCGTCCTTCGACCAGTTCACCGGCTACGAGCAACGCGGAAATGCCTTCCGCGACCTTGTCCACCAACTCCGCTGATCCAGCCCATGAAACTCCGCACCCTACCTGTGAAACGCCGGCCCGTGCAGAAGGGCCTCCTCAAACGCCTCAGCGCCGTCACCGGAAACCGCCGCCGCCAACGCGTCGCCGCCGCCACCGCCGCCGACATCGAGGAGGACGACGGCAGCTCGAAGATCTCCCGCGCGCTCACGATCATCTTCCTGTTCCACGTGCTGGCCATTACCCTGTGGTTCGTCCACGAGAAATATCTCGAAGGCCGCACGCCGGAGGTGGCCGCCGCCCCGGAAGTGGAACCTTTGCCCGTTTCCCCGGCCCTCGAGGCGCGCCGGGACTCCGCGGTCCTCTCGAACGGGGATGAACCTTACGCGGTGAGCCGTGGCGACAACTACGCCCGGATCGCGGCGAAGTTCGGCGTCGCCGAGGCGGACCTGCGCGCCGCCAACGACAACCGCGAGATCGGCGCGGGAGCCATTATCAAGATCCCGCCGAAGCGCATCGTGGCCGCCGAACCGCCCGAAATCGCCGCGCTGCGCCCGGAGCCGCTGTCCGAGCCGGTCGCCGCGCCCGCTTCCGATGACGGGCTGGTCGATGCCATTCCCGTCGATTCCCCTGCGCCGCGCGCAATCGTGGTCCGGCCGAATGTTTCGCATCAAGCGACCGCCACCGCGGGCGGCGTGCGCTACGAGGTGAAGCCGGGCGACAGCGTCTGGCGCATCGCCAACAACCACGGCGTCTCCCAGGACGCGCTGATGAAGGCCAACGGCATCAGCGATCCGCGGAAACTCCGCGCCGGAATGACGCTCGTGATCCCGCGCTGAAACGATGATCCGCCACTCCTCCACCGTCCTCTGCCTGGCCGTCGCGGCGCTCGTCGCGCTCGGCTTGGTCATGATGGCCAGCACCAGCGCGTGGGTGCACGGCGTGGAGGAACCTTATCACTTCCTGACGAAGCAGTCGCTGATGGCGACGCTCGGCTTCGGCGCCGCGCTGCTGGCCGCCCGGGTTCCCCCGGAGTGGATGCGGCGGCTCGCACCGTGGGCGCTGCTGGTCATCTGCGTGCTGCTCGCGCTGTGCTTCGTGCCCGGCATCGGCGCCGAGAAGCTCGGGTCGAAGCGCTGGATCAATCTCCCGCTCCTGCCCGAGTTCCAGCCATCGGAGCCGGCCAAGCTGGTGGTGGTCATCGTGCTGGCCGCATGGTTCGCGCGCTGGCAAACGGAGGTGCAGACCTTCTGGCGCGGCTTCATCCTGCCGGGCGCGCTGGCGGGAATCCCGGTGCTGTTGATCGCCGCGGAAACCGACGCCGGCAGCGCGCTCGCGCTTTCCGTGGCGGTCGGCGCGATCCTTTTCTGCGTCGGCACCCGGCTGCGCTACCTGATCCCCACGGCGCTCGCGGCCATCACCGCGGCGGGAGTCTTTCTCTACAACAACGAGAACCGCTGGAACCGCATCCAAGCTTGGCTGGACATCGAAAACCCGGACCTCGCCCTCGGCACGAACATGCAGCAGGTCCGCGCGCTCTACGCCCTCGGCAACGGCGGCCCGTGGGGCGTCGGCCTCGGCAATGGCTGGGAAAAGTTCGGGACCCTCACCTTCGCCCACATCGACTTCATTTTCCCCGTGATCGGCGAGGAACTCGGCCTGCCGTTCACGCTCGGCGTCGTGCTGTGCTTCGTCCTGATCGCCGTCGGCGGCATCGGCATCGCGGTGCAGGCGAACAACGTTTTCAGCCGCTGCCTCGCCCTCGGCCTGACCTGCATCATCGTGGTGCCGGCGATGGTGAACATCGGCGTGACCACCGCGGTGCTGCCGAACGACGGCCTGCCTCTGCCCTTCGTCAGTTACGGCGGCACCAGCCTGGTCTTCAGCCTCGCGGCCGTCGGCCTGCTGATGGGCATCCACCGCCGGACGCGCGCCGTGGAAGCCAAGCAGTTCCCCCTGACCCGCGAGACGCGGCTGGCGATCCGGCTGTAGGAGCGGAGGCAGGGCTGCACCGCCCGGCCGACCCACTTGTCGCCAGTGGCGCGGGAAGAATCGGCGCGGGATGGACGGGATGGGAATGGGAAACAAGAGCTCGAGGGCCGAAGAGGGTGGATGGTGGGTGGCTGGACTTAGCACGCCGGGCGCTTGGACACCTTCTTTTTCCCGCAGTCCGCAATCCGAAAACCGCAATCAACAACCGCTCTAATCGGCGAGAAATCCGCTGGAAGTCCGGCGGTTCATCTGGGAGTTTCCGTCGATCGAGCGAAAGCCGGTCGCGTTGCAGCCGTTTTCCTGTTCCATGCCCGAAGCCCCGCCACCGTCCGATCGCCCGGTCGCCATTCCGGACAGCTTGCGCCGGCAACTCGAGGCGTTCCGCCGCGACCTCTGGCGGGTGAAGGTGCTCGAGGCGGTGGCGGCGGGTTTGCTCGGGCTGCTCGTTTCCTTCCTGCTGGTCTACGGGCTGGACCGGGTGTGGCAGACGCCGGGGATGGTGCGGCTCGGGATTTTGCTGGCGGGCACCTCGCTTTTCGCGGTTTTCGCGCCGTTCTGGCTGCACCGCTGGGTCTGGCGCCACCGGCGTGAGGAGCAGCTCGCGCGCTTGATCGCCCGGCGCTATCCCGGCCTGGGCGACCGCCTGCTCGGCGTGATCGAGCTGCAAGGCCAGACCGAGGATGCCGGCTCGCTTTCCCCGCGGCTGCGAGCGGCGGCGATGGAGGCGGTGGCCGTGGAAGCCACCCGGCGCAAACTCGACGACGCCCTGCCGCCGCCGCGCCACCGGAAGTGGTCGCTCGCGGTGCTCGCGCTCGCGATGCTTGCGGCGCTCGCCTTCACTCTCACGCCGCGGGCCGGAGTGAACGCCCTCCAACGCTGGCTGATGCCGCTTTCCGACACCGAGCGCTACACGTTCACGCGCTTGGAGAACCCGCCGCCGTACCTGCCGGTGCCGTTCGGCGAAGCCTTCGACGTCACCCTGCGCCTGGCGAAGGATTCCGAGCAACGCCCCGAGGCCGGCCGGGCGCGATATGGCCTGCAGCCGGAGGTCACGGCGAAGCGGGACGGCGCGCGCTACGTTTTCCAGTTCCCCGGCCAGCAGGACCCCGGCCTGGTGGTTTTCCATGTGGGCGACGCCCGGCACGTGATGCGCGTCGAGCCGGTGCAGCGGCCGGTCGCGGAGACCGTCACCGCGCGCGTGATCCCGCCGGATTACCTGCAGATCCCGGAGCGGACGGTGGATTTGAACACCGGCGTTCTCACTGTGGTGGAAGGCAGCCGGGTGAGCATCACGCTGCGGACGAACCGCCCGCTGGCGCGCGCCAGCTTCGGCCCTTCGCGAGGGCTTCAGCCGGTGGAACCGCCGGTGCCCGGTGTAGAAATCCCGCCGCACGAACCGCTCGGCGGCGAGTTGCAGCGCGACGGCCGCACTGCCAAGACGCCGGATTTTCCGATCGGGCGCGCTTCCTTCGAGCTGCCGTTCGAGTGGACCGACGAGCTCGGCCTCGAAGGGAATTCCGGTTTCCGCCTGCGGGTCGACGCGCTGCGGGATTCGCCGCCGGCGACCTACCTCCAGGGCATCGACCGCCAGCGCGTGATGCTGCCGGAGGAGACGGTGGAGTTCGAGGTTTTCAGCGAGGACGACTTCGGCGTGCGGGCGTCCGGCATCGAGTGGTCCGGCGAGTTCACGCGGCCGACGGACGAGGCGCCCGCGGCCGGCGAGCTGCGGGTGGCGGACGGTGGTCCCGAAATGCGGCGGGTCGCCGGGCCGGCGGCGTTTTCCCCCGCGGCCTTCGGCATCCAGCCGCAGAAGATCCTGCTGCGTGCGTGGGCGGAGGATTATTTTCCGGAACGAGGCCGGTCGTACTCCGAGCCGGTCGTCATTTATGTCCTCACCCGCGACGAGCACGCGCAGCTTCTCAAGACGCGCTTTGACCGGACGATTGCCGGGCTCGAGGACCTGCTGCGGCGGGAGCTGAACGAATTCGATGAAAACCAGCGGCTCGAGCGGCTCGACGGCGAGCAACTCCAGAACGACGAGAACCGGCTGCGGCTCGAGGCGCAGGAGCAGGCCGAGGCGGAGAACACCAACCGGATGCAGGAACTCACCGAGCAAATGGAGCAATTGCTCGGCGACGCCACCCGCAACGGCGAGATCGACAAGGAGACGATGAAGAAGATGGCCGAGTCCCTGCGCTCGATGCAGGAGCTGTCCGGCGAAGACATGCCGGGCGTGCGGGACAAGCTCGGCGAGGCGCAGGAGCCTTCGAGCGCGCCGGAAAAGGCGGAAGAAGATCTCGCGGACGCCGTGGAACGCCAGCGTGGCGTGGTCGAGAAAATGCAGGAGGCCATCGAGCGGGCGAACGACGCCAACCGCCGGTTCGAGGCGGGCACGTTCGTCAATCGCTTGAAGAAAGCCGCCGCGGAGGAAAAAGGCATCGCCACCTCGCTGAGTTCCAGCCACTCCCGCATCGGCGGCCTGCGCACGAAGGAACTCGACCCGAGCGACATGCGGCGGCTCACCGAGACCACGCGCCAGCAAGGGGACACTGCCTCGGACATCCGCTGGATCCAGGAGGATCTCGGCCACTATTTCGCCCGGACCAACGAGGAGATTTTCCGCGAGATTCTCGACGCGATGCGCGACTCGAACATCGACCTCGAACTCGAGGATATCCGCGCCCGGCTGGCGGAGAACCACGTGTTCCAAGCCACCGATGCCGCCGTGAAGTGGGCCGACCAGCTCGCCGCCTGGGCCGCCATGCTCGAGGAAAAGATGGACGCCGCGGGCGGCGGCGGAGGTGGTGGCGGCGGCTCGAACCCCGAGGACGAGGATTTCGAATTCATGCTGCGCGTGATGAAGATGGTGCAGGCGCAGCAGGACGTGCGCGCCCGGACCCGCGCCCTGGAGCAACTGCGGCGCTCGCTCGACGGCGCCGCCATTTCCCCCGAACCCGAAATTTCACCCCGATGAAGACCACGCTTGGGCTCGCAATGATCGCCTTCCTCGCGCCGCTGGCGCTGGCGCAGGACGAGGCGGAGGATCCGAAGGTCCGCCACGAGGAGGGCTCGGTGAAGCTTGCGGACGAGCAGGACGAGCTGTCCGCGGACGTCCAGCAGCTTGCGATCGAGCAGACCGTGCCACAGGTGATCGAGTTGCTCGAGGAAGCGGAATCGATCATGGACGAGGCGACCGACTGGCTGGCGGAATACGAAACCGGCGGCCAGACGATCGCGGCGCAGACCGAGGTGATCGAAAAAATCTACGAGGCTTCGAAGGCGCGCCAACAACAGCAGGGATCCGGCCAATCCGGTGGCGCGATGATGGACATGCTCGAGCGGATGATGGGCAAGAAGGCCGGCGAAGGCCAGCCGCAGGGCCAGAACGGCGAAGGCGAAGGAGAAGGGGAGCAGGGCGGCCAAGGCCAGACCGGCGACTCGGATGCCGCCAACGAGGGCGTCGGCGGCGAGGCCGGTGGAGCCAGGGAAACACGGCGCGTGGAAAAGGCCGCGGGCACCGCCGGGCGAGCCTTGCCGGACGAGTTCCGCAGAGCGCTGGAAGCCTACAACCGGGGGGCCGAAAAGTTCGCGAAATGAGCCGTCCCGGACCCATTTCCCCGCGCGTCCTGGCCGCGATCCTCGCGGGATCCGCGCTCGCGGCGGCGCTGCCCGCCGCGGCCCAGGATTTCCCGCGGCGCGCCGAGGACACCGTGCCGGCACAGGTGGAGTCCCTCTACGAGCGCGGCTTGAAATACCTCGCGGAATCGCAAAACGCGAACGGCTCGTGGAACGACAACGTCGGTTCCGAACCCGGCGTCGTCGGGCTCTGCGTCGCCGCGTTTCTCGCCCATGGCGAAGATCCGAACCACGGCCCGTACGCCGGCGCGATCCGCAAGGGGATCGATTACATCCTTTCCCAGCAGAATGCGGACAACGGCTACATCGGCTCGAGCATGTACAACCACGGGTTCGCCACCAAGGCGCTGGCCGAGGCCTACGGCATGATCGATCACCCGGAAGTGGCTCCCGCGCTGGAAAAAGCGGTGGACCTGATCCTCAACGCGCAGAAGCGCAATTCCCGCTACGGCGCGTGGCGCTACACGCCCGAGAGCCGCGATGCCGACACCAGCGTGACCGGTTGCCAGATGGTGGCGCTTTTCGCCGCGCGGAACGCCGGCCTCGAGGTGCCGGACGAGGCGATCCGCAAGGGGCTCGGCTTCCTGGCGCGCTGCCGCGGGTCCGACGGCGCCTACGGTTACACCTCGGCCGTCAGCGGCAAGCCCACGCTCACCGCCATCGGCTCGCTGTGCTTTTCCCTGGCGAAGGAGAAGGATTCGAAGGCCTGGGAAGCCAGTCTCGGATATCTGCGGAAGAACCTCGATTACCGGGACCGCTATTATCCCTACTACTACGAGTACTACATGTCCCAGGCCTTGTTCCACGCGGACGAGGAAACGTGGCGCGATTGGAACGCCCGGAACATCCGTTACATGGCGACGCTCCAGCAGCGCGACGGGTCGTTCCTCGGGAACCAGGGCGCGTCGTTCAACACCGCCGCCGCCTTGCTCTCGCTGGCGCTGAATTACCGCTATCTTCCGATCTACGAGAAATGAATGTCCGCCCGCTCAGCGCGCTGGTTTTCGCCGCGGCCACCGCCTTCGCCGGTGGCCGGGAAGAACCGCGTCCGGATTTGCTCCGCTTCGCCAACGGCGACCGGTTGCATGGCGAATTCGTGGGGCTGGACGGCGCCACGCTGGCTTGGCGGCACGAAGGGGCGGCCGCGCCGGTGGATTTCAATGCATCGCAGATTCGTCAAGTCGTGCTGCGCGCCGGCAGGCCCTTGCGCTCCCAGGACTCGCTCTCGCACGTCGCGCTGGGCGATGGCGACCGGCTCCCCGGACACATCGTGGCGCTCGACGACGCGGAGCTGACCTTGGACACCTCGTATGCCGGGACGCTGCGCATCCCGCGCGAGCAGATCGCCATGGCCGCGCCAAATCCGCTGGGCGGCAGGATCCTGTACCACGGCCCGTTCGAGGCGGACGAATGGTCGATGGTGACGCGCGACCACCCGGAAGGCCTGCCGCCGGAACCGGAGGGAGAACCCGCCGACGACGCGTCGCCGCGCTGGGCGCTCTCCGGTGCCGCTTGGTATTGGCACGAAGATCCGGGCGGCACGGCGCTGGTCCGCCGCGACGGGATGGCCGACCGCTCGATCCTGCGCTTCAACCTGGCGTGGCGGAACCGCATTTCCCTGGCCATCGCCTTCCACGCCGACTTCGCGCGCCCGGACGAGGAGCCGGAGGAGGAAGGCGAGCCTCGCCGCCGGATCTTCGCGCCGGGTGATGTGGGGTCGTTTCCGGAGCTGTTCGGAAATGCCTACGTGCTGCACCTCCACCTGCACCACTTGATCCTGTTCCGCACGGGGTTCGACGCCGACGGCCAGCCGACGCTCGACCGCCTCCAGACCGCGCCCGCCAACGTCATTCTCGGCGACGCCGGCGAGGCGAACGTGGAGCTGCGCTGCAATCGCCAGACCGGCAACATCTCGCTGCTGGTGAATGACGAATTCGTCGCCCAGTGGTCCGAGAGCGCCGGGGAAGACTATGCCGGCCGCGGCGAGGGGTTCGGGTTCGTCGTCGCCGCCGAGAAATCCCCGGTGCGGCTCTCGGACATCGCGCTCGCCGAATGGAACGGCATGCCGGATTCGGCCCGCAGCCTGCAGGTCGACGACCAGGACATCGTGCTGCTCACCAACGGGACGGACCGTTTTTCAGGCAGCGTCACTGGCATCGCCGACGGCGTGGTCAGCCTTTCCGGCCGCTACGGCGACTTCCGGTTTCCGCTGGCGGATGTGGCGGAGATCCGTTTCGCGAAAAACGCGCTCGCCCCCGTCGACGAGGCTTCGCACGACGGGCGGCTCGGCATCCGCCTCCACCCGCTCGGCCGGATCGCGGGCAAGCCGCTTGAGGGCGATGCCTCCGCGATCAAAATGCTCTCGCCGGCGCTCGGTGAAATCACGGTGGACCTCCGGCCCGCCGTTCTGCTCGAGTTCCAATCCATGGACAGCTTTCTCGATGACTGGGATCCGAAATTCTAGACGCTTGTGGGTCGCGGCCGGAGCCGCCTGCTGCCTCGCCGGCCAAGCGCGTGCCGACAACCTGCATCTCGTCGGCGAGGCGCGGCTCAGCGGCGACGTGCGCGCGCTCCACGAAAACGGAAGCGTGGAACTCGCCACGCCGCTCGCGCCCGAGCCGCTGCGGCTCAGCGCCAACGCCGTGCGACGCGTCGAGTTCAGCGCGCCCGAAGCACCGCCGGAGTTGCCGACGACGCGCATCGAGCTGGCCAACGGTGACCTGCTGCCGGCGGCCATCGAATCGCTCGACGGGCCGACCCTCGTCGCCATTTCCCCGATCGCCGGTCGGCTCGAAATTGCCCGCGAGGTGGTGAAGTCGCTGCACCTCGGGATCTACCCCGAAAGGTTCATTTACCGGGGGAGTGGCGGCTTGTCCGGATGGACGCGCCACGCCGGCGACTGGACGTTCGAGGACGGCCGCTTCGTGGTGGAGGGCCAAGGCCGGATTTCGCACCCGCTGCCGCCGGCGGACCCATTCCTGATCCGCTTCACGCTCGAGTGGCGGAACAACCCGAGCTTCCAGTTGTTTTTCGCCGATCCCTTGGACGATTCGGGCGCGCCGGTGGACCGCTACTACCTGCAGTTCAATCACTCGGGTCTCGAGATCAAGCGCGAGTCCACCGGTCGGAAACGCTACGCCAGCCTCGGTGCCTGGGCACGCCAGCCGGCTCATTTCGCCGCCGAACGAATCGATGTCGAGATTCGCGTGGACCGCCGGCAGCAGTTGCTCGAGCTGTTCGTCAACGGCGAGCCGGAGGGGCGGATGTTCGATCCGCTCGGCTCGGTTCCCCTGGCCGGTGGCATCGCGCTCGTCAGCAACGCCAACAACAACACGACGCAGAGCGTGACGCGCCTCGAGGTGCTGCACTGGGATGCGGACGGCGACCGCCATCGCACCGAAGAGCGGGGAAATCCGGAACACGACACGCTGATCAGCACGCACGGCGACCGCATGGAAGGCGAGTTGCTCGAGATCCGCGCCGAGGGGGAATCGCCGCTGTTCGTCTTCAAGAGCGATTTCCTGGAAGCTCCCGCCGAGATCGTGGAGGAGGATATTTCCACCGTCTTCCTCGCGCGCGGGGAAGGGGGCAGCGGCGGTTCAGCGACGGCCGATCATCCGTTCGCGCTCCGGCTTCACGGAGGCGGCGTCCTGAGAGTTGCCTCCTGCACGTTTTCAGCCGACAGAGTGGAGGCGAACCACCCTCTGCTCGGGCCTGTCTCGCTTCTTCGCGGCGGGGTGACCGCCTTCGAACGGACCGAGCCCCCTGCCGCCCCGAAATCATGAGTGTCCGACTGTCCGCCGCTTTCCTGCTGGTCCTGGCCCCGCTTTCCGCGCCGGGCCAGAACGAGCCGTCGCGGCTCCGCTTGATCGAGGACAGCCAGCTTGGCGGCCGGCTCGTTTCGCTCGGCGACGACCGGCTCGTCTGGGAATCGCCGGTTCTCGACGAGCCCGCGGCCTTCTGGCTGGAGAAAGTGCTGGACGTGACCTTCCCGGCGGAGATCCCGGACTTCGAGGCGGACCACGAGGCGACCCTCGAGCTGACCAACGGCGACGTCGTCCGCGGCCAGCTCGCCTCGGTGACGGACGAGACCGTGGAGCTGGAGACTTGGTATGCCGGGCGACTCCCGATCCGGCGCGTGATGGTGAAAACCCTCTCCATTGAGGACCGGCCGAACCTGTTGTACCGCGGGCCGACCGGCCTCGACGGTTGGACCACCGCGGGCGCCGCGGGATCGTGGAGCTACCAAGCCAACGCCTTCCGTTCCTCCGGCGCCGGAGGCATCGGCCGCGATGTGGATGCGCCCGAGGTTTGCCGGTTCGCGTTCACGGCACAGTGGCGGGGCAGTCTGAGCCTCGGGCTCAACCTGATGACCGACGATCTTTCACGATCCGCACCGCAGAGCGGCTATCGCTTCGAGTTCAGCGGCCGCCAGGTGAACATCCAGAAAAGCGCGGACCGCCAGCCACTCGGGCGGACGATGGCGGCCAGCGAGCTGAACGAGAACGAAAGGGCGCGCATCGAGGTGCGCGTCAGCCGTGAGAGCGGCGTGATCGCGCTCCTGGTGGACGACCGTCTCGTCCATCTGGCCAACGACCCGGCACCGCAGGCCGGCGAATTCGGCACCGGGCTCCAGTTCGTGGCCTCGGACGGCTCGCCCGTGCACCTTTCGGATATCGAAGTCTCCTCCTGGGACGGTCATCTCGAACAGATGCCGGAGCTCGAGATCGGCGCCTTCCAAGGCAATCTCCGCGGCGTCGGCCGGGGCCGCTTCGGCTCGACGGAATCCGATGCGGCGCCGGAGGAATCCGGCCGGATGCTCCTGCGGAACGGCGATTCGATCCAGGGAGAGGTGGTCTCCATCGCGGACGGCACGATCGAGATCGACACTTCGACGGGAAAGGTCCGCCTGCCCGTGGCGCGGCTGCGCACGATCTCCCTCGAGCCGGTCTATCTCGAGGAACCGAAGCGCAACCGCGGCGATGTGCGGGCGTGGTTTCCGGACGGCTCGTCGCTCGTTTTCCGGCTGGAGAAACTCACGCCGGACACCATCACCGGCTACAGCCAGACGTTTGGCACGGCGGAGTTCAAGGCTTCCGCGTTCAACCGCATCGAGTTCAACGTCCACGACATTCCGCTGATGGAGCTGCGAGCCGCCGCCGGCTGGTGACGGCCCGCGGTTCCGAGGATGCGCGGCTCAGAAAGCGGTGCGGAAGGCGACCAGCCAGCTCAGCCCGTCGAGGCTGCCGGCGGGGGTGTCGAGGTGGTCGTATTGAACGCCGGCCATGACCTTGGCGTTGTGGCCGCAGAGGTAGTAGTTCACGCCGAGATAGGCCGAGTGGTGTTCGTCGCCGCGGCCACCGCCGGCCAGCTCGTCGCGCAGGTAGCGGCTGTTGAGGCGCAGGCCCTGCGGCTCGTCGGAGACGGCGAGCTGGTATTGGAAGACGGCCTGGAGTTTCTCGTCCACCAGCCAATACCACGGCATGGCGACCACGCCGAAGAAGTCGCCCTGGCGCGCGGCGGCCACGCGGTCGCCGTTGTCGCCGGCGATCAAGCTGCCGAGGAAGCCGACGCGGCCGCTTTCATAGACCGCGTTCAACGAGCCGGAGCGCTCGTAGCCGAGGAAGTCGTCCGCGCCCGAGGGATTGTTTTCCACATAGTCGGCCGTGAACCGCAGCGTGTCGGAATACTTCCAGCCGAGGGCGAAATAGTAGGCCTCGCCGTCGTTCCAGCCGCCGATGAACTCGGAGTCGTCCTCGCCGCTGAAGACGCCGAAGGTGGCGGTCCACGGGCCTTTGGCGGCATCGATCGTCACGCCGGTCGGGCGGGCGCTGCCGTACACCTTGTTGGAAATCGCGGACCGTTCGATGGTGATGATTTCCTTCGAGGACATGCGCGCCTCCTCGCTGATGACGAATTTGTGGCGGCCGTAGTTGAGCTTCAGCGAATCGAGCGGGCCGCTGCCGAACGCCTTCCCGATGTCGAAGCTCAGGAGCGCCTCGTCGAAGGTGTCGTAGCCCCAGTCGGTGTCGCCCCCGGCGAAGCTCTGGTCGTTGACGAGGTTGACGTTCACCTTGGCGGTGAAGAAGCGCAGGAAGTCGGTCTTGGACTCCAGGCGGAAGCGGCGGAAGTCGCCGTCGCCGTCGTGGAAGTCGTCGCCGTTCGCGTCGCGGCCGTCCACGTAGGCGGCCTGCCACTGGAAGCGGCCGCCGATGTGGAAGCCCTGCAGGATCGGATTGTCGGCGTTCTTGTAGAGGGTGCCGGGTTTGCTCTGGAGCCAGGAGCACCAGTCGCCCGAGTTGCTGGCGGCGGGCGCGGGGGGCGGTGCGATCTCCGTGCCGGCCATGGCGGGCGCGGCGAGCAGGGCACCGATAACGGTCGTGG
>CBFGTW010000093.1:0-17839 GCA_965651855.1 uncultured Verrucomicrobiales bacterium
GAAGCGGACGCACGTGCCCTGGCCTGCGCCCGGCGGAACCTGACGGCGGGCGCTCCGCCGGCTCTCGCCTCGCCGCCGTGCGCGATGACAGACGGGCCCGATCTTCACTTCCACTGGCACGACGTCACCGCCGGCTTGCCGGACATCTACGACGCTATCGTGACCAACCCGCCGTTCCACACCGGCCAAGCGACCGACGTCGATCTCGGCCGCGCCTTCATCCGCGTCGCGGCTGCCGCCCTCAAGCGCGGCGGCCAGCTCCACCTCGTCGCCAACCGCCAGCTTCCCTACGAAGCCGAACTCGATGCCGCCGGCCTGCGCTGGCGGAAGGTGGCCGAGAATCCCACGTTCAAACTCCTCTTCGGCACCCGCTGAGCCATGAAACTCGTCAAACTCCTCGCCAACCTCGGCTACGGCTCGCGCCGTGAAGTCCAGCGGTTCATCCGCTCCGGAGCCGTCACCGACGATGCCGGCCGCGCGCTTTCCGAAAGCGAACTCCCACCGCATGACCGCATCCGCTTCCGCGGCGAGCCGCTCGATCCACCGTTTCCGCTGACGATCCTGCTCAACAAGCCGGACGGCTACACGTGCAGCACCGACGACCCCGGCGCGATCGTCTACGATCTGCTGCCCGAACGCTTCCTGCACCGCAATCCGCCGCTCAGTCCTGTTGGTCGGCTCGACAAGGACACCGCCGGCCTCTTGCTGATGACCGACGACGGCAAGCTCCAGCACAAGATCATCCACCCCAAGTCGGGTTGTTCGAAGATTTATCATGCCACTCTCGATCGCCCGCTCGAGGGTCACGAAGCCGAACTTTTCGCCTCCGGCACGCTGATGCTCAACAGCGAGACCAAGCCGCTGCTGCCCGCGGGCTTCGAGAAGCTCGGCGAAAAAGAAGCGCTCGTGACCCTGCACGAGGGTCGCTACCACCAAGTCCGCCGCATGTTCGCCGCCGCGGGAAACCACGTCGTCGCCCTCAAGCGCATCGCCATCGGCGGCCTCCGTCTGCCGGACGACCTCGAAGAAGGCGAGTGGCGGGCGCTTTCAGAGGATGAAGTCGCCTCGGTCTTCGGAGATGGTAGATAGTGGATGGAAGATGGTGGATATCTGCCATCTAACATCTGCCATCAACCATCTTTCCATCTCCTTTCACCGGAACTTCACGCCCAGCGTCTTCGCCAGCGCGTCGAGCAGGCGCTGGTGGGCGGTGTCCACTTCCTCGGCCTTCAGCGTCCGGTCGGCGGCGCGGTAGGTGAAGCGGTAGGCGAGCGACTTGCGGTCCGCGGCGAGCTTCTGGCCGCTCGGATCGGCGAAGACGTCGAAGCACTCGGCGGAAACGAGCAGCGGCTCGTTCTGCTTGGCGATGACGTTGTCGATGTCGCCCGCGGGCAACGTGGCGGGCACTTCCATCGCGGCGTCGCGGGTGGATGCGGGAAACTGCGGCAGGTCCTCGACGTGCTCGATGCCGGTGAGGAGCTTGCGGAGCTTCGCGAGGTCCAGCTCGGCCACATGGACCGGGGAGGTGAAATCCAGCTCGCGCTCCCGCGCGGGCGAGAGCCGGGCGAAGATGCCGATGTTTTGCTCGCCGGCCTTGATGTCGCAACCGAGGACGAAGCCATCGCGCTCGCGCGGCTGGAAGCGGATGGCATGGCCCGGCAGCAGCGCTGTTAGAAGTCCCTTCAGATCGTAAAGGTCCGCTGGGCGTTCGTTCTGGTTCCAAGCCGCGGGTGTGCTCGGACCGGCGAGAAGAATCGCGAGGTTCTCGCTTTCCTGGTCCTTTGCCCTGCCGCCGCCCGCATTGCGGAACACGCGGCCCATTTCGAAGAATCGCAGCGATTTCGCCTGCTGGCGGACGTTCCTCGCGGCACTCGCGACGAGGCCGGGAACGATGCTCGGGCGCATCACCGCGTGGTCCTCGCTGAGCGGGAGCTTCACCCGGATTGTGTCGCCGTCCTGCAGCGGGCGGAGTGGCAGCGCGTCGCCGAGCTGGGCGTCGGAGATCAACTTGATCGTCTGGCACTCGAAGAACCCGAGCGCTGCGAGCCGACGGCGGAGGGCCATGTCCGCATCGTACGCGGCGTCCACCGGGCTTGCAGGGACGAACTGGCCGAGGAAACGCGACGGCACGTTGTCGAGCCCATGCACGCGGGCGACCTCCTCGACGAGATCGATGTGGCGTCGCAGATCGGCGCGGAACGACGGGACGCTCCACAAGCCATCGGCCTGCTTTTCCAAGCCCAGACGCGTGAGGATTTCCTCGGCGTCGGCCAAGGAAATCGAGCCGCCCATGAGTTGATCGAGGCGCTGCGGATCGAGCGCGACCGGCTGGGTGAGCCGCGGCGCTTCACCCGCGGCGAGGGTTTCCGCTTCCACGCTTCCGCCGGCGAGCTCGAGGATGAGCTTCACCGCGAGCGCCGAGGCCGGCAGCACGCCTTCGGGATCGACTCCGCGTTCGAAGCGATAGGACGAATCCGAGGAGAGCGCCGTCCGGCGCGAGGTGCGGCGGATGCCCTGCGGCGTGAAGTACGCCGATTCCAGTAGAATCCCCGTCGTCGATTCCGTGACGCCGCTGTCGAGACCGCCCATCACGCCGGCGAGCGCGAGCGCGGCTCCCGATTCATCGGAAATCACGAGGTCTTCCGGCGTCAGCGTGTGCTCGGATTCGTCGAGCGCGCTGAATTTCTCGCCGTCATTCGCGTGGCGGACGACGATGCCGCCGGTGAGCTTCGCGGCGTCGAAGGCGTGAAGCGGCTGGCCCAGCTCGTGGAGGACGAAATTCGTGATGTCCACGATGTTGTTGATCGGTCGCAGGCCGATGGACTCGAGCCGCTGCTTCAACCAAGCGGGACTCTCCTTCACAGCGACTCCCGAGATTTTAACAGCGGTATAGAGCGGGCAGGCGTCGGGAGCGTCGATGCGGATCGACGAGGCGGGCGCGACGCCCGCGCTCCTTGAGGGGATGTCGAGCGGCTTGAGCGGCGTCTTGAGCAGCGCGGCGAGTTCGCGGGCCATGCCACGGTGGCTGAGGAGGTCGGGGCGGTTCGGCGTGACCTCGAGTTCCAGCAGAACATCGGAGTCGTAGAGTTCCTTCACCGGTGTTCCGATCGGCGCGTCGGGCGAAAGGATGAGCAGGCCGTCCTCGCCCTCCGGCAGGCCGATTTCCGAGGCCGCGCAAAGCATGCCTTTCGACTCCACGCCGCGCATCTTGGTCTCGCCGATGGTGAATCCGCCGGGCAGCTCCGCTCCGGGGAGCGCGCACGGGACGCGGTCGCCCACCTTGTAGTTCTTCGCGCCGCAGACGATCTGCCGCAGCTCGCCCTCGCCAGCATCGACCTTCGTCACCTTGAGCCGGTCCGCGTTCGGGTGCTGCACCGCCTCCTTGATCTCGGCCACGACGATCTTCGGCGACGAGATGCCCTTCGCCTCGATGCCTTCAACCTCGACGCCCGCGAACGTGAGCAGGTCGTCGATTTCCTTGATTGATTTACCGGCGAGGTCGAGGTGAGTGGAGAGCCAGTTGAGTGAAACGTTCATTTGGAGAAAGTTTGAACCGCCAAGACGCCAAGGCCGCCAAGGTGGATGGATTCTTGAAGTTGGTTCGCGGTGCGGCGGATGAGCCAGGAGATGGGTTTTGAACCGCCAAGACGCCAAGTGCGCCAAGGTTGATCAGGATTCGTTGAATTGGTTCGCGATGCGGCGAATGCCGTTCTTGAGGAGCGGGACGTTGAAGTTAATTAGGAAGCCCAGTGATTTCTTCGAGAGCTTCAGGTAGGTCATCAACTGGGCTTGATGAATCGGAGCAAGCTGCTCGATGGCCTTGAGTTCGATGATGATGGAGTCGTTCACCAGCAGGTCGAGGCGGTATCCGACCTCGATCAAAAGACCGTCATATTGGACCGGCTGAGGTTTCTGGCGCTCCACGGCGTAGCCGCGCTTCTTCAGCTCATGCTCCAAACAAGCCTCGTAAGCGCTCTCCAGCAGCCCCGGCCCAAGCGACGTGTGCACCTTGAAAGCCGAATCCACGATCCCAGTGGCGATGGCATCCAGAGCATTCATAACAAAAAACTTGGCGCACTTGGCGTCTTGGCGGTTCAGAATCCTCACGCAAACTGCCGAAGGAACCGCACGTCGTTCTCGATGAGCAGGCGGATGTCCTTGATGCCCCAGCGGATCATGGCGAGGCGGTCGAGGCCCATGCCGAAGGCGAAGCCGGTGACCTTTTCCGGGTCGAAGGCGCGGTCTTTCCGTGAGCCGCAGACGGCCTCGAAGACGGCGGGATCGACCATGCCGCAGCCGGCGACCTCGATCCATCGCGGGGCCTGGCCTTTTACCGTGAGCTTCACGTCGATCTCGAAGCTCGGTTCGGTGAACGGGAAGAAATGCGGGCGGAAGCGGACTTCGGTCGCAGCGCCGAACAGCTCGCGGAGAAAATACTCGAGCGTCCCTTTGAGGTCCGGCAGCGAGACGTCTTCGGCGACGTAGAGTCCTTCGAGCTGGTTGAAGGCGGAAAGGTGGGTCGCGTCGATCTCGTCGCGGCGGTAGGCCGAGCCGGGCGCGATGATGCGGATCGGCGGCGGCTGCGCTTCCATCGTCCGGATCTGGACGCTCGAGGTGTGGGTGCGGAGGAGTTTGCCGCTGTCGAAATAGAACGTATCCTTCTCGTTGCGGGCCGGGTGGTCGGCCGGCGTGTTGAGGGCGTCGAAGCAGTGAAACTCGTCCTCAATCTCGGGCCCGTCCGCGAGCGCGAAGCCCATGCGGCGGAGAATGCGGATCGCCTCGTCGCGGATCTGCGTCAGCGGATGCAGCGCGCCGACCGGCAGCGCGCGGGCCGGCAGCGTCGGGTCGATCCCCGCGAGTGCGGCGCGGTCCGCGGCTTCCTGGAGGGCGGCCTGCTTTTCCTCGAGCGCGGCGGTGATGGCCGAGCGGGCGGCGTTGAGAAGCTGGCCGACGGCGGCCTTTTCCTCCTTCGGCACGTCCTTGATGCCTGCGGCGGCCAAGGTGAGCGTGCCCTTTTTCCCGAGGACGGAAACGCGGGCCTCGTCGAGCGTGCGCGCGTCGTCGGCGGCGGCGATGCGGTCCAGCGCCTCGGATTGGATGGCTTCGATCTGCTCCTTCATGGGGAAAGGGCGGCGGGATAGCCCGAAACCCGCTGGCGGTCAAAGCCAAGGTTCCTGTGCATTCGCGATGGAACGACCCGTGCGCTGCTGTCACGCTCGGCGCGTGATCCGGATGCTGCTGATGCTTTTCGCCGTGGGCGGTTTCGCGTCGGGTGCGGAACTGCGCGTTTCCGCTGCGGCGAGCTTGGCGGAGGCGATCCGGACGATCGCGGCCAAATTCGAAGATGCGACCGGCACGGGCGTCCGCGTCAATCTCGGCGGTTCGAATGTCCTGGCCCGCCAGATCGAGGCGGGCGCGCCGGTGGACGTGTTCATTTCCGCGGACGAGGCGACCATGGACGCGCTGCGCCGGAAGAAGCTCGTGGACGCGGCGACGATCCGGGGGGTGGCGGGGAATTCGCTGGTGGTGATCGTGCCGGCGGATGGCGGGTCGAGCCTGACTTCCGCCGCGGATCTGGCGTCGGGGAAGGTCCGGCGTTTGGCGCTCGGTGATCCCGCGGCGGTGCCGGCCGGCGTTTATGCGCGGAGATGGCTGGAAAGCACCGGCTACTGGCAGGCGGTGCGGCCGAAGGTGGTTGGCACGGAAAACGTCCGCGCCGCCCTCGCTGCGGTGGAGGGGGCCGATGCGGACGCGGGTGTGGTCTACGCGACGGACGCCGCGATTTCCAAAAAGGTGAAGGTGGCGTTCACCGTGCCGGCCGCGGAAGCGCCGCCGGTTGTTTATCCGGCGGCCGTGTGCGCGGAAGCCTCCGAGCCGGAGCGGGCGGCGGAATTCGTGGAATTCCTCGCCGGACCCGAGGCGGCGGCGATTTTCGAGAAGCACGGCTTCACCCTCCCGGAAACCGCGAAATGACCGCGGCGGATTGGCAGCTCGTCGCGTTCACCGCGGGCGTTTCGGTGCTGGCGGTTGCGGCCGCCACACCCGTCGCCATGGCGCTCGCCTGGCTGCTCGCGCGCCGCGATTGGCCCGGCAAAACCCTCGTCGAGACGATCGCCACGCTGCCGCTCGTCATGCCACCGGTCGCCACCGGCCTGATCCTGCTCAAGCTCCTCGGCCGTCGCGGGCCGATCGGTGGATGGCTGGCGGAGCGTTTCGGCATCGAGCTGGTCTTCACCTGGCGCGCGGTGGTGATCGCGCTCGCGGTGATGGCGTTTCCGCTGTTGCTGCGGTCGATCCGCACCGCTTTCGAGGAAGTCCCGCGGCACCTCGAGGAGGCCGGGGCGAACCTCGGAAAGCCGCCGTGGAAGGTGTTTTTCTCGATCACCCTGCCGCTCGCGCGCCGGGGGCTCGCCGCCGGGCTGCTGCTCGCCTTCGCCCGTGCACTCGGCGAATTCGGTGCCACCGTGATGGTCGCCGGCTATATTCCCGGCCTCACCGAGACGCTGCCGCTGGCGATTTACCGCAGCGTCCAGCTCGGCGACGACTCGCGCGCGCTGGCCTTGGCCGGCGTTTCCGCGGCGATCGCTTTTGGCGCGGTGTGGTTTTCTTCGTGCTTGGCGCGGGGAAACCGGCGCGCCGCGTGAAAAACCGGCCGGGCGCGAGACGTTCCGGCGGCCGGTGCGTTTATATCGCGCTGTTTCCAAAAGAACGCCGACCTTCCTGCCATGAATCGCACGACCCTGCTTCTTTCCCACGGCGCCGTGTTCGCCGTGGGCATCGCCGCGGCCATGATCGCCCATCGGGGCGACGAGTCCGAAAACGCGGCCCGTGCCGCGGAGGAATCCCGCACCCGCGCCGGCGCTTCCACCGCCGGGATGGCCGGCGGGCCGGCTGACGCGGCGCGCGGCGGCCGCGGAGCCCGCGATGGCGCCGGCCCGAGCGGAGGGGCCGCCGTGGAACGCCTCGGGGACATCGTCCGCATGACCGACGCCTTCGAGCGCCAGCGCGCGTTGATGGAACTCATCGATTCCCTCGGCCCGGACGAATTCGCCGCGGTGGCCGACGGTTTTCGCGAGATGGACCATCTCGGCAATGCCCGCGACGAATACGAGCTGCTGCTCCGCGGCTGGGCGAAGGTCGATCCGCTCGGCGCGCTCGCTTACGTCGACGAACATCCCGGCGCCGGCCGCGTCCGCGGGCCGATTTTGGAAACCTGGGCCGGCCTGGATGCGGCGGCCGCGGAAAACTGGGCGCTCGCAAACCACGACGGCGATGGCCCGAACCCGCACCTCGCCGCCGTGATCGCCGGCATTGCTCCCCACGATGTCGAGCACGCGTCGCGCCTCGTCCAGACGATGCCCGGCAGCCGCGAGCGCGGCCAAGCCATCGAGGCGATGACCCGCGCCCTGCTGGCCCAAGGCGTGGACGCGGCATTGGCCTTCCCGGCATTGATCTCGGACGAGCACCTGCGCGGCAGCTTCGTTTCGCAGATCGCGGACCGGGTTTCCCGGCGGGATCCGGAAAAGGCGGCCGAGTGGGTGGCCTCGTTCCCCGAGGGTGAGGTCCAGAACCGCGCCGCGCGCAACGTCGCTGGCGTGCTCGCACGACAGGACGTCCAGCAGGCGGCGCAGTGGGTGAAGCAGCTTTCCCCGGAAGCGCAGGCCGAGGCGGCGCGCGGCGTCATCCCGCGGATGTCCAGCGAGGACATCGCCGGCACGGCGCGCTGGGTCAGCACGCTCGCGGGAACGCCGAATTACGACCGCGTCGTCGAGGCATTCGTCTGGAGCTGCGACCAGCGCGCGCCGGAGCAATCCGCCACGTGGATCCAAGGCGTTTCCGATCCCGGCCAGCAGCGCCGGCTTTACCACCGGATGCTGCAGAGCTGGGCGCGCCGCGACCGCGAGGCGATGCAGAACTGGGTGGCCAGCAACAACGTGCCCGAAGACATCCGCGAGCGCTTCCTGCGCTGAGCGGCCGGTTTTTTCGGCTTCCGCGATCCGCCGGCCCCGGCGACAAAGCGCCATGTCGATTTTCGAAATGACGCGGGAACACGCGCTGGTGCGCACGTCCGCGTCCGTCCTCGGCTGGGACCAGGAAACGTGGCTCCCTCCCGCCGCGGCGAAACACCGCGCCGCCCAGCTCTCGTGGCTGTCGGCGAAGGCCCACGAGATGGCGACCTCGGACGAATGGCGGCGCGCCCTCGACGCCGCGGAGTCCGCGGATGATGGCAGCGATTTCAGGCGCACCGCGAATCTGCGCGAGCTGCGCCGGCAGTTCGACCGCGAGACGAAGTTGCCTGTCGAATTGGTCGCCCGCGCTTCGGAAACGTCATCGCTCGCGAAGCACGCCTGGGCAGACGCGCGGAAGAAGTCGGACTTCGCGGGTTTCGCGCCGCATCTGGAAAAGCTCCTCGCCATCGCCCGCGAAAAGGCGGAGCGCTGGGGCTACCCGGACGAACCTTACGACGCGCTGCTCGAGAACTACGAGCGCGGCACCAGCACCCGCGAGGTCGCCCGGTTGTTCGACGAACTCCGGCCGGAGCTCCGCCGGATCGCCGCCGAGGCGGTGGAAATTTCCGCCACCCGCGCGGTGCGGCTGCCCGACGGGCCGTATCCGGTCGAGGCGCAGGAGCGCTTCAATCGCCGCATCGCGGAAGACGTCGGCTTCGACTTCGAGGCCGGGCGGATCGACACCACGACGCATCCATTCTGCACCACGCTCGGCCCGCGGGACGTGCGGCTGACGACGCGGTACGACGAGGCGGACTTCACCTCCTCGCTGTTCGGCGTGCTCCACGAGGCCGGCCACGGGTTGTACGAGCAGGGAGTGCCGGCGGAGGATTTCGGACTGCCGTCCGGCGATTCGGTTTCGCTCGGTATCCACGAATCGCAGTCACGGCTGTGGGAAAACCACGTCGGCCGGTCGCGCGCGTTTTGGGAAAAATGGTGGCCGGAGGCGCGACGGACATTCCCGCAGCTCGCGGATTTTCCCTTGGAAGATTTTCTCCGCCACGTGCGCCGCGCCGCATTTTCGCCGATCCGGGTGGATGCGGACGAGGCGACGTACGACCTGCACATTCTCCTGCGCTTCGGGCTCGAGCGCCGGATGCTCGACGGCGAGCTGAAGGTGGCGGACGTGCCGGCGGCATGGAACGAAGGCTTCCGCGAGCTTTTCGGCTGCACGCCGGAAGACGACCGTCGCGGCTGCCTCCAGGACATCCACTGGTCGATGGGCGGCTTGGGATATTTCGCGACCTATTCGCTCGGAAACATCAACGCCGCCCGCCTGCATGCCGCCGCGCGGAAGAATCCCGAGATCGCCGCGGCGTCGGACCGCGGCGATTACGGCCCGCTGCTCGGCTGGATGCGGAAAAACGTCCACGCGCATGGCGCGACGCTGGATCCCGCGGAGCTCATGCAGCGGGCGACCGGCGAGCCGGCGTCCACGCGCGACTACCTCGCGCATTTGTCGAACCGCTACCTCGCGAAATGATGCCGCGCGGCCTGTTCATCGTCCTCGAAGGCATCGACGGCACCGGCAAGTCGACGCAGGCCGTCCGGCTCGGCGAATGGTTTTCCCGCGCCGGCCACGAAGTCCTCCTCAGCCGCGAGCCGACCGATGGTCCGTGGGGCCGGAAGCTCCGGGAATCCGCCGCCACCGGGCGGTTGTCGCCGGACGAGGAACTCGAGTGTTTTCTCGAGGACCGCCGCCAGCACGTCCGCGAGTTGATCGAGCCGGCCCTGCGCGAAGGGAAGGTTGTCATCCTCGACCGCTACTATTTTTCGACCATGGCCTACCAAGGCGCGCGTGGCTTCGACCCCGCGGAAATCCGCCGCCGGAACGAAGCCTTCGCGCCGGTACCCGACCTGCTGCTGATCCTCGACCTCGACGTGGACACCGCGCTCGCCCGGATCGGTGCCCGGGGCGATACGGCGAACGATTTCGAAAAACGCGACAACCTCGAGCGCTGCCGGGCGATTTTTCTTTCTTTGGCGGACGAGCCTTTCGCCCGCGTGATCCCGTCCGGGGAAAGTGCGGACGAAGTGGCGGAGCGGCTGGCCGGGGAAGCCGCCGCGCTCGTGGGAAGAGTCGGCCCGGATCAGCAATAGCTCAGCCGGGGAACGTCCGCGAGCGTCTCGATCCGGCCGTTGGGCTGGCCGCCGCCGTAGCGGGCGCGATAGGCGCGCGGACTTTCGCCGGTAGCGGCCGCGAAGTTCCGGTTGAACTGCGAGAGCGACTGGCCGCCAAGACGCCCGGCGATCTCGGAAATCTGGAGATCCGTACCGAGCAGCAACCGGCAGGCGAGGGCGACGCGTTCGTCGCGCAGCAGGCAGCGGAAGGTGCTGCCGAGGACTTGCTCGATGCGCGCGCCGAGGTAGCCGGCGGACAGCTTCAGGCAGGAAGCCACTTCGCCGAGGCTCATGGCGCGCGACGGATGGCGCGTGATGAGCGACCACGAGGCGCGCACGCCCTGCGGCCACTCCGTGAGCGGCCGCTTGCCCGAAAGATTCCTCTCCATCGCGGCGAGCATCCGCAGGATCACGGGCTCGCGCCAAAAGAGCGGCGCGTCCGACTTGCGCTCCGGCGGCGTGACGCGGATGTGCCACGTTCCGCCGTCCATCTGGAAGATGGCGCTCCATGCGTCGCGGTCCGGCGCGGAAGGCGGTCCGCCGTCGCGGTGGAGCCGGATACACCCAGGAGCCAGGTGGTCGAGGGCCGATGCATACGAGCGGAGCGCCGGATACCGGCTCTCCTCCGCTTCGGTGAGAATCTTGGGTTCTTCTCGCTTCATCAGAGTTCCGGGGTTGGTCACCGGTAAAAAAATTCCGGTTTTTTACGATCCGTCCACTCTCCGCGGAATCAAATGTTTTCCGCATTTTTCCTTCCTGTCCGGCCGCTGCTGCGGGAAGTTCCGGCCATGAGCGCGGACACCAAGCCTTGGGCCTTGTTCAGCCGCCGCGGTCACGTGCTGATCCACCTGGCCGCCCATCCCCAGGCGCGGGTGGTCGATTTGGCCGCGGAACTCGGCGTCACCGAACGCTCGATCCGGATGATGCTCAACTCCCTGAGCCGCGCCGGCTTCCTGCGCGTCGGCAGGCGCGGACGGAACAACCGCTACGAGGTGAACCTCGACGCGCCCCTGACCCACCCGATCGAGAAAAACCTCTCGCTGCGCAGCGTCATCCAGCTGGCGCACGGGGAGCCGTGAACGCCGCGGCGCCCGTCAGCGGGGCGCCAGGTGTCGGTGGGACAGCTTTTCGTAGATTTCCATGTAGGCCCGGACCGTCCGTTCCGCGCTGAATTCGCGCTCGCTCTCGACCATGACCCGCTCGACCTGCGCCGCCTTTTCGGCCGCCGGACGGATGTAGAACATCATCGCTTGGTCGATCGCCCACCGCAGCCCCTGTGCGTCGTGGTGCTCGAAGCAAAACCCGTTGCCCTTGTGGCGGTCCGGATCGAGATGGCGCACCGAGTCGGCGAGCCCTCCCGTGCGGTGGACGATCGGCAGGCTGCCGTACTTCTGCGCGATCATCTGGGAAAGCCCGCACGGCTCGTAGGCGGAGGGCATGAGAATGAAGTCGGACGCGGCATACGCCTGACGGGAAAGCGGATCGCTGAAGCCCCGCACGGCGATGCGGTGCCGGAGGTCATGGAAATCCGCGATGTCCTCGAAGTGCCGGCGGTAAGGTCCGTCGGCGACGAACACGATCTGGAGGCCGAGCGCCCAGTAGTCGCTCACCACGCGGTAGAGAATGTCCGCGAGCAGCTGGCAGCCCTTCTGCATCGGGTCGAGGCGGGACGGCCAGAACAGGACCGGGGCTTCGGGATCCCTCTCGAGGCCGAGGGCCTGCTGGAGGTGGGCCTTGTTCACGGCCTTGCCCCACCGGTGGCCGGCGGCGTCGTACCGCTCGGCCAACGCGGAATCGGTGCGCGGCGAATAGCTGGGGTCCGGGGCGTTGATGATGCCGGTCGCTTGGCCGAAGTGGTGCTTGGCCCGCAGTGTGTCGATCAGGTGCCAGCCGCCGGGATGACGCCCCTCGATCAGTTCGCCCAGGAACGTGGGGCTGACCGTGTTGACATGATCGGTGGCGTGGATCGCGGAGGGCATGAGCTGCACCCGGTTGGTGCACCGGCTCTCTTCGTAGGACTGGGGGTAACGCTCGAAGTTCAAGTGTTGCCAGAAGCCGCCGGCGTCGATCCCGCGGTCCTCGATCTCCCCGAGCGTGAGCCTTTCGTCGTGGAGATTGTGGATGGTGAAGACGCTGCGGATGCCGCGCGCGCGGGCGGCCGCCGGGATCAGGCCGGTCATCCAGTCGTGGCAGTGGACGATGTCCGGTTTCACCCGCGGCAACACGTGATGGATGACGTCGCGCTGGAAGGCGAGGGCGGCCCGGAGGTTCGCGTGGCGGCAGCTTTCGTAGACCGACCGGCGGTAGAAAAACTCGCGGTCCGGACACAAGTGCAGACGCCGCGAAAGCGCCGTCTCCGGCCACTGGAACAGGTTGCGGAAATGCGGCATCGTCACCCGGACGTCCGCGCCGGATTCAGCCAGCGCGTCCACGAGCAGGGTGCTGACGTCGGCCAAGCCACCGGCCTTTGCGCGGGGGGCCAGGTTGCCGTTGCGACCGAGGAACCGGCTGCCGTTCAGCTCGGGCGTGACGATCAGGATCCGCGGGCGGCGGGGCTTGCGGCGGACGGCAGGTGCCGCGACCGGAGCCGCAGGGAGCTGGATGCGGGCGCCGTTCAGCGCCTGTGGTGATGAAGACCTCAAGGTTGACATGACAGGGTATCGGTCGAAGGAAAACGCGCCGGCACCGGGAGGCCTCCGGTTCGCCGGTGCAGGCGACGACCCGCGCGAACTTACCCCCCGTTTTCCGCGCGCCGGATCCCAAGCTCCCCGCGTGCCAGTTTGCCGCGCGCGTGAAGGATCCGGAGGGCTCATCGCGGCGGCGTTGATCCGCCGGACGTACCGGGCGCCGGAGCCTTCTCCTGCCGCCGCCGCGGTCCAGGCGGCGGGTGGCTTTACATTGCATTCCACATGTCGGGACGCGCCGCGCGTGGCATCCTGCAAATTCCGACGACATCCGGAGCGATCGCGGAAGATGGGTGCAAGATGCATGCCTGCCGTGCAGGAACCTCGACCCAAGGCGGTTTCCAGACTTGGTTCGCGATGCGGCGGAGTTTACGTAACAAACTGAAAGACAGCAGGATGAGTTGATGATCGGCGCTTGGTATCCCGGCTGCGGAAAAGGCGGGTGAAGACTTCCCGTGCGACAAACCGAATCACCTCACGGAAAGGAGACTGACATGCTCAGCTGGATCATCGCTTTTCTCATCCTCGCCCTCGTGGCAGGTATTCTCGGCTTCGGCGGCGTCGCCGGGACCGCGGCATGGATCGCCCAGATCCTGTTCTTCGTTTTCCTGATTCTACTGATCGTCTCGGCGGTCGCCCGCGCCGTCCGTGGGCGGACACCGTGACCTTCGAACCAAGCCAACCCCAAACTCCCTCGAACATGACTTCCATGCGAAATCTCCCTCTCGATCGCAAGGCGACGAACCTCCTCGAACGCGTCCGCAAGGATATTTGCCATCTCCGTGATGACATGAGCGACCTCTGGAGCCACACCACCCGCAAGAGCCTGCCGCGGGCCGCCCGGGGCCTGGGTGACTTGGCGAGCAACCGCCTTGCAGCCGGCGGGGCCTACGCCGCCGGTCGGCTGCGTCGCTCCGTCCACCGGCACACGCCCGCCCGCCATCACACCGGCGGATGGCTGACCGGAGCGCTGGCCGTGGGACTGGTGGCCGCCGGCGTCTACGCCTTTGTCAAGAACAGCGAGCACTCGTCGAACGGCGGCTCCACCGCGGGTGGCCCGGACGACATGGAGGACCAGTTCAACAGCCTTCCGGGTTAAAGAACCGAAACAATACGCCATAACGATCGGGGAGGTCCGGGTGGACCTCCCCTTTTCTTTTCGGCCTGCCGTCATTCGTCCTGGCTGAGAACGACGAAGGCGTACGGGGGCAGGTCCATCCTCGCCGACATGTCATCCCCGGTGTGGAGCTGGATCAGCGGGGCGTTGCCGAAGTCCTCCGAGTAGCCGCGCCAGTCCGCGTTGAACCGGACGTGCCACGCGCCGAGCCGCGGCATCCGGATGCGCTGTTCCCCGAGCGGCTGCGACGACAGGCTCATCATGCAGACCGTGCTGTCCCGCGGTCCGCCATTCTCCCAGCGGTGCCAAGCCAGCAACGGGCGATCACCGCCGCGCTCGAAGATGTCGAGGTTCCGCGCGAGCAGTCCACGGGTGGAGCCACGCAGGTTCCGGCGCAGGTGGATCAGCTCCCGGAAGGCTGCGGCGATCCCGGCTTGGCGCTCCGCTTTCCGCCAATCGAGCCTTCGCGTGTCGTCGAAGCTGCCCTCCTCGAGAAACTCCTGCCCTTGGAACATCAGCGGCACGCCCGGGCTGGTGAAGAGCAGGCCGGCGCTCTGGATCGTCCGCCGGCGCGCCCAGACGCTGTCGGGATGCTCCGGGTCGACGGCGGAGGGAAACCGGCGCTTGCCGTTGCCCACTTCGTCGTGGGCCTCGATGTAGATCACCCGCTGGAAGGGATCGTCGAAATCCGCCTCCATTGCCGCGACGATGCGCCCGGCATCGCGATCCTCGTCCCGCACGGCCTCCAGCGGCGGCCGGATGTTGCGGCTGAAATTCGGCTCCCACAAGGTGTGGAACCCCGCGCCGTCGTCCGCCACATCGACCACCAGCTCCGGCGCGTGGCCGTGACCTTCGCCGATCCGGACGAGCCGCTGCGAGCGCGCGGCGAGATCCTTGTTGATCCACTGCATCAAGCTCCAGCCGTCCGGCATCGCCTCCGTGCCATCGCGCCCCGGGCCGAGCGTGGTCCGCAGGTGGCTCACGCCGTCGATGCGCAGGCCGTCGCAGTGGAATTCGTCGATCCACATCAGGGCGTTGTCGCGCAGATATTGCCGCACTTCCCCGCGGCCGAAATCCGGACGGGTTGCGCCCCACGGGGTTTCAGCGCGCTCGTCTTGGTAAAAGTAAATCCCGCCGCGCTCGCCTTCATGCCAGCCGTCGTAGCGCCACAGCGTCAGCTCTCCGGGACCGAAGTGGTTGTAGATCACGTCCGGAATCACCGCGATGCCATGCCGGTGCGCCTTGCGGATAAAACGCTTGAGCGCGTCCGGCCCGCCGTAAGCCTCCGCCACGGCGAACGGGTGGTTCATGTCGTAGCCCCACGAGGTGTCCCCGGGAAACTCCATCACCGGCATCAGCTCGATGCCGTTCACGCCGAGCGACTCGAGGTGCGGCAGCTTTTCGGCGGCGGCGTCGAGATCGCCGCGGTCGGTGAACGTCCCGACGTGAAGTTCGTAGAGCACGAGTTCGTTGAGCGGCGCCGGCTCGAAATCGTCGCCGTCCCAGTCGAACGTGCCGTGGTAGACGACGCTTGCGCCGCTCTTCTTGTCGAAGCGTTTCCCGCGTGCGTCGGGCTTGAGGAACGAGCGGCCGCCATGGCGGATGCGGTATTGGTACAGCGCGCCGTCTTTCGCCTCGTCGCTGCGGACGCTCCAGTGGCCGCCCTCCTCGCGGATCATCGGAATCCCGGGATCCGCCCAGCCGTTGAACGAGCCAGTGAGGTGAACGCTCTCCGCATTTGGCGCCCACACGCGGAAAGCGGTGCCCGCCCCGGCTTTCGCGGCCCCCATGATGCCGGGAGGCGCTGCGGGGGAATCATCCGGATTTCGGTGGTTCATCGGGTTCTCGGATCGGCGCGAAGTTCCATAGTAATGCCAGCGGGGCCATCCGCAACGGGTCGACCCTCTCCGGAACCCGGTTATCTTTTCCCCTTCTTCATGTCCGATCCGGAGCCCGTTCTTCATCCGCCCGTCGATGGCCGCCCGCTGGCTGAGTTGGCGAAACTCGCCGAGCGCTGTCGTGCCTGCCCGCTGTGGGAAAACGCCACGCACGTCGTCTTCGGCGAAGGCGGGGAAAGGTCGCGTGTCATGATCGTCGGCGAGCAGCCGGGGAACAGCGAGGATCTCTCCGGCAAGCCGTTCGTCGGTCCCGCGGGCAAGTTGCTCGACCGCGCGCTGGTCGAGGCCGGGATCGACCGCTCGCAGGTTTACGTCACGAACGCGGTGAAGCACTTCAAGTGGACGCCGCGCGGAAAAATCCGGCTGCACCAGAAGCCGAGCGCCGGCGAGATCGACGCCTGCAAGCCGTGGCTGCTCGCCGAGATGTCGCGCGTCGCTCCCGAGGTGCTCGTCCTTCTCGGCGCCACCGCGGCGCGATCGGTCCTCGGAACGAAGGCGAAGGTCACGCGCGACCGCGGGCTTTTCGAAGCGCCGGATGTCGCCGCGCGCGTCGTGCTGACGGTGCATCCGTCGTTTCTCCTGCGCGTGCCCGGCCAGGAGCGGAAGGCGGAGGAATACGCGCGCTTCGTGGAGGATCTCCGGCTGGCGCACTGAGTCAGCGGAGCTCGGCCGCGGTCCAGGGTGTGGATCTGGCTTGGGTGGCGGTGCGGATTTTCGCGACCTCCTCCGGAGAAACCGCGGGCGCGTCGTTCGACCATGCGTGGCGGACGAAGGTGAGCACGTCCGCGATTTCCTCGTCGCTCAGCCCGACCACCGGCGGCATGAGCGAGTTGACCGGCGGCTTTCCCGGCACTTCGACGGGACCGGTCATCCCGTGGAGGACGATCCGGATCGCGGCTTCGTTGGTGGCGAAGCTCGAGCCGTCGAGCGGCGGAAACGCGGCGTCCACGCCGAGGCCGTTCGTCTGGTGGCAGGCGGCGCAGGTGCGGGCGTAGAGCGCCTCTCCGCGGGCGAGCCGATCGGCCGGCGGCGTGTGCTTCTTCTCGATCAGGCGGTCGGCGACGGCTTCCTTCAAAGCGCCCGCGAGCGGCGAGTTGTCATTCTCAAGAAGCGCGAGGACCTGCGGCGAGCGGCTTCCGGCGAAGTCGCGGATCGCGGCGGGGTAGATGCGCTCTTCCAGCACGGAGGGATCCGGCGGCGTCTCCAGCGAGGCGATCAGGAAGCCGGTGGAATGGCGCGCCGCGGCGGCCGCGAAGCAGCGGTCGAGCACCACTCCGCGCCGCAGGTGTTGCTGGTCGCGATGCCAGTCGCGCAGCCGCCGGCCGAGCGATTCGTCGGGAGCTTGTCGCGCGGCGAGCAGGAGCCACTCGCGGATGACGAACGGATCTTTCTCTTCCAGCACATCGAAGGGACAAGCGATCTCCGATGGCCATAGTAGCAAGGCCGTGCGCCGCAGGGCGGGGGAGGGATGCGCAAGAAGCTCGGCGAGCGTCTCCACATCTGCGGCACCCAGCCCCGCGAGCGCGTGCAGCGCATGGATCCCGTGTTCTTCGGTGGCCGCGGCTTTCAGCGCGGGAACGAGATCCTTGCGGTTTTCCTCCACGATCCGCCGCTGCGCGTGCAGCCGCCGGACGAGCGAAGAATCGGAAAGTCCCGCCACGAGATCCGCGGCGGGCGGCTCGGGAGCAGGGGAGTTTTTCGGCACGATCCGATAAATCCGGCCGTGCTCGCGATCGCGCCGCGGCGTGATATAGGCCGCGCCTTTTCCCTTCTCCACCTGCGACTGCTCGAACGGCGCTCCGGGCCGGTTGTGCTGGACGATGATGTTGTACCAATCCGCGATCCACACCGCTCCGTCCGGCCCGGTTTCCGCGGCCACGGGTGCGGACCACGCGTCGGAGCTGGCGTAGAGGTTGTTGCCGTCGAACTCGGTGATGAAGTCGCCGTGTTCGGTCCGCATCCGCCCGACCGCGACGAGATGGCCGGTCGGCTCGCAGACGAAGGCGGTGG
>CBFGTW010000094.1:0-17831 GCA_965651855.1 uncultured Verrucomicrobiales bacterium
CCATGGTCGGATTCATTCCAACCATGCCAACGCACCCGCCGTCCGGCAATTACAGTTGCCGGTCAAGTCGCGCTCACTCCTGGTTCTCGATCCGGTAGAGGATCTTTTTCATCTGCGCGATCTCGCGCTTCTGCGCCTCGATGATCTCAAGGGCGAGCAGCCGCGCCTCCTCGTCCTCGAGGTTCGCCCGCTGGCTCACGAGAATGGCGGACGAATGGTGCGGAATCATTGCCTTGATCCAGTTTTCGTCGCCCACCGGGATTTGCCTCCGCAGCAGGACCAAAGTGACGGAGAAGACCAGGATGCAAGTGGCGAGGATGGCGAAGTTGGCCCACTTGTTCTTGTACATCGACCACATGTAGAGCAGCATGATGATGCCCATCGGCGCGACCATCAGGAGGCTCATGTAGGTCCGCGTCCAGCTGAGCATCACATGATCCCACTGGGCCACATTGAGGAACATCACTGCATACATCTCGACGAACGAGGTGAGCAACATCAGGACGAACATCAGATACATCTTCTTCATGGCTTTTCGGGGAAGAATGTCTCGCGAATCCCGCTCCAGCCGGCCACTTCCGGACCCGCCTCGGACGCTGGACCGAAACCGCCCGCAGTCGCCGGACCACCCGGGCCCCGGGCCCACCTCCGGCCGCAGCAGGACATGTTCTTGGCCGGGACCGAAAGAGGCGCACGGTGAATGGAACGAGCATTCTGCACAACGACCGTGCGCGACCGTGCAATTCACATGAACGCCGGGGACATCTTGCGTCGTCCGGAGCTGGTGGCACTCTGGCTACCGCGGGAGAACGAGTTTTCCGCGGCAAAAGATAATCGAATCCCAATCACCGCCATGAGCCACCATATCGAACCGATGTTGAAAGAGCACCCGCGGAACATCAGCAACAGCCAGATCCGCGAATGCATCGCCGCCTGCTTCGAGTGCGTCGACATCTGCACCATGTGCGCCGACGCCTGCCTTTCGGAGGAAATGGTCGCCAAGCTGGTGAGCTGCATTGCCACCAACCACGACTGCGCCGACGTCTGCCGGGCGACCGGCGACGTGCTGCTCCGCCAGACTTCGCCCAAGGCGGAGGTCCAGCGCAAGCTGCTGGAGGCCTGCGCCGCCGTCTGCCGCGCCTGCGCCGAGGAGTGCGAACAGCATGCGGAGAAAATGGAGCACTGCCGCATCTGCGCCGAAGCCTGCCGGCGCTCCGAGAAGGCCTGCGAGGCCCTGCTGGCCGGTTGATCCGCGCCTGCCGAGCGGCGGGCCCGATCAACCGTCTGTCACGTCACGGACCCGCCACCCGCCGCTGGCCAACAGCTGGCGGAGCAGCCGCCGGCGCTCCCGGACATCCGGGAGCCCGGCGAGTTCCCTCGCCTTGGCGGGATCGAGACCGGAGCCTTCCCCGCCGGCGCTCGCAACCTGCCACGGGCCGTTTTTCTCCACACAGCCCCCGGGTAGTCCTGCCGAAACGGTCGCCAGGTAGGCGTCGATCGCGCGCCGAAGGAGATCGATCTGGGGCAACTCCTCCCACGGCTGCCGCCCGGCATGGAGGAGGGTCGTCAGCGCCTCGTCGAGCACCACGAGCATCAGCACCGCCGAGGTTCCGCGTTCGTTGCTGCCGAAGTGGTGGATCACCGGATACGCGAGATGGCTGCGGCTGTGCCGCGTGAGGAGACTCCGCAGGCTCGCGGCCTCCTGCTCGAGGCGACTGAAATCGCCGTCGTTCCAAGCCCATCGGAGGACTGCGGCGGGGGTGCGGCCGATCAGCGAGATGTTCACCGCCAGCTGTTGGGCGCGGATCACCGCGGAAAGCACCGGCACGAAGTAAGTGATGGTGGCGGTCAACAACCCGAAGCCCGCCAGCGAAAAGATAACCGTAACCACCTGCCAGCCGGAACCGTTGGGGCGGAAATCCCCGTTGCCCATCGTGGAGATCGTGTAGCCGGAAAAGTAGATCCGTTCCGCCACCGTGGCCGGCCGCCCGCTCGGGCCGCGAACGACCGAATCGTCCGAGGCGCCGAGAATCAGGAACAGCCCCAGCCACAACAGCAGGACCCAGGCGGCGGCGATCGCCAGGATCAGCAAGGGCCCGAGCGCGGGCATCCAAGGAGCCCGGGCTCCCCTCTTCTTCGGCAACAGCGCCAGGAACATCGCACTGCGGCTGATAGCGGTGGTGAGCCAGCCGGCACCTGTGAGCGAAAGGACCGTGCGGGAGACCTCGCGGACCAGCGCCGCCGTCACCAGCAACCCGGCGCAAAGGAATCCCTAGAACTGCATGGGTCTCCACTCTAGCCGGTCCCCGACCACCGGCCAAACGGCAGTCACGGAAACAAGCGTGTAACGATCCGCGTTCCGCTCCGTTGCCATGATATGCGGAGCCTGTGGGAAAACCCGCGTGGCCGCCGCGGCATTCGCAGCTTGAAATGCCTTGCCTGCCGTGACACACGTCGATCCCCCGTGAATCCCACACGTTTCTCGCTCCGTTGAACCCCGTCCGCTCCATCCTCGCCGCGTTCATGGCCCTGCTGGTGGTCTGGCCGGCGTGCTGCTGCGCCCAGCGGGCGATGATCGAATCCGTGCCCGCTTCCTGCTGCTCGGCCATGGGCGACGAGGATCCGGACGACGGGCAACCGGGCGCCTGCGCGTGCAGCGCCAAGGCTCCGCGGGATTTGGCAAAGGACCTGGAGCTTCCGGGAACGCCGGCCGCGCCGACTGCGGATGACACGGTGCGTTTCGACACGATCCTGCCGCCCGTGGCGGCGACCCGGCCGCCGCCGCCTGTTCCCGGCACCGCTCCACCCCGGGCCCTGTTGGCCCGTTACGGACGCTGGCAGATTTGAGATTCCATCACCGCGCGATGCCGATCCGGCCGGTGCGGTGGCTCCCTCTCGACTGATGTCCGACGTCCCGGCCGCTGGCCGTGGCCCCCGCCCTCATGGCGGAACGTCTTCTTCTCTTTCGTCTCAAACTCTTCCATAAACGACAACACGATCATGAAACCGATTCTCTTCTCCCTCGCCAGTGTCCTGCTCCTCGCCGCTTGTGGCCGTGAGCAAGCGCCTTCATCCGAAACTCCCGCCCCGGAAAAATCCGCGACCGCTGCGGAACCCTACCCCCTCGACGTGTGCCTCGTCTCCGGCGAGAAGCTCGGCTCGATGGGCGAACCGGTGTCGCTCGTGCACAACGGTCGCGAAATCAAGTTCTGCTGCGATTCGTGCATCCCGAAGTTCAAGGAGAACCCGGAGAAATACCTCGACCAGCTCGACAACCCGGACGCTTGAGGCGCCGCCCCGATCCGCAACCCCAACGCGACGGTCCGATGAAACTCCGCCACCCGCTCCGGGCTCTGGCCATCTCCGCCGGTTGGCTGGCCGCATCCTGCGCCCCCGGCCCGCCGGCCGGCGACGGACCGAAAGCCATCGCCCTCGAGACGCCGCCCGCCACCGCGGCGGTGCATTATCCGGTGCCCACCTTGGCGGGACCCGATGCCCTGGCAAGACTGGCGGTGACGCACCATCCGTCGATCGCCGCGGCGCGCCACCGCGCGGAGCGGCTCGAGGCGAAGGTGCCGCAGGAGCGGGCCCTGCCCGATCCGATGGCGGAAATCGCCGCCGGGTCGATGGCCGAGACCGCCGCCGGACGGATGGAGGAAATGGTCGCCGTCCGCCAGAAAATCCCCTTCCCCGGCAAACGCCGGGAAGCCGCCGCGGCCGCCGCCAGCGAGGCGGCCGCGGCACGCGCGGAGGCCGAAGCGCTCGAACTCAAGCTGATCGAGCAAGTCCACAGCGCCTGGTGGGACCTCTACCTCGCCGGGCAGACGATCGAGCTGTCGCAGGAAAGCCGGGCACTGCTCGAGGCGGTGCGCGACGCGGTGGACGCCCGGGTGGCCGCCGGACAGGCCGTGCAGGGCGATCAGATCCGGGTGTCGAGCGAGCTGGCGATGATCGATCGCGATCTCGCCGAGGCGCGCCAGCTCCGGCAGACGGCGCGGGCCCGCCTCAACTCGTTGCTCAACCGGCCGGCGGGCGCCGCGCTGCCTGCCGTCGGCCCGGCAAGCGTCGCCCCGACATCTTCCCTGGAGACGCTGCTGGCGCGAGCGCAGGCCCGCCACCCGGAAGTCGCGGCGGCCGAGCGGCGGGCGTCCGCTTTCCGGCACCGGCTCAAGCGTGCGGAACTCGAGAAGTTTCCCGACCTCACCGCCGGGGTGACGGCCGCGTCCGTCTCGTCCTCCGGGCTTTCGCAAATGGCGAACGGCCGGGATCAAGTCTACGCGACCCTCGGGGTGAACATCCCGCTCTGGCAGGAACCGCGGCGGGCGATGATCCGGGAAGCCCGGGAAGGCATCGCCGAAACAGAAGCCATGCTCGCCGCCACCCGTTCGGACCTGCGCTACCGCGTCCAAGACGCGTGGTTCCGCGCCCAGACAGCCCGGGAAATTTCCGCCTTGTTCGAAAACCGGCTCATCCCCGAAGCGCGGCAGACCTACGACGTCACCCTCACCGGCTACAGCGCCGGCTCCAGCAGTTTCACCGACCTGGTCGAGAGCTGGCGCGGGCTGCTCGGCTACCGGCTCCAGCTCGAACGGAACCGCGCCCAGCTCGGCAAGGCAACGGCCACCCTGCGCGCCGCGGCCGGTCTCCGCTGAAACGCTTTTCCCCATCGCGAAATGAATGCCCCACCTTTCCTCCGGCGGCTGAAGCCGGGTCCGCTGCTGCTGGCGCTCGCCGCGCTCGCCTTGTTCTTCGCCGGCTGGTGGTTCGGCCTGCCGCCCCGCGAGCCCTCCGCCGCGGCCGGCGCCGCCGCCAGCGAAATCTGGACGTGCTCGATGCACCCGCAGATCCGCCAACCGGCCCCGGGCCTGTGCCCGATCTGCAACATGGACCTGATCCCGCTCGAGGGCGGGCCCGCCGGCAGCCTGCGCGAGGTGAGCGTCTCACCGGAAGCCGCCGCCCTGCTCGACCTTCGCGTCGCCCCGGTGGTGCGCGAGCCGGCCGTCGCCGAAGTCGAGCTCTTCGGCCGGATCGATTACGACGAGCGCCGGGTCACCACGATCACCACGCGGGTCGCCGGGCGGCTCGACCGGCTGTTTGTGGATTTCACGGGAGCCGTTGTCCGCGAAGGCGACCATCTGGCGGAAATCTATTCGCCGGACCTGCTGGTCGCCCAGCGCGAGCTGATCGAAGCACGCCGCGCCCTCGGCGCATTGGACTCCGGCACCTCGCCGGCGGTGCGGGATACGCGCCAGCGCCTGCTGCAAGCGGCGCGCGAACGCCTGCGTCTGCTGCAGTTCGACGAGCAGCAGATCCAGCGGATCGAGCGCTCGGATGAACCGGAGGACCGCCTCACGCTCAACGCGCCGCAATCGGGCGTGGTGACCGCCAAGCTGGTTTCCGAAGGGCAGTATGTGAACACCGGCGACCCGCTGTTCCGGGTCGCCGATCTCAGCTCGGTGTGGCTGCGGCTCGAGGCGTATGAGGACGACTTGCAGTGGCTGCGATACGGGCAGGATGTCGCCTTCCGCGTCCGGGCGCTGCCGGGCCGGACGTTTCACGGCCGGATCGCCTTCATCGATCCGGAAATCGATCCGATGCGCCGGATCGCCCGCGTGCGGGTGAATGTGGAAAACCCGGACCAGGCCCTGAAGCCGGGAATGTTCGCGGAAGCGACGGTGCGCTCCGCCACGGCCGCCAGCGGCCAGGTGCTCGATCCGGAGTTGGCGGGCAAGTGGATCAGTCCGATGCACCCGGAGATCGTCAAGGACGGGCCGGGGCAGTGCGACATTTGCGGAATGGACCTCGTGCCCGCCGAAGAACTCGGCTTCATCGCCGACGCGGACGCCGCGCCGGAGCCGCTGCTGGTGCCCGCCTCGGCGGTTCTCCGCACCGGCCGGCGCGCCATCGTCTACGTCCGGATCCCGGACGAAGGCGAGCCGACCTTCGAAGGCCGCGAAATCGTGCTCGGCCCGCGCGTGGGCGATCGATTTATCGTCGAAGCCGGGCTCCGCGAGGGTGAACTGGTGGTGACGCAAGGGGCCTTCAAGCTCGACTCGGAGCTCCAGATCCAGGCGAAGCCGTCGATGATGAGCCCGAACGCCGGCCTCGAGGAACGGCCCGCGCTGGAGGGGCCGGAAAGCCTCGCCGGCCAGTGGCCGCCGGTGCGCCGCGCCTTGCACCGCCTGCTCGGGCACCCGGAGCCCGGCGCCGTCCGCGCGGTCGGCGCGGCGGTCGCCGCGGTGGACACCTCCCAGCTCCAGCCCGAGGAACTGGACCGCTGGCGCGAGTTCTCGCGGCGGATTCTCAACGAGGTGGCCGTTTCCGCGGACGAGGCCGCCGCACAGCCCGAGCGGGCGGCGGAACGGGTCGCCGCGGCGGTGGACGAGGCCGGCCGCTTCCTCGGTCTGCCGGGGGCACCGTTGCCGCCGCCCCCGGTCGACCCGGCGGCGGCCGCGGGCCTGCGCAAGCTGCTGGACGCCTATTTCCCGCTCGCCCGTCAACTGGCCGAAGATGACGACGATGGCGCGCGCGAGGCGGCCGCCACGCTCGCCGCCACGGCGGAGACCACGCCGCTCGACGAGGCGGCGGACCTGCCGGAGCTGGCACGGGCGGTGGCCACGGCGGATGGCATCAAGAGCCGGCGCGCGGCGCTCGAACCGCTCAGCCAGCGGTTGATCGCCCTCGTCCGCGGGCAAGGCACGGACGCGGTGGGAGACGCCTACGTCGTCCATTGTCCGATGGCCTTCGGCAACCAAGGCGCCGACTGGCTGGCGGAGGCTCCCGTCGTGATCAATCCCTACTTTGGCGACGCGATGCTCACCTGCGGGACGGTCACCGACACCTTGTCCCTGGAATCGCCGGAACCCGCGGCCTTACCCGACGCACCCGCACCGGCGGACCCGCACGAAGGGCACGACCACTGATCCGCCCGCGGCCTCCATGAACAAGCTCATCCACTTCTGCCTCCACCAGAAACTGGTGGTGCTCCTGCTGCTGACGTTTTTCATCGCCTGGGGCATCCGCGTCGCCCCTTTCGACTGGGACACCGGCGGCTATCCGCGCGACCCGGTGGCGGTCGATGCGATTCCGGATCTCGGCGACAACCAGCAGATCGTCTTCACCGACTGGCCGGGCCGCTCTCCCCAGGACGTCGAGGACCAGATCACCTACCCGCTCACCGTGGCGCTACTGGGAGTCCCCGGCGTGCGGGAAGTGCGCTCGTTCTCCATGTTCGGCAGCTCCTATGTTTATCTCATCTTCGAGGAAGACGTGGAGTTTTACTGGAGCCGCAGCCGGGTATTGGAAAAACTCAACTCGCTGCCGGCGAACCTCCTCCCGGAAGGGGTGACGCCGACGCTCGGACCCGATGCCACCGGTCTCGGCCAGGTGTTCTGGTACTATCTCGAAGGCCGCGATCCCGCCGGACGACCGACCGGCGGCTGGGACACCGACGAGCTGCGCGCCATCCAGGACTGGCAGGTGCGCTACGCGCTGCTCGCCGCCGAGGGCGTCGCGGAAGTGGCCTCCGTGGGCGGTCACGTGCGGCAGTACCAAGTGGACGTCGATCCCGAGGCGCTGCGGGCGAACGAGGTGACCTTGGCGCAGGTCGTCGACGCGGTCCGCAAGTCGAATCAGGAAATCGGCGCGCGCAACCTGGCGGTCAACGGCGTCGAGTATTTCCTCCGCGGCACCGGCTACGTGCGCAGCACCGCCGACCTCGAGCAGGCGGTGGTGGCCGTCCGCGGCAACACGGCGATCACCGTCGCGGATGTCGCGAGCGTGAACCTCGGGCCGGCGATGCGGCGCGGTGCGCTCGACGTCAACGGTGCCGACGCCGCCGGCGGCGTGGTGGTCGCCCGCTTCGGCGCCAACCCGCTCGCCACGATCGAGAACACCAAGGAGAAAATCCGCGGACTCAACGCGGCCCTGCCCGTCCGCGCGGTGGTCGACTGGACTGCCACGAACCGCGCCGAAGTCGAGGCCTTCGCCGCCGCCAATGGGATCGCTCCCGCGTTCGCCGAGGACGGCACCCTCCACGGGGAAAGCTGGCTCGCCTTCACCCGCGAGGCTCCCCGTGCCGAGTGGCCCGCGTGGCTGACGACCTCGAAAGTCACCATCGTTCCCTTCTACGACCGCTCCGAGCTGATCGGCGAAACCCTCAACACGCTCGACCAGGCTCTCTACCAGCAGGTCCTCGTGACCATCATCGTGGTGGTGGTGATGGTGCTGCACTTCCGCAGCAGCCTGCTGATCTCATCGATGCTGCCGCTGGCGGTGCTGATCACCTTCATCACGATGAAGCTGGCCGGCGTGGACGCCAACATCGTCGCGCTGGCCGGCATCGCCATCGCCATCGGCACGGTGGTGGACGTCGGCATCGTCCTGACCGAAAACATCCTCAAGCACCTCGACGAAGCGCCGCCGGAGGAATCGCGCGCCGCCGTGATCCACCGGGCGGTCACGGAGGTGGCGGGCGCGGTGACCACTTCGGTGGCCACCACCGTGGTGAGCTTCCTGCCGGTCTTCACCATGACCGGCGAGGCCGGCCGGCTGTTCCGGCCTCTGGCATTCACCAAGACCTTCGCCCTGATCGCGTCGATCATCGTCGCGCTCACGATCATCCCGCCGATGGCGCACCTGCTGTTCGGCGTCTTCCCGCGGTGGCTCCGCGAGCGACGTACGGTCTGCGCCGTACTTCTCGCCGTGGCGGCGGCGTTGGCGCTGGCCTTCTCTCCCGCCTTGGCCGCGGGGCTGCTGGTTCTCGCCGCCGGCGTTTTCCTCGCACCCCGCGCCGTGGGCCGCACCCGCCGCGGGGCGGTGCTGGCCGTGAACCTGCTGGCGGCACTGGCGGTCGCCGTCCTGCTGACGATCGACTGGATGCCGCTCGGCCTCGACCGCCACGCCGTGGAAAACGGGATCTTCGTCGTGCTGGCGGTGGGTCTCGTGCTGGCGGCGTTCCGGTTGTTCGAGTGGGTCTATCCTTCGATCCTGCGGTGGTGCCTGGCCCACAAGGCGTTGTTTCTCGGGGTTCCCGCGATCCTGCTCGTCGTGGCGCTTTCGATCTGGCTGGGCGTGCCGAAGGTCTTCGGCTTCCTGCCGCGGCTCGCCGGTGACGGCATCCGCGAGTCGCGTCTGTGGCAGGATGCGGCGGAGAAGTTTCCCGGACTGGGGCGCGAGTTCCGGCCGTCGCTCGACGAAGGCTCGTTCCTGGTGATGCCGACGGTCAGCCCGCACGCCTCGATCGACGAAGCGACCGAGGCCCTGCGCCAGCTCGACGCCGCCATCGCGACCATCCCGGAGGTGGAACGGGTGGTCGGCAAGATCGGCCGCGTGGACAGCCCGCTGGACCCGGCACCGATTTCAATGGTCGAGACGGTGGTCAACTACCACCCGGAATACCGCAGCGACGCGAAGGGCAACGTCCTGCGCTTCCGGACGGACGGGAACGGCCGCTTCATCCATGACCGCCACGGCGAACTGATCGAGGATCCCCGCGGCAAACCGTTCCGGATCTGGCGCCCGGAAATCCGGAGCCCGGCCGACATTTGGGACGAGATCGAGGCGGCGGCCCGCCTGCCGGGCGTCACGGGCGCGCCAAAGCTCCAGCCGATCGAAACCCGCCTGGTGATGCTGCGGACCGGCATGCGCGCCCCGATGGGCATCAAGATCAAGGGCGGCTCGCTCGAGGAGATCGAACGCTTCGGCTTGGAAATCGAACGCCTGCTGAGGTCCGGCGAGATCCCCGGGCTATCGGCCGAGACAGTCAACGCCGACCGGATCGTCGGAAAGCCATACCTTGAAATCACCCCGGACCGCGCGGCCGCCTCCCGCTACGGGCTCAACATCGCCGACATCCACGAAGCGATCCAGACCGCCATCGGCGGACGGATCGTCACCACCACCGTCGAGGGCCGGGAACGCTACGCCGTGCAGGTGCGCTACGCCCGCGAAGCGCGCGACTCCGAGGAAGCGCTGGGCCGGATTCTCGTGACGGGCCGCGACAGCGCGCAGGTGCCGCTCTCGCAGCTCGCCGAGATCCACTACCTGCGCGGGCCGCAGATGATCAAGGCGGAGGACACCTTCCTCACCGGCTACGTCACCTTCGGTTCGCGGCAGGGCTTCGCCGAAGTGGACGTGGTGGATGCCGCCCGCGCTTACCTGGCGGAACGCGAGCAGGCAGGCGACCTGGTCCGCCCGCCCGGGCTGCGCTACGATTTCGCCGGGAACTACGAAGCCGCCCTCGAGTTCAACCGGACCCTCCTCTTGATGGTCCCCCTTTGCCTGGGCGCGATCTTCGTGTTGCTCTATCTGGACAACAAGTCGGTGACCACCACCTTCATCGTCTTTTCCGGCGTGGCGGTGGCCTGGTCCGGCGGCTTCCTGCTGCTCTGGCTCTACGGCCGGCCGGACTTCCTCGACGTCGAAATCTTCGGCCACAACCTGCGCGGGATTTTCCAAGTCTCCCCGATCAACCTCTCCACCGCCGTCTGGGTCGGCTTCCTCGCGCTGTTCGGGATCGCCACGGACGACGGCGTGGTCATGTCCACCTACCTGCGCCAGCGCTTCGCGGACCTCCGGCCGCGTGGCCTCGACGCGATCCGGGCCGCCGTGGTGGAAGCCGGCTGCCGCCGCGTCCGGCCGTGCCTGATGACCACCGCCACCACCCTGCTCGCGCTGCTGCCGGTGCTCACCTCGACCGGCCGCGGCTCGGACCTCATGATCCCGATGGCCGTCCCCATCTTCGGCGGAATGCTCATCGAGTTGATGACGATGTTCGTCGTGCCGGTGCTCTGGTCCCTGAAGGCGGAATGGAGCGATACCCGAAATGAGACTCCGCAAACGAATGCCTGAGAAAACCCCGGGAGACACTGGCCGCGGCACCGGCAAACAGGCCGGAGCGGGGCTGGTTCAGCGTTTTTGGAAAGTACCCCGGCTTGGATTCGAACCAAGGACCAATTGATTAAGAGTCAACTGCTCTACCAACTGAGCTACCGAGGCTTTGGGTCGGCGGCCGGCGGGGCCGGCTGACGCGGGAGGTGTAGCACGGGGCGCGGACAGGGCAATCGGAAAATTCCGCCGTTCGAAACGCTTGGCGTGCCACCGCGGGATGCGCCGGTCGTTTTTCCTCTTCCATCCGCGGGGTTGGGATCGGGTTGGACAATGCGGATGAATGGCCCGAAAGGAGCGGCCCGGCGGCCATGAACCTGCTCCACGAATCGCGCCTGACTCTGCGGCTGGCCGTGCCGTTGATGATCGGCCAGCTCAGCCAGATGCTGCTGGGCGTGGCGGACACGCTGATGATCGGCGCGCTCGGCGTCACGGAAATGGCGGCGCTGACGTTCGCGAACGCGCTGTTCCACGTGCCGTTCGTCTTCGGGATCGGCGTGTTGACGGCGGTCTCGGTTCTGAGTTCGAACGCCGCCGGTGCGGGCGACGCGGCGGCGGTCCGCGCGAGCTGCCGCCACGGGGTGTATGTTTCGCTCGCGCTGGGGCTGGCGTTGTTCGCGATCGGGTGGCTGGTCTCGCTGCGGCTGGAGATGTTCGCCCAGCCGCCGGCGGTGACGGCGCGGACGGGCGGGTATTTCCTGATCGTGATGGCCTCGGTGATCCCGGCGCTGGCGTCGATCGCGCTGAAGAACCACGCGGACGCGCTGAACCGGCCGTGGCCGCCGTTCTGGATCTTCGTCGGCGGCGTGGTGCTGAACATCGCGCTCAACTGGGTGCTGATCTACGGCAAACTCGGCGCGCCGGCGCTCGGGCTGGAAGGGGCCGGCTGGGCCACCCTGCTCGCGCGGACGGCGGTGCTGGTGGCGGTGTTCGTTTGGCTGAACCGCGCGCGGGACCTCCGCGAGCGGGTGCCCTTCCGCTGGCTGCGCGCGCCGGACCTGGCGGAAATCCGGCGGCTGCTGGCGATCGGCTGGCCGGCGAGCCTGCAGATGCTCAGCGAGGTGGCGGCATTTTCCGCGGCCGGGCTGATCATGGGCCGGTTCGGTCCCACGGCGATGGCGGCTCATCAGATCGCGATCACGTGCGCGGCGACGGCCTTCATGATTCCCTTGGGGCTTTCGATGGCGCTGACAGTGCGGATCGGCGCGGCATGGGGTGCGCGGGACTGGCAGCGCTTGCGGCCGATCGTCGTGTCCGGCTGGGCAATGGGCTTGGCGTATGCCGGCGCGGCGGCGGCGTTCTTCCTGCTGGGGGGAGAATTGCTGGCCGCCCGCTTCATCGACGCGGCCGAGGTGATCCGGCTGGCAGCGGCGCTGCTGGCGATCGTCGGGGTGTTCCAAGCGTTCGACAGCGTGCAGGTGGCCGCCGTATCCATGCTGCGCGGGCTGCACGACGCGCGGATGCCGGCGCTGATCGGATTCGTCTCTTATTGGATGGTCGGCCTGCCGGTGGCGGCATGGCTCGGCTTCGGCCTCGGCTGGCAAGCGGAAGGCGTCTGGTGGGGCCTCGCCGCGGGCTTGGCTGCCGCCTGCGTGGCGCTCGGTCCGCGGCTGTGGCGACGCACGGCCCCGGCGCGGGCGGAGGCGCTCAGCCCTCCACCACCGCCAGCCGCCAGTCCGGGCCGCGACGCAGCGTGAACGCGCGCGAGGTGGCCTTGCCGCGACCCACGGCGCCATGCTCGACGGCCACTTGCACGCGGTCGCCCTCAAGCTTCAGCGAAACGATCCGGAACACCGGTTCGCGCGCGATGCGCAGGAAGCAGTGCAGCGGCAAGTCCGGGTGCGACGCATTCCAGAGGTAGCGCGAGGGCGGAAAATCCCGCAGCTCGCCGAGCGCGACGAGCACCTCGCGGAGCAGCCGGCCGCCGTGGCGGCGCACCAGCCGCTTCGCCAGCCGCCGCGCCCGCAGCGCCTCGAGCAGGGCCGCCGCGGGATTCTGGTAATCCTCCTCCATCTCCGCGATCAGCTCCCGCGCATGAAGCGCCAGCATCGAGTGGAGTTCCTCGCGTTCCATCTCACCACGCTCGAAGCGCGCGAACAACTCGGACGGGGTCGGCAGCATGATTGGCAGTTCGGACAGGCTGGGTCGGAGAAACTAGCGGGCCTGCCGATTCCTGCAAGACAAGGTCTCCCGCCCGCGCGCCGCTCCACGCAAAACTGCGGAAAACCACGGAGCCAAGTTATATAAGGAAACCTTAAGAAATTGACGCGAACTCTCCACCGACGCACGCAATGCGCTCACCGTTAACCCCTTCCACACCTCCTCCCAAGTCTGCCCGGGCCTCTAACTTTCAGTTCTTGCCAACCATCGGCTGTTGGCAGTGTCGTGCTGGCGTTCCCCCCAACATCCCCCCAAATGAAAGCGCCCTTGTACCCCCGTACAATGGTGGCGTTACTTCTCGGCACGTGCGCGCTGGCGTACGGCCAGAACATCGCCATCGACGGCGGCAGCCATGCCGCCAGCCCGTCGGCCGTGGCCGGCGAATTTTCCGGCGACGCAGCGCCGGCCTTCGACCGCTCGCTGTGCGTGCCGGGCGACTATCAAGTGCCGGCGATGCGGGCGCAGTCCCGCCTGCCCGAAGCGCCGCCGGTGTTTGTTTCCCAGGACGCCCTGACGCTCGAGGCATCGGCCACCTCATCCCGGCGCTCGGTCGAGTCGGTCGTGGATCTCGATGTGCTGCGTGAACCGTCGCCATTCCGGAAAATCGCCGTGAGCGGGAGTGCCGGCACCACCCAAGGATTCGCCAGCCACTTGCAGAGCAGCCTGGCGCTGATTTCGGCCGCCTACCGTCCGCAGGGCGAGCAGGTCGATACGGCCGACTGCGAGGCGGTGGGCTTGTCCGTCGAGCAGCGGATCAAGCTCGACCCTTCGTTGGTGCTCGAAGTGGTGGAATCGGAAGTTTCCGCCAATCCCGGCTGTGCCTGCGAGCTGGTGAAGGCGGCGATCCGGACCAGCGAGGCGGGCCCCGAGCTGGTGGCGGACATCGTGGAAGTGGCCATCATGGCTTCGCCCGAGTCGATGCGGATGATCTCGCAGTGCGCGATCGCGGTGGTTCCCGAGTCCTTGGCCGCGGTTCAGGCGGTCCTGGCGAAGCTCGATCCGAATTCCGGCGATCTCCGCCCTGGAGCCAAGAGCGGCGCGAAGGGAGCCAAAGTGGTGCTTGAAAAGGCGGTGATCGAAGTGGCCCAACAGCTTCCCGATCCCCTGGACCTGCCGCCGCCGGTGCCGCCGATCCCGCCGCCGCCGCACTTCCCGCCGCCGGTGACGGTCGTCGATCGTTGAGAATCGCGAAATTTTCCCGGCCTCTTTCCCCGCGCGGCAGCTTCACGGCGGCCGCGCGATTTTCTGTCCGGGCCGCTCGGCCGGTCAGGGGATTTTCTCCACGGCCACTTCCACCTCCATCCGGCACTGGCCGGTGCCGTGGTAGGTGCCGCCGACCGGGCTGACGTCTTCGTAGTCACGGCCGACGGCGACCTTCACGTAGCGGGCGTCGGCGAGGTTGTTGTTGGTCGGATCGAAGCCGATCCAGCCGACCGGCGGCAGGTAGACCTCGCACCACGCGTGCGAGGCCTGCGAACCGACGAGCGAGTCGCGCGGGCCATTGTAGAGATAGCCGGACGCATAGCGGGCAGGAATCCGGAGCGCGCGGCACAGCCCGAGCAGGACGTGGGCGAAGTCCTGGCAAACGCCGCGCCTGAGGCGGAAAGCCTCCTCGAGGTGGGTCGTCACGTCGGTGGTCCCGGACTCGTAGACGAACTGCTCGTGGACCCACTGCATCAGCGCCGTGGTCTTGTCGAAGACCGACTTGTGGCCGGTGGTGAGATCGATCGCCTGACGCCAGACGTCGGGATTCAGGGAAACGCGGCGGCTTTCCTGAAGGAATTGCCAGGTGCGTTCGCGGATCGAGGGATCGTTGTATTCCGCCAGCGTCACCTCGCGCGCGGCCGCCGGGACGTCGAGCGGCAGGTTGTGGACGCGGATGCGGCTCTCGATCTCCAGCCGCGAGTGGGGCGCGGGCAGCTCGAAGTGGTGCGTGATGTTCTGGAAGAGATCCGTGAACCGGCGCACGCGGGTGGCCGGCAGCACGCGGATCAGGGCGGAGAGCGTTTTCTGGAAGGGAAACGTCCGCGGCTCGAGGTGCAGCGTGTTCACGCTGTCCGTCACCGGCATGGCATAGTGGAACGTCGTGCGGTGGAGGACGGAGAGCTTCATGCCGGGAATGGCGGAGGCAGCAGCGTGCAACGGGGCGTCCCGCTGGCAAGCGCCGGATGTGGGATTGTCCGGCGTCACTGTTGCTGTTGCTGCTCCATTTGCCATCGGGCCACCGCGGTGATGTTCGCCTCCTGCGCGTGCCGCTGGATGCGCTCGGGCATGAGGACGTAGGTTTCGAAAATCGCGGCGCCGATGTCGTTGAAGCGCCCCTGCAAATCGTCGAGGTAGTCGTGCAAGCCGCCGTCGAAGGCGTCGACCGGCGAGCCGAAATTCAGGCGCGCGAGCAGCCGGCCGGCGAGCTTTTCCGCCTCGGTGGAAAACCCGCCGCGCTCGGTGCCGGAAATCCGGTGCAGGCTGATGTCCACCCGCTCGAGGCAGTAGCGGACGGAGCGCGGGAAGGCGCGGGAGAACAGGAGAAAGTCGACCACAGCGCTCGGCTCGAACTCGCGGTGTTCGGCGCGGAACGCCCCGACGGCCCCGCAGGTGCGCAGGATGGCGGTCCAGTGAAGCAGCGCCGCGCCGTCCGTGCCCTCGGGAAGATAGGTGGAGATGTCGAGAAAGCGCGTCGTCTTGTCAGCGCGCTCGAGATAGCGGCCGAGGTCCATGAATTCCCAGGCCTCGTTGCGCGACATCGTGGACGCCGCGATGCCATGGAACGTCACCACCGAGCGGCGGACGTTTTCATAGTACTTCTGCGGATCGTTCTCGATCAGCCGCGCGGCCTCGTCCGAGCAGGTGAAGAGGTAGAGCGCGTTGAGTTCTTCCCAGAGCTCGTCGGACAGCTGGTCGCGCACCGTCCGCGCGCCCTCGCGGGCTTGGCCGATGCACGAGCAGATGCTGTTCGGGTTGCGCTGGTCGTCGGTGAGGAAGCGGATCACCTCGTTGCTGCCGCTCGTTTCGTAGAGCTCGTTGAAAAGTTCCTCGTCGCCGGTACTCAGGACGATCGGCATCCAGAAGGCGCGCAGCCGGGTGCTGTCGAGGCTCTCGTGGTCGAGGAGGAGCTGCTGGTTGACGTCGATGAGCCGGGCCAGGTTGTCCGCGCGCTCGACGCAGCGGATCATCCAGTAGAGCGTGTTGGCGACGCGGGAGAGCATGGTTTTTCGTCGGTCAATGGCGCAGCACCCAAGTGTCCTTGCTGCCGCCGCCTTGGGAGGAATTGACGACCAGCGAACCCTTCGTGAGCGCCACGCGAGTGAGTCCGCCCGGGACGATCTTCACGTCGCGGCCGTAGATGATGTAGGGCCGCAGGTCCACGTGCCGGCCCTCGATCGCGCCGTCGCACCACGTCGGGCAGCGCGAGAGGCAAACGACCGGCTGGGCGATGTAGTTCCGCGGGTCCGCCACGATCCGCTCGCGGAAGGCCTCGATCTGATCCTTGGTGGCGGACGGCCCCATCAGCATGCCGTAGCCGCCGGACTCGTTCGCCGCCTTCACCACCAGCTCCGGCAGGTGATCGAGGATGAATTTCAAATCCTTTTCCTCGGACGCGAGATAAGTCGGCACGTTCGGCAGGATCGGCCGCTGCCCGAGATAGTATTCGATGATCTTCGGCACGAAGTAATAGATCACCTTGTCGTCGGCCACCCCGGTGCCGACGGCATTGGCGAGGGCGACGTTTCCGGCACGACAGGCGCTCATCAGGCCGGGCACGCCGAGGACCGAGTCCTTGCGGAACACGACGGGATCGATGAAATCGTCGTCGATCCGGCGGTAGATCACGTCCACCCGGACCAGCCCGCGGGTGGTGCGCATGTAGACGAACTTGTCCACCACCACCAGGTCGCGCCCCTCGACGATCTCGATGCCCATCTCGCGGGCGAGGTAGCAGTGCTCGAAGTAGGCGCTGTTGTGGCAGCCCGGCGTGAGCAGCACGCAGACTGGATCGGAATCCCGCCGCGGCGAAATGTGGTGGAGCATGTCCAGCAGCTCGCGCGGGTAGGAATCCACCGGGCGCACGCCGAGCGCTTGGAACACTCCGGGAAACGCCCGCTTCAGCGCGCGCCGGTTTTCCAGGAGATACGAGGCGCCTGACGGGCAGCGGCCGTTGTCTTCGAGCACGTAGTAGGTGCCGTCCGCGCCGCGGATCAGGTCGCTGCCGCAGATGTGGATGTAGATGTCCGCCGGCACGTCCACGCCGCGGAATTCGGGACGGTAGTGCTTTGCCTGCTCGATGTAGAAGCGCGGGATGACGCCGTCCTTGAGGATCTGCTGGTCGTGGTAGATGTCGTGCAGGAACAGGTTCAGCGCCACGATCCGCTGGATCAGGCCGGCCTCAAGGTGCTCCCATTCGGCGGCCGGAATCACCCGCGGCACGGGGTCGAACGGGAAGATCCGCTCGGTGCCGCGGTTGTCGTGGTAGACATTGAAGGTGACGCCCTGGCGGAGGAAATGGAGCTCCGAGCTCGCTTTGCGCGCCAGGAAATCACGCTCGTCGATGCGCCCGAAGCGCTCGAGCAGCGGCGCGCAGTGCGGCCGGACCGAGGTGGCGGCATTGAACATCTCGTCGTAAAACTCTCCGGGATCGTAGCCCTCGAACATCGCTGGGTTGGGGGAATGGCCGCCGAAAAGCAGACCGCGGGCCAGGACGCTGAAGTGGCGGCACGACGGCGCGGCGACGATTGCCCACAGCCGGATGGGCAACCATTCTCCCTGCCGCGGTCCTTCCCCTTGAA
>CBFGTW010000095.1:0-17615 GCA_965651855.1 uncultured Verrucomicrobiales bacterium
GCAAGGCCTTCGTCAACGAAGTCTTCATGTCGGCGCGTGAGCGCTTCCCCGAGGGCCGCCGCGACGGCGCGCGCCGCCTGCGCGGCAACGGCCGTGCGGCGGCGGGCGTTCTGTGGAGCCTGCGCGACCTGCGCGTGGACGTGGCGGCTCCGTAGCCGCTCGAGGATCGTGCGAGGGTGAGGGAACCCGGAGACCTCACGGCTCGGTCAGTATCTTCAGGCGGAGGAAGAGGCGCTTCTCTTCCGAGACGGGGATCTTCGCCCGGATGCGGACGGTTTCCGTGCCGTCACCGTTGAAAAGCGGCGCGCCCCACGGCTCGAGCACATCGTCGCCTGTGTGCCATTCGATCAAGTCCGGGGAACATTCGACTTGATAGGCGATCTCGGTGGCGTCGAGCCGGCGGCGGTGGCTGAGGATGACGTAGTCCTCGCCGTCGCCACCGTCGATGGTCTGGACGACGGGCAGGGAGGCGAGCAAGTTGCCGCCCATCAAGTCGGCTCCGAGCGCGTAGGCCATCGCGTGGGTGAGGCCGGATGCAGCTTCCCCGAGAGGGTCGGTGGCACCTTGACCGAGCAGCCACACGGCGAAGCGGCTGTCGTGCGTGCCGGGGCTGCCTCGTGGCACATCGCTGGCGCGCCAACTTTCGGGAAGGGAGTGGTCCGGCCGGGAGGGGGGATCGACGAGGACCAGCGTCGAGCCGCCGCCGTCCGCCGCGGTCGGCCACGGTGGCGAGTCGTCGTATTCGAAATCGCGGATGATCACGCCGGCACCGAGCTCCAGCGTGAGCCGCTCGCCGCCGTTGGAGAGATTCTGGCTCCCCCATTCGCCGGCGACGGGAAGTCCGGACCCGTAGCGCGATTCGAAGGCGGCGAGGTTTTTCACCACGAGCAGGTAGGCGCCGGGTGCCAAGCTGGTGATCGCTCCGTTGGAAAAGTCGAATCCGATGCCTTGGGTGAACTGCAAGCCGGTCAGGTCGAGTGTGATCGATTCACTGACATTCCGCAGTTCGATGAACTCGAAATCCTCCTTGGTTCCGCCGGGCCAGGCGGGGCCGGGCGGGTTGTACATGATCTCGGTGATCATCAGGTGGTCCCGCAAGTTCTCGAAGCCGGCGGGCGGGGTGGCGGTGAATTGATACGGTTCGGACCAGCGGCTCCACCGTCCGGAATCGTCCTGCATGCGGACACGGGCGCGGTAAGTGTGACCGGGGGGCACTGCACCGGGAGGGACGGCGACGGCGTTCTGTTGGACCGTCAGCCGGCCGGAGAGCCAGACGGGCGTGTATTCCATGACGAAATCTTCCGCTGGATCGAAGGCTGGCGCGGCCGGGTCGTGGATGCGGCCGATCCGCCATTCCATCGCGGCGAAGGTGTGGGAGCCTTGCGGATCGGAGAACGCCGAGCAGGAAAAGGAAAGCCCGTCGACCGGGTGCAGCGGATTCCCGGTGAAGGCGATGGTCGGCCGGTTCGGGAGCTGGCCGGCGTCGGGCGAATTCGCGAGTTGGTCGAGGTAGGCGGCCCGTCCGCCGGGGCCGACAGTCGGACCGGTGGAGCCGCTCCAGCCGGTGAAGCAGAAGTTTTTCATGTCCTGGACCTTCGGTGCGAGCGGGTCTTGGTTCGCCGTTCCGGCGCTGACGGGCGCGTCTCGCCAGCGGTCCTCGTCGGCGCGGGAAAGGTCGGCGATGACGGCGGCGCGGTGGTCGATGAGTTCGTTGATCTGGTCCGGTTGCCAGATGAGGTCGCGGAACTCGCGGAGCACGTTGCGGTGCTCGATTTTCATCTGCGGCTTGTCGATGTAGGGCATTCCCTTGTTTGCCTGCGGGTACCAGTTGTAGAGCGCGTTGTTGGCGTGTTCCCAGCCGTTGTTCCAGTTCGGGCCGAAGCTCGCGTCCCAATCGTAGGGCAGGAAGTGGCAAATGCCGCGCTGCGGGTCGCCGCCGGCCGGCTCGAAGTACCAGCCGAGGTTCTTCAGCGCGTGGCGTTCGTTGGTTGTATAGGGGAAGAGATCGTAGTGGCGGATGGCCTCGGCGACGGCAGAGTAGCGGTACCAGCTGTCGTAGTTCACGTGATCCTGCAGCCAGGCGGCGGACTGGCCGCCGTGGAGGTTGTCGCGGATATTGTCGAACTCGGAACCGTCGCGGACCATGTCGGGCGACTGGTAGCGGCGTTGTCGCTCGGCGTCCCAGATCCAGTCGGAGAGCTTGTAGAGGTTTCCTTTGGTCAGGTTGTGGGCGTCGAGGAAATCGCCGTCGTATTCCTCCACCACCTGCACGAGGCCCCAGAAGTCGCCGTGGTATTGGTCGGGAGCCTCTTCGGCGTCGTCGATGACGCGGAAGTGGGCCCAGTGCGTGTGCGGCGTTGGAACTCCCAAAGTCCGCCAAAGGGTGGCTCCGATTTCTTCGGGCATGCCCCAGCCGGTGCCGCCTTTGTTGCCGAACATCTTGTTGAAGGCGACCGATCCGCGTTTCGCGGCGTGCGGACGACCGTTTTCGTCGCGGGTCTGGAGGTGGTGGCCGCGGTTGAACTTGAATTTGTAATGCCGCTTGCCGCGCGGGAACCGGCCTTCGAAGTCGCCGTAACGGCTGTTGCCGCCGCGGAGGCGGACGCGGACGTGGTCGTGGACGATGCCGTCCGCGACGAACGCGCCTTCCCAATCTTCCACGCGGCGGGCGGCGAGGACGTTCGGGTCGGCGTTGTTCGGGAACTGCTCCCAGGAGTTGTATGCTTGGAGCGTGAGCATGTCTTCCGGCCGGATCAGCCAGTGGTAGACCGGCACGGAAGTGAGCAGCTCCTTCGGCCAGATCTTGTCGCGGCGAACCACGGGATCGACGGTGCGCCTCGCGGCGTAGTCCGGCACGCCGTCGTAGACGAAATACGCGAAGTTCAGCGACTTGTCGTCCTCGTAGGGGACGCGCACCGAGGCCCCGGGGATGTCGGTCACCGTGATGCGGTAGCGCATCAACGTGCGGTGCGGCTGTGGCGGGAGCACCGCGGTGAAAACGCCGTCGGCTGCCAGCGCGTCGCCACCCGAGCCATCGTCGCGCATTTCCAACGTGGTCCAGTTCGCGGGATCTTCGAACGCCGGGTTGACCGGTCGTTCGCCGGCGGGGTTCGCGAGAATTTCGGCGGCGGGCCGCGGAAACGCCGCGGGAATGAAGGTGCCGGGGGCGACGATCTGGTAGTGCAGCTCCACCGTTGCCACGCCGTGCGGGTCGGTCACCTTCGCGGTGATGGTGGTGGCTTCGTCGGACTTCGGCTGTTGCGGCGAGTGGGCGACCTGCCGGATCTGGGGCGGGGCATTTTCGGAAAACACCGTGTTTCGCGCGCCCGGGGAGGGCCGGCGGATGCCCGCTGGCCGGATGAGCTCGACGTCGAAGCCTGCGTCGCTGCTCGTGATGGATTGGTTGAGCAGCCGGACGGCCACGACGTTCTCGCCTTCGCGGAGGAAGTTGGCGGCGTTGGTGAGTTCGACTTCGTACCACGTGCCCTCGCTGCCGACGGCGCTCGCCGTGTCGCCGAGTGCCGGCTCGGCTTGGCTGACGTTCCGGCGGGCGACCTCCGTGCCGTTGATCCAGACGATGATGCCATCGTCGGCGGAGTAGCGCAGCAGCAGGTTCGCGGGCAGCGGACCGGCGGGGAGGGTGAAGCTTTTCCGCGCGAAGACCGAGAGGTAGTTCCCCTGCATGCCGGCGGCGATCGTGTTGAGCGGCAGATTGTCGACCACGCCGTAGCCGATCGGCGTTTGTGCCGGGAACCAGTTGCCGTCCTCGGAGAATTCCGGAAAACGCCAGGCATCGATGGGAGCCGACGGTTGGGAATCCCCGGGCCGGTAGCTCCAGCCGGAGCTCGCCGCGGTGAAAACCGGCCCGGTGACCACTCCCTGGGCCGAGACCGACGATCTCCAGGAACCCGCGAGATCGTTGTCCAACGACGGATGGATCAGCTCCATTGACGGTCCCTCACCCGAGGCCGCGATCGGCCAAGGGAACTCGTCTTTGTAGTCCACCTCGTCGATCACGTTGCCCGCGCCGTCGCTGAGCGTGACGGTTTCCCCTTCGCCGGCGAGCCGGCCGGTGTAAGGGCCGAGCGGGATGAATCCGAACTCGTCGAGAAACACCAGCGGGTCTTGGGCAACCACGAGGTAACCTCCGGCCTCGATCGTGGTGCCTCCCGGAAAGACGTAGGAAATTCCGCGGGTGAAGGCCCAGCCGCCGATGTTGATCGCGGCGTCGGTCGGGTTGTGCAGCTCGATGAATTCCGTCCGCGCGTTGTCCGGCGGATCGTAGTGCAGCTCGTTGATGACGACCGTTGGGGGGCTGGCCGCGGCGACGCCGAACGTCAGCACTTCCTCGTGCGAGAGCCCCGAGCTGTCGGTCGTGCGGATGCGGACGGAGAGTGGCCCCGCCGCAGCGGAAAAGTCCGGCCCGGCGAGCAGCTGGTTGCCGTGGATCGTGAACCACGCGTTGTGCGTGTCGCCGGCACCTTCCACGAAGCTGTAGCTGTGGGTCTCGCCCGGATTCGAGTCCGTGCTCCGCAGGTACGCGAGAAACGCGCCGGGACCGGCATCCGAAGGAACGGCGGAGAGCGAACCCGTCACCGCGCTCGGCGCGACGGGCGGGGGCGTGACGGCGATCGTGACCGTCGCGGTGTTCGAAAGATTCACGCCGTCGCTCGCACGGAAGGTGAACGCGTCCTCGCCGACGAAACCTTCGTTTGGCGTGTAGGTGAGGACGGGTGCTTCGCCGGTGAGCGCGCCAAAGCTCGGCGGGTCGGAAATTTCCCACGCCAGCCCCTCCGGCGGCGGATTCGGGTCCGTGGCGGAAAGCGTCACTTCGATGGACGTGTCGACCGGGGTGGAGACGGAAAGATCGTGGGCGACGGGCTCGCCCGCCAGGACGGTTACCGTCAGCGAGCGGGTGTCCATGCTGCCGTCGGAACCGATGACGGTCAGCGTGTAGGTTGTTGTTTCCTCTGGAGAAACCGTGAGCGATGTCGTGCTGGTATCGAGGGTTCCGAGGGGATCGAGATCGATGATTTCCGCGCCGAAGACGGACCACGTCAGCTCGGCGGAGTCGCCACGGTAAATCACGGAAGGATCCGATCCGAAGGCGGAGATGCCGGCCGGTACGCCGGCCGCTTCCCGGCCGAAGGTCGGCGCGTCGGCATTGTAGGTGGTCGCGACCTGCGCGTCATTGAGCGGCTCGTCCCAGATGCGGATCTTGGCGATGGTGAGCGAGCCGGGGTGATTGTTGTTCGATCGGGAACCGTTGGAGCTGTTCTCGCAGCCCACCACGAAGGGCAGCGGGTTGCCGTTGGTGTCGAGGGCCCACGTGTTGAGCGGCCCGACGAGGCGGCGTTCGACGAGCGAGCCGTTGGTGTAGATCGAGGCTTCGCCAGTGGCTCCGTCATAGGAGTAGGCAACGCAGGTCCAGATGCCGGCCTCCTGGGTGCCGTTCCACGACATATCCGGCGCGTCCCAATGGGCGATTGCGCCCCACGTCTGGTGGAAGCCGTGGTTCAGCGCCATGTGAGTCCCCGCCGGACCGCCGCGCCGGCTCCAGGAGACGACCGTTTCCTCCACGTTGTGTTCCGGGTTGTAAACCCACGCATAGATTGCACGGCTGCCGTTTCCGGTGACGGACTCCGGCGCCGTCGGGCCCACATACCAGTCTTGATCGCCGTCCAAGGTCACGCCGCGCACGCCGGCGACTGTCTCGACCTGCGGCGTGTGGAAGAAATGCTGGCGGGTGAACGTGCCTCCGAGGCTTCCTTGGTTCTGCCAATCGACCAGCGAACCGTTTGGAAGCGCCGTCGCGTCCAGATCGACGATGATCCCGGCGTGAGCCGGGACGGCGGCGAGCAGGGCGAGGCAGGTCAGGGCTTTATGAAACCTCCTCATGCTTCGGCGGAGCATCGGCTTGCGGGCGGGTGGGTCAAGCCCGCTCCGCGCCGGGGCTCCGCGTTTTCAGCGCAGGAGATTCCAAGCGCTGACGAGCGCCTTGAGGCCGGCCATCTCGATCGACGGGTCCACGCCGGCACCCCAGAGCAGGCGGCCGTCGTCGTGCTGCACCTGGACGTAGGCCGCCGCGCTGGCGTCCGAGCCGCCGCGCACCGCGTGCGAGCGGTAGTCAGTGACCTTGAAGTCCTTGAGCCCGTTTTCCTCGAGCGCGTGGACGAAGGCGTTGATCGGCCCGTTGCCCATGCCCTCGATCTCGCGCGGCTTGCCGTGCAGGAGGATCGAGGCCCGGCACTGGACCTGGCCGCGCTCGGTGGTGTGGTGGCTCAGCTCGTAGTCGGCCACATCCAGCGGGCTGGAGAGATTGGCGAACTCGCGGAAAAACGCGTCGCGGATTTCGTCCACGGACAGCTCGCGGCCGAGTTCGTCCGCCAAGTCGTAGATCCGCTTGCCGACCTGCGGGTGCATGGTCTTCGGCAGGTCGAGACCGTGTTCGCGGTCGAGGATGTAGGCCACGCCGCCTTTTCCGGACTGCGAGTTGATGCGGATGATCGCCTCGTACGAGCGGCCGATGTCCTGCGGATCGATGGTGAGGTAGGGGACGGCCCAAGCCAGGTCCGGCTTGTCCTTCGATTCGCGATCGCGGCGGTCGAGGCCTTTCTTGATGGCGTCCTGGTGCGATCCGGAGAAGGCGGTGAACACCAGCTCGCCGGCGTAGGGCTGGCGCTCGGGAACGTCGAGCCGCGTGACGCGCTCGTAGACCGCGCGGATGTCCGGCAGGTTCGAGAAATCCAGGCCCGTGGGCACGCCGTGGCTGTTCAGGTTCAAGGCCACGGTGACGATGTCGAGGTTTCCGGTGCGCTCGCCGTTGCCGAAAAGCGTGCCCTCCACGCGGTCGGCGCCGGCCATCAGGCCCAGCTCGGTGGCGGCCACGCCGGTGCCGCGGTCGTTGTGCGTGTGCAGCGAGACGATGACGCTCCCGCGGTTCTTCAAGTTCCGGCACATCCACTCGATCTGGTCGGCGTGGACGTTCGGCGTCGTCCACTCGACGGTCGCGGGCAGGTTGAGGATGAGCTTTTTCTCCGGCGTCGGATGCCAGACGTCCATCACCGCGTGGCAACACTCGAGCGAGAACTCCAGCTCCGTGTCGGAGAACGACTCGGGCGAATACTGCAGGACGACTTCCGTTTCCGGGACGGTCGGCACCAGTTCCTTCACCAGCTTCGCGCCGGCCACCGCGATGTCGCGGATCGACTCGCGCGAGGCGTTGTTGAACGTCACGCGCCGCTGCAAGGGCGAGGTGGAGTTGTAGATGTGGACGATCGCGCGTTTCGCCCCGCGGATCGCCTCGAAGGTCCGTCGGATCAGGTGCTCACGCGTTTGCACCAGCACTTGGATCGTCACGTCGTCCGGGATGCGTCCTTCGTCGATCAGACGGCGGAGGAAATTGAACTCCGTCTCGGCGGCCGACGGGAAGCCCACCTCGATCTGCTTGAAGCCGATGCGCACCAGCAGGTCGAAGAACTCGAGCTTTTCCTCGACGGACATCGGCTGCGGCAGGGCTTGGTTGCCGTCGCGCAGGTCCACCGAGCACCATTCGGGTGCGCGGTGGAGCGTCCGGTCCGGCCACGTGCGGTCGGGCAGGTTCACCGGCGGGAACGGCCGGTATTTCGTCAGCGAGGAAGGTTGCATGGAGAAAAAGAGGAAGAAGGAAATGAAAAGGAGGAATCGCGGGAATGCCGCGGGGGCCGCCGGAAACAAGGCGCGCCGAAAAACGGATGTGAAGCAAAGAAACGGATCAGCGGGCGGCCAGCCCTAGCAGCAGCGGGCGGCCTTTGAAAATCCCGGTGGAAGAAAGCTTCACGCGCCGAAGTTAGGAGCGAGCGGGGTTTCCGGTCAAACGGGAAATCGCGACCGGAGGCCCCCAACGAAGAGATTGCGGCCGCCAAGCGCGAAGGTCGCCGAGGAACGCGAAGTAGGGATGAGGGATTGAAGCGGAATGCGGGTGAGGACACCACGCCGCGCGGAGCCTCTTCGTTTGGAATTTGATGCTTCGTGCTTGGAGGTTCCCCCTTGATTTCCTTTGCAGCGGTCGGCGGGCTCTCCTACTTTCCGCGGCGTGTTGCAGATCGTCTTCAACGAAATCAGCGCCGCCGAGATCTCTCGGCTCGACACGCTCGAGCAGCTCGAGTTGCTCGACGAGTTCAAGGTTTCCGAAAACGATCTGGAGAAGCTCGATGGTGACCGCTTCGGGAAGATCGAGCGCGACGGAAAGACGCTCTACCGCTTCCGCGCGAAGGACCACCGGTTTTACTTCGAGGTGAAGGATCGGGCGGTGATCGTCCACCGCGTGCTGCACAAGGGGACGTTCTCCGACTTTTTGTTCCGCTCGAAGATGCCGCTTTCCGAAGACGAGGCATTGGCCGGCTCCAAGCACTTCTGGAAGCTCATCGACGAAGGACGGAAAGCCAGGCGGGTCTAACCGCCGCTGACTTTTTTCTTTCTCGCGACAAGGGCGGACGGCAGACTCGTCGCCACGATGAAGTGGTTTCTTTATGCGGCGCTGGCGATTCTCGTCTTGGGAAGCTGGGCGTTCTATCTGAAGGGCGGCGGCGAACTGAAGGACATCCAGAAGGAAATCGTGGCCGAGCAGGAGCTGGGCGACCCCGACGAAAAGGTGGCCGGATTGCAGGACCGCTACACGACGCTCGACCAGCAGCACACCTTCACCGGTATCCTGATGATGTTTCTCACCGCGGGTTTGATCGGGATCATCTTCGTCGTCCACGTGCTGCCGGCGATCGCGCATCGTTTCACCCACGCGGTCTATGACAGTGCGGAAATGGTGGAGAAGGATTCGATGCACGACGCCCGTTCGCTCGTCGCCCAAGGCGAGTACGACAAGGCGATCGAGGCGTTCAAAACCGCGGCCGCGGCCGATCCGCTCAACCGCTTGCCGTGGGTGGAAATCGCCAAGATCCAGCGCCACAACCTCGAAGATCCCGCCGCGGCGGTGCAGACGATCCGTCATGCGCTGGAACGGCAGGAGTGGCAGGTGAACGACGCCGCCTACTTCCTTTTCCGCCTCGCGGAGCTTTATGACGAGGGGATGGAAGACCGGAACGCGGCCGTGGCCGTGCTCCAGCAGGTGATCGACGAGTTTCCGGAAACGCGCCACTCGGCGAACGCCCGGCACAAACTCCACGAGTGGGGCCTCGCGTGAACCATGCGCGAGCGGGCGGCGGCGTTTTTCCGGCGTCACCCGCTGTTGGGTGCCGCGCTGGTGGCCGCACTCTGCGTGCTGGCGGCTGACGGCGGCGCGGAAAGGGGCTGGGTGGCGGCACTGCTGGCGGCCGCGGCCGGCGCTTGGATCGGGTGGCGGCGCGGCTTGGTGTGGTGCGTTTGCGGGCTGGTCGCCGTCGCGAATTTCCAGTTCCGCAGCGCCAAGCGCGACCATGCCGAGCGGGAACTCGGGGGCTGGTCCGGCGGCGAAATCACGGCGAAGCTGTTGGCCGACCCGCGCGGCGACCGGTCGTTCTGGGCCGGCGCGGCCGAACTGCGGAGCGGCCCCCACGCGGGCGTCCGGATCGAGTGGCGCGGTGACGGGCCGGTGCCGGTCGAAGGATCCGTGGTTCGCGCGACGGGACGATTCCGGCCGTTCACCGAGCCGCGGAATCCGGGGGAATTCGACGAAGCGGGATGGATGCGCCGCCAAGGGACGGCTGGAATTTTCCACGCGGACCGCCGGAAAACCGCGGCGGAGACCGGTCGTCTGGCGGCGCTCGGTTTCCAGCTCAGGCGGGGATTTCGGGCGGCCGTCACGGCGGGCCTGGAGGAAGATTCGCGGCCGGCGCAGGTGATCCGCGCCGTTGTCCTGGGCGAGCGCCCGCGGGACGGCGGGAAGCTGGCCGAGCCGTTCCGCCATAGCGGCACGTTGCACGTCTTCTGCGTGAGCGGCCTGCACGTCGGGATGGTGGGATTGCTGGCGTGGCTAGCACTTTCCCGGCTGGGCTTCCCACGCCGTTGGGCGGTGCTGGGGATTTTGCCGCTCGCTTTCAGCTATGCCTGGCTCACCGGGAACGGACCCCCGGCGGTGCGCGCGTCGTGGATGATGGCGGTGTTCCTCGGGGCCTTCGTCCTGCGGCGAAAACCGGACGCGCTCAATGCCTTGGGCGCGGTGCTGCTGGCCTCGATGTTGTGGGACGGCCGGCTGCTGTTCCAGCCGGGCGTGCAGCTTTCCTATGGCGTGGTGGCTTGCATCGCGCTCGGCATTTCCTGGATCTCGAAAAGCTACGCCTGGATGGCGGAACCGGAACTCTACCTTCCGGAAAGCCTCATGACGCGCTGGCAGCGGCTCCGGCTGAACGCGCGCCGGAAAATCGCGGGCTCGCTCGCCGTTTCCACCGCCGCTTGGTTCGGCTCGACTCCGCTGACGGCCCTGCATTTCGGGCTCGTGACGCCGGCGTCCATTCCCGCGACGGTGGTGATGCTGCCGATCGTTTTCGTCTTGCTCGCGGCGGCCCTCGTTTCCGCGACGCTTCATCCAGTGCTTCCCGGGGCGTCGCGCACGATCAATCGGTCGAATGCGGCGCTCGCCCGCGTCTGCACGTTCACCGCCGAGAGCTTCGCGGCCCTGCCTGGCTCGCACTTCCGGCTCGGCCAGTCCCGCGAGCCGTTCCTGTTGGTTCTCGATCTGGACTACGGTGCGGGCGCCGCCGTGTTCGCCGGTGGCAACGGCGGAGGGGCGCTGATCGATTGCGGAGACCGCCGGGGATTCCGCCGGCAGGTGTTGCCAGCGCTGCGGCATTTCGCGGTTGTGCCGGATGCCGTCGCGATCACCCACCCGGACGGCTCGCACCTCGGCGGCGGCCTCTCGGTTTGGGACGAACTGCCGATCCGCCAAGCGCTCCTGCCGGTCGAGCGCTCGCTCAGCCCGGCGTTCCGCAAGTGGCGCTCCGAGGCTCCGGCGGCCGGCGTGAGGCTCCACCCGACGGCGGGAAAATCCGGAGTTCCGCTCGCCGGCGGCGCTTGGCTCGAAATCCTCCACACGCCGGACCCGCGGGCGATCCACGTCATCGCGGACGACCGCGTCGCCATTTACCGCCTCCATTGGCGCGGCTGGCGGATCCTCTTCACCAGCGACGCCGGCCACGCGACGGAATCCGCGCTGCTCCGCTCCGGGAAAGACCTCGCCGCGGATGTCATCGTCGCCGGCCGGCACGAACGCGACGACTCCCTCGGCGACGATTTTCTCGATGCGGTCCGCCCGCGGGCGATCATCGCCTCGAACGCCGACTTCCCGCCGGAGCAGAGACTTCCGGAAACCCAGGCGGCCTACTGGCGGAGCCGCGGCATCCTCGTGATCGACCAACGCGAAACCGGCGGCGTCACCCTGCGAGTGGACGCCGCCGGCCAGATGCGGATCGAAAGCTACCTCGAGCCGCGCTCAGCCTGGCTCGAGCGGTGAGCGCGCCTCACCGCTGTCGGCGGCCGACCAACGGGACCATGCCGAGGAGCGCCAGCAAGGCCGCCGAGGGCTCGGGCACCGATTCAATGATGATGCCGGCCACGGAGCCGCGGATCGTGCCGTCGCGGCTGGTCTGGATCACGAACGCGTCGCTCGTGCCGACGTGGACCGTCGTTTCGTCGTGACGCGCGACGTTGTCGCCGGTGCTGGTGGTGGTGAGGGACGCGGTTGGCGCACCGGCCGTCCCGGGCCATTCGTCGAGCGGCGGATTCTGGAACCAGCCGGTCGTGTCGTCGGACTCCCAGAGGGAAACCGGCGAAAAGGCGGTCGCGTCACCGCTCGACATCAGGACGGTGATCCGCCATGCGGTGTCGCCGGTGCTGGCCAGCCATTGGAGCAGCCCCCCCACCTGGACCGTGGCGCGTTCCGCTGCTCCGGAGGTGTACGGGCCGTCGTCGAGGTAGCCGTGGAGCACGCTGCTTTCCGGTTGGTCGGCGTTGCGCCAGGTGTTGCTGGCGTCGTGGTAAATCGAGAGGGTGGCGCCATCGGCCGAGAAACTCTGGCCGTTCCCGCTCCAGTCGCTGGCGGATTGGAAATTCCAATTGGTGACCGTGACGCCGAGCGCGGTCGAGGTATACGGGCCGGTGGCTTCCGTTTGTTCGTTTTGGCCGAAGTTGATGCCGATGACCGCCGCCTGAAGGGGCGCGACACAGGCCATCAAGAGGGGGAGGGTTTTTCTCATGGTCCTCCCTTTCAAGCGGTTGCCCCCCTTGGAAGTCAAGCATTCTCTAACGGCTGGCCGGCCGGCGATGGAAATTTTCGGCAGCGGATGCGCCACATGGATTTGCCCTCGCTTTCCCACAGCCATTGGAAGTCGGTCTTCGGGTAGAAAAACGAGTCCTCGTCCCACGGGAGGCGCTCGAATCCGACGAACTCCTCCACGACGGCGGCCGCCCAGCGGTGGTATTCCTCATGGTCAGTCATGAAAAGGAATTCGCCGCCGGGCTCGAGCACCCGGTGGACCGCGGCGAGAAACTCCCGCTGCACCAGCCGCCGGCGGTGGTGGCGCACCTTCGGCCATGGGTCCGGGCAGAGCAGGTGGAGCCGCGAGACGCAGTTCTCCGGCAGCAGCCACTCGACGGTGTAGCGGCTTTCGAGGCGCAGGACGCGGGCATTCTCCAAGCCCGCCCGGGTGATCCGCTTGCAGACTTTCCGCACCCGGCCGAGGAGGCGCTCGACGCCGAGAAAATCCCGCTCCGGGAAGGCCCGCGCCATTTCCAGAAGGAATGAACCGTCGCCGCAGCCGAGGTCGATCTCGAGCGGCCGGTCCGGCCTGTGGATGGACTCGACGGGCACCCGCCGGAAGTAGTCTCCGGGCACGAATTCTCCCGGAAACGGCGGACGCGGCAAAACATTCAGCGGCTGGATCTGGGTCACCGGCGGCATTTCATAGGCGCTCGCCGCCGATCCGCAACCTGCATTCCGGATTCCGCGATCCCTACCAGCCCGTTGCCGCTTGACGCTCTTTCCGGACCGGTACTAGCCTCGCCTCCATCGCGCGCCAGCTCCGGCGCTCCGTCGTTCATCTAACACGAACTTTCTCTCCAGCCGTGGACCTCCAGGAAATCCGCCGAATCGTCGAGCTCATGAACGAGCACGGGCTCACTCACTTCGACCTCTCGAAAAAGGACTTCCACCTGAAGCTGAAGAAGGGCCCGGACTTCGACGAAATCCGCGGCCTGCTGGCCAGCTTGCCGTCGGCTCCGGCCACCGCTCCCGCGCTGCCCGCCGCCGGGTCCACCAACCTGTCCGCCGCTCCCGCGGGTGCTGCGGCCGCGGCCGCTCAGGAAGGCGCGGAGATCACCTCGCCGATGGTCGGGACCTTCTACCGCAAGCCCGCTCCGGATGCACCTTCGTTCGTCGAAGTGGGCACCGCCGTTTCCGAAGGGCAGACACTCTGCATCATCGAAGCGATGAAGGTGATGAACGAGATCAAGGCGGAGCGCTCCGGCACGATCTGCGCGGTGGTCGCCGAAGACGGCACCCCCGTCCAGTACGGCGACGTGCTCTTCCGCATCAAGTGAGTTCCGGTTTTCGCCTCGACCACTGAAGACTGAAAACTCGCCAACTTCCTCCATGTTCAAGCGCGTCCTGGTCGCCAACCGCGGCGAAATCGCCCTCCGCATCATCCGCGCCTGCCGCGAACTCGACGTCGAGTCCGTGGCGGTTTACTCGGAGGCGGACGTGGATTCCATGCACGTCCAGCTCGCGGACGACGCCGTCTGCATCGGCCCCGGCCCCAGCAAGCAGTCGTACCTCAAGCCGGACCGGATCATCGCCGCCGCGGAAATCACTGGCGCGGACGCGATTCATCCCGGCTACGGTTTCCTTTCGGAGAACGCCCGCTTCGCGGAAATTTGCGCTACTTCCGGGATCACCTTCATCGGCCCCTCGGCGAAGGTGATTTCCATGATGGGCGACAAGGCGACCGCCCGCGCCACGGCCGTCGCGAACGGGGTGCCGATCACTCCCGGCTCCGGCATCATGATCGATGCGGAAGCCGCGCTCGAAGAAGCGAAAAAGATCGGCCTGCCCGTCATGATCAAGGCCACCGCCGGCGGCGGAGGGCGGGGGATGCGGCCGTGTTTCAAGGAGGAGGAGTTCATTTCACTGTTCCGGGCCGCCTCGAACGAAGCCCTCGCCGCCTTCGGCAACGGCGAGTGCTACCTGGAAAAGCTGGTGCTCAACCCGCACCACATCGAGTTCCAGGTCATCGCGGACAGCCACGGGAATTTCATCCACCTCGGCGAGCGCGATTGCTCGATGCAACGCCGCAACCAGAAGATCATCGAGGAGTGCCCCTCGCCCTTGCTCACGCCGGAACTCCGTCAGCGGATGGGCGAGGCCTCGGTCAACCTGATCCGGGCGATCGGCTACGAGAACGCGGGCACCATCGAGTACCTCGTCGATGAGGCGGGGGAAAATTTCTATTTCATGGAAATGAATACCCGGATCCAGGTGGAACACCCGGTGACGGAAGAGGTGATGGGCTGCGAGCTGATCAAGGAGCAGATCCGCGTGGCCGCCGGCGAGCCGCTCTCGCGACACGTGCTGGACGCCCAGCCGCGCGGCCACTCGATCGAGTGCCGCATCAACGCCGAGGACCCCTACAACAATTTCACCCCCAGCCCCGGCGCGATCGATCTCTGGTACGCCCCGGGCGGAAAGGGAGTGCGCGTCGATACCCACGTCTATTCGGGCTACTCGGTGCCGCCGTACTACGACTCGATGATCGCCAAGCTCATCGTCACCGGCTCGACGCGCGAGATCGCCATCGCCCGGATGAAACGCGCGCTCGGCGAGTTCATGATCCGCGGCATCAAGACGACGATCCCGTTCCAACAGGAAATTCTTTCCCACCCGGACTTCGCCGCCGGCAACTACGACATCGGCTGGGTGACGCGGTTCCTGGAAGAGCGCGCCGGCTCCCGCTCATAGGATCCTTGAGTCCCGGAGGTCTCATCGGCCCCATGAACAGCGCCCACCTCTACGCGATTCTCGATCTCGGCTACGTCCCTGAGGCAGAGGCCCCCCGCGTCACCACCGCCCTCCTCGCCGGCGGCGCCGACGTTCTCCAGCTCCGCGCCAAAGGCCACGACCTCGCCACCGTCCGCCGCATCGCGGAGGAAATCCTGCCGCTCTGCCGCGCCGCCGGCGTCCCCTTCATCCTCAACGACCATCCCGCCCTCGCAGGCGAGATCGGAGCCGACGGCGTCCACATCGGCCAAGACGACGGTTCGCTCGAGGAAGCCCGCGCGCTCTTCCAATCCGCAACCCGCAACCCGCAATCCGAGATCGCCTTCGGTCGCTCGACCCATTCGCTCGACCAAGCCCGCGCCGCCTTGGCCGAAGGCTTCGACTACATCGGATTCGGCCCGCTTTTTCCCACCCCCACCAAGGCCGGCCGGCCCGCCATCGGTCTGGACGACATCGCGGCGATGGAACGAGACGTCGGTTCGAAAATCCCCGCCTTTTGCATCGGCGGCATTCACGCCGAGAACCTCCCGCAAGTCCTCGCAGCCGGAGCCCGCCGCTGCGTGATTGTCTCCCACCTCCTCACCGCGCCCGACATCGCCGCCGCCACGAGCGCGGCGAAAGTGGCGATTGCGGATTGCGGGTTGCGGATTGCGGACTGTGGGCTGGAAGAGAACTCGACGAAGGAGGAGCACTCCACGATCCTCGAACGGAAAGCCGCATTCCAACAGAGAACGGTCGATTTCGCCCTACGCGCGATGGAAGCCTCGGAGGCGATGCCCGCTTCTCCAAAGGGGCGGAACATCGCCGACCAACTTTGTCGCTCGGCCACATCCGTTGCCGCCAACTACCGGGCCGCCTGCCGTGCCAAGAGCCGTGCCGACTTCATCAGCAAGATGGGAACCGTCGAAGAGGAGGCCGACGAAGCGCTCTTCTGGCTCGAGTTGATCGTGCGCGCCGGGATTCTTCCCGAGTCGCGTCTTTCATCCCTGATGGCAGAGGGAGACGCCATCCTCGCCATGGTCGTCGCCTCAATCAAAACCGCCAAAAGAAACCGCCGCTGAATCACTCAGCTCCCAAACGTCCCTCTTCCCGCCGCAATGTCTTCACAATCCGCAACCCGCAACCCGCAACCCGCAATCTTAATCGGCGGTTCGATCGCCATCGACCACATCAAGACGCCCACCGCTGAAGCCGCGAACCTTCTCGGCGGCTCCGCGTCTTACGCCGCATTGGCCGCTTCCTGCTACACGCGCGCCGTCCACATGCTCGGTATCGTCGGCAAGGACTTCCCCGCGGAGCACCTCGACCTCCTCGGCTCGCGCGGCATCGACCTCTCCGGCATCGAGCGCTCGGAAGGCGAGACGTTCTCGTGGTCCGGCGAATACCACGAGAACATGAACGACCGCACCACCCGCCAGGTCGCGGTGAACGTGCTGGAAGATTGGCAGGTCAAAGTGCCGGACACCGCCAGGAGCGCCCCGCTCGTCGTCCTCGCCAACATGGCCCCGGACAACCAGCTCCAACTTCTCGACCAGCTCGACGAGCCGACCGGCGGCCACCGCTTCGTCCTCGCCGATACCATGGACCTCTGGATTTCGATTGCCAACGAGCGCCTCCACGAGGTGCTCCGCCGCATCGACCTCCTGGTCATCAACGAAAGCGAGGCCCGCGAGTTCGTCGAGACGCCGAACCTCATGGTCGCCGGCCAACGCCTCCTCGCCAAAGGCCCGCGCCACGTGGTCATCAAGCTCGGCGAATTCGGTGCCATCCTGTTTTCGAATTGCGGATTGCAGAATGCGGGATGCGGAGTGACAGGAACAGCTCCAGGATCTGCCGCCACCGACCCCATTCCGCAATCCGCAATCCGCAACCCGCAATTGTTCCGCTGCGCCGCATTTCCGCTCCACGAAGTCACCGATCCCACCGGCGCCGGCGATTCCTTTCTCGGCGCCCTCGCCGGCCACCTCGCTGCTTCCGGAGCCACCCAACCCACCTTTGCCGACCTTCGCGCCGCCGTCGTCCAAGGCTCCGTCGTCGCCTCCTTCACCTGCGAGGCATTCTCCACGCGCCGCCTCCAAAGCCTCGCAACAGGCGACATCGACGCCCGGATCGACGTCCTCAAGGAGATAACCCACTGGCCATGAGCTTGTTCCGGGTTCGTCGAATCTTTTGGAGACGGACCGGCCGGCCGCTGCCACAGCGCCATTCCGAAATCCGCATCCCGTGATCCGCAATCCCTTCCCCGCCAGCGACTACGGAAATTCCGAACCAGCCGGCCCAACGCGCGAAATTTCTTCAAAATTTCCTTGCGGCCCCCCGTGATCTCCTGCTTCCTATCCACCGAAACCTACGACCGCGCTCCACCGTTGTCACGGGTGACGAACACGTCACGGCTCCAGCGCACAAAATCCTCGATCAAACACAATCCCCTGAATAAACCCACCTCCGTCATGAAACCATTCCTTCCATATTCCCTCCTGGCCGCCGCGGCCTTCTGCGGGGCCGCCCTCGGACAAACCGCCACCACCACTCCGGTGGGGTATACGACGCAGAACTTGGTCGCAAACCAGTTCAATCTTGTGGGCTTGAACCTGCACAACTCGCAGCTCGCGTCGGGCACCATTTCCGCGGTTGGTGCCTCGTCGGTGACGGTTGA
>CBFGTW010000096.1:0-17553 GCA_965651855.1 uncultured Verrucomicrobiales bacterium
GGCCACCGCGGCGCACGCGCTCAGGTCGGTCCTGCGCGAGGCGGTCACCAACATTATCCGCCATGCCGGGGCGGATCACGTCCGCATCCGCCTGACGCGGGACGAAGCCGGACTCGCGCTGGATATTTCGGATGATGGCCGCGGGCTCGACCTCGCGTCCGCCGACTCGACGGGCAACGGCCTGACCAACATGCGCAGCCGGCTCGCCGCGCTGGGCGGATCCCTCGCCATTTCCGCAAACGGCACCGGAACGCGGCTTGTGGCAGGATTTCCTATCCCCGATAACCCTCGATGACATGCAGCAGGTTCTGATCGTCGAAGACCATCCGCAATCCCGCCTGTGGTTGGCCGGCATCGCGCGCGACGCATTTCCCGATTGCCAAGTCCAGCCCGCCGCGACGCTGGCCGAGGGCCTCGCCGCCTGCCGCGCCAAGCACTTCGATCTCGCCCTCATCGACCTGCGCCTGCCCGACGGCTCCGGCCTCGAAATGCTCCGGCACCTCCGTCAGACCTCCCGCGAAACCCACTGCGTGGTCACCACCGTGATCGGTGACGACGCCCACATCATCGCCTCCCTTTCCGCGGGAGCCGAGGGCTACCTGCTCAAGGAACACCCACCGGAACTTCTCGCCCGTCAGCTCGTGCAGCTCGTCGAGGGCGTGCCGGCGCTCTCGCCATCCGTCGCACGGCGGATCATGGAGCATTTCCGGCTGACCGGACCGGCTTCCGGCTGCGATGGAGATCTCACCGGGCGGGAACGCGAAATCCTCGCGCTCATCGCCCGCGGATTGAGGAACTGCGACGTCGCGGAATCGCTCGGCATCGCCGCCAGCACCGTGGCCAGCCATATCAAGGCCATCTACCGCAAGCTCGGCATCTCCACCCGCGCCGAGGCATCGTGGCACGCCACCCGCCTCGGACTCTGAAGGCCGTCCGACAACCCCCGCTGGACAGCCGCCTGTCCCGCGCGTCCCATTCCGCGCGGTTGCGCGCTTCCATGACGATCACGCCAGAAAATCAAACGATCGTTCTTCTCCCCGAGGGTGCCGTCCTGCTCCCCGAGCATGGCCGGGTTCTCGTCGTCGCCGACCTCCATCTGGGGAAATCCGCCGCGTTCCGTGCCGCGGGCATCCCCGTTCCCGAGGGCGACTCGGCGCGGGATCTCCAGCGCCTTTCCCTGCTTTGCGAAAAGCACCAGGCGCAGCGCTTGGTCATCGCCGGCGACCTGGTCCATTCCCTCGCCGGAAGAACGCACGACATCGAACGAATGTTTGAATCGTTCATTTCCAACATTCGAATTCCCCTCCTCCTGGTCCGCGGCAACCATGACCGCCAAGCCGGAGAGCCGTGGCGGCTGTGCCCGGTCGCCGAGCGCCTCGAGTTCGCCGGGCTCCACATCGTCCATGATCCGGCGGATGCGCGGGAAGTGCCGCTGCACCTCGCAGCCCACCTGCATCCGGCTGTGCGTATCCCGGACACGCGGGGATCGCTGCGCCTGCCATGCTTTCTCCTGAGGGGGAACGTTCTCGTTCTGCCAGCCTTCGGCGGGTTCACCGGCAAAGCCACCGTCCGCTCGGAGCCGGGCGACCGGTTCTTCGTCCCGCTGGGGAGCCAGGTCGTGGAACTGCCCCGCCAACTGGTGGCTTGAAACGGCGGAAAATTCGCGCAGGAACCGGATCCACCGGTAGCGGCATCGAGCTTCCTTTCGCCGTAAGAATTCTTGCAAGGGGTTGACGGCCAACGTCATCAACCACCGTTCGCCCGACCGGGAACAAACGATCGATTCCCTAAAACCCCGAGATTCAAACACCCGCTGGAAACATCACGGCCTCGGCGCGTAGGTGCGGACGCTGCCCCGTTTGATGAACAGGCCGGAGTCGAGGCGATCATCGGTGACATCGGCGATGACGAGGCGGATGCGGTGGACCTCCCCGGGGGTGACGAGGGCGTGGGCGCGCATGCGGACGGTGATGCCATCGTATTCGAGGGCGTGGGCGAGGCGGTGCGGCGGGAGGTTTGGCTCGATGTCGAGTTTGTTGTCGAGGAAGAGGTGGGCATTCCGCCCTTCGAGCGCTTCGCCGGAGTGGCTCAGCTCCGCGGGAATGGGCGGATGGATCGAGTTGACCGCGACGATGTCGGCGAGGTCGGGGACGAACGAGACCACCACGCCGTTCACGGTGGCGAGGAAGGCGTCGTTGAAATTGCCGACGTATTCCAGGTATTCCTCGGAGCCGAACTGGTATTCGAATTCGAGCTGGCCGTGCTCGCAGAACAGGTCGAACTCCAGCACCGCGGCGTCGTGGGTCGACTGCCCCGCGACGCGGTCCTCCAGCTCCGGATCGCCGGGTCCGGAGGTGTTCGGGAAGGTGGGCACGTCATGCTCGTCGCTGTGCTCGGAGGTGTTTCCGCGGTTCCAGATTTCCGCGAGGCCGGTGGTCATGACAATGCCGGCGTCCATCTGCAGGCCGGAGGCGATCCCGTCTTCGAAGATTGCCGTCGATGCCTCGACACCGGTGAAGCTGGGATTGGAGGGGACGGCGGTGGATTCGTCCACGATCTCCTCCACCAGCGCCTCGGCGAAGGTGACGGCGCCGGGTTCCTCGACGTAGACGGTGAGGTAGCGCGGGTAGCTCGCCGCGACGGCCTTGTCCACGGCGAAGATCTTGATGACGTGGGTTCCGGGCGACCAGTCGGTGGTGTTGAGAACGAGCGGCTCGAAGGGTGGAATCTCGTCGCTGGTCCCGGATCCCTCGCCGAGGCGGTAGGCTTCCACGCGCTGGATGTCCTCTTCTCCATCGGGATCGTGGAGCGTGTAGCCGATCTCGAGCGGCACGCCGCGCTCGATCCGCACGCCTTCTCCGGAGGCGACCAGACTCAGCTCCGGGCGGGCGTTTCCGCCGGTCACCTCCACCACGAATGCCTCGGCGGTTTCCCCCACCCCGCCCCGGGAGTCGAAGACCTTGGCGGTGATCCGGTGGGTGCCGCGCAGCAGTTGGAAGCCGTTCCCCTCCCGGTCGCGGACCAGATCACCGAACGGGGCTTCCCGGTCACTGCCGATGAGCACTCCGTTGTCATAAAACTCCACCCGGCTCACGGCCCCCGCCGCCGAGCTGACCGCGGTGCGGAAGACGGGTGCCACCGGGGTTTCCGAGGGCCCCGGCGGCCCCTCGATGATCGTGATCACCGGCGGCTCGGCCAAGCCCACACGGACGGTGCGGACGGCGGTGGCGATCACATCCCCGGCGGCGTTCACCGCGGCGGCCTGGATGTCGTACTCGCCGGCCACGTCCGGGATCCACACGACGCTGCCCCGGACCTGCTTGACCTCCTCGCTCTCGGAAAAATCGCTCACCTCGCCGATCTGCTGCCAGACGGTTGATCCGTTGTGCAGCCGGCGGTAGACGCGGAGCTTCGCCGGCAATTCGGGAAAGACGTTCAGATCGAAGGCAATGCTCACGCCGTCGATCAGATCGTGTTCCTGCCCCTCCTCCGGAAGTGTGAGAAACGAGCCACCGTAGAGATCCGGCACTTCGCGGATGCGGAAAAATCCCTGCGGCTCGAGGTGGTCGAAACTGCGGCTGGCCAGCGCCCCCGTCCCGCGCTCAAGCGCCCCGGTGTCGACCCACGAGAGCAGGTCCGCGCTCGACTCCACCTGGTAGTTGAAGTCCGGGCGGGTCGTCCAGGTGAGAAGACGCAGGGAAGCGTCGCACTCCAAGCCGACCTCGATGGCGGGCGACGGCTCGCCGCCCGCCACTCCGGCGGCGAAAACCGCCGGGACGATCACCGGAAGCGCTCGTATCGGGCAGAACCTCGCCATTGGGAACCGCGGCCGAAGCCGCTTCCCGGCAATATCAAGAGCGCGAACAACTCCGCAGCAAAAATCCCGCGAACTGTCCGCATATCTTCGCTTTGCATGGGCGAAGGCATCATTCCGCACTTATCATGTAAATACGGAGATGATCGGAAATCCGGGCTCAGTCGCCGGCGGCCTCCTGCTCGAGTTCGGCCACGCGCGCCTCGAAGAATTCCTTGGCGTTCCGGGCTTCCTCGTAACGGCGCTGGAGGTCCGCGTAATCGGCCGCATCCGGCGCCTCGGCCTGTTTCGCCAGCTCGGCACGGGCTTGGGAAAGCTCCGCCGCCAGGCTCTCGCGCTCGGCTTCGAGGCGGTCGAGCTGTTCTCGCAGCCCCTCGCTTTCACCACCGGCTTGGCGCGCGGCCTCGAGTTCATGGCGCAGGCGGGAAACCTCACCGACCAAGGCTTGGCGGGACTTCTCGGCCTCGAGCAGTTCCGCGTCGCGGGTGGAGCCGATCGACGCCCGTTCGGCCAGCATTTCCTGGAACTTGCCTGCGATGGACGCCAGCGAGTCGACATCGCTGCGGAGGCGGGCGGCGATTTCATCGACGGATTCCGGTCCTCCTTGTCGCGGCGGCAGGCCGGCCTCCATCAACTGGCGGTTCAGCTCGGCTCGGCTCGCCTCGAGTTCGGCGCGAAGCTCCGCGAGTTCGGCGCTCTCGCGATCTCCTTGCGGCTCGGCACGGCCGCGGAACTGGACGGCCAGCAGCACGGCGAGCAGCGCGAAAATCACGAATACCATGACCGTGACGGGTCCGGGCGGCTTGCGGGCCGGCGTGCCGTCGAGCATCGCGTCCGCGGGGGATCCCGGGGTGGGCTGGGCAGGCGGTTCCTCGTGGGTTTTCTCGTCCGACATGCGCGGAACGTGCCCGCCGCGCGCCCCGCGTGTCAATCCGCCGGGTGCGGCGCGAGCAGCCGCAGCAGCTCGGCCGGCTCGCTGCAGAGGTAGTCCGGGTCCTCCGCGGCGAGCGACTCGCGGGTGTTGAAACCCCACGAGACCGCGGCCACGGGGATGCCCGCCTTTTGCGAAGCCTTCACGTCGCGGATCTCATCCCCGATGTAGAGCATCTCGCGGGCGTGCAGCGAGAAGGTCTTGCGGATCGCGCGCAGGTGCTTGGCCTTTCCGGTGAGCTTGGAGGTCGAGGAAATGAAGTCGAACAAGTCGCGCAAGCCGTGCGTCCGCAGGAAGAGGTCGACGTTCGCCGTGGCGTTCGACGTCAGGATGCCGAAGCTGTGGACGTGGCCGCGGAGCATCGGCAGCACTTCCTTCATGCCGGAAATCAGGCCGAGCTTCGTCATGTCGCCGCGCATCAGTCCGGTGCCGCGGGCGAGCAGCGAGGGGACGCGGCGTTTCGGGATCTCGAGGTGCTCGAGCAACTCCTTGATCGACATGTGCCTCAGGTCCGCCACCTCGTCCTGCCGCACTTCGCGGAAGCCGTAATCGGGCGCCATCCGGTTGAAGATCCGGCGGGTCTCCTCCAGCGTGTCGGCGATGGTGCCGTCGAAGTCGAATATCAGCGTCCGGTAGCGCATCGGCCTCACGATACAACGGAATGGCCCGGCGCTAAACCAGCGGCAAATTCGGATGGATGTCCGCCTCGAGCGGAGATCGCTCGCCCGCCAGATGTCGCAACAACGCGGCGAAGGCGATCATCGCGGCATTGTCGGTGCACAGCGACGGGGGCGCGACCGCGAGCTTCAGCCGCGCGCGCTCGCAGGCCGACTCGAAGGCGGCGCGCAGCGGTTTGTTCAAGCTCACCCCGCCGGAGAGCGCGATGAGGTTCCGACCGGACTGGCGGGCGGCCTTGAGCGATTTCCCGACGAGAATCTCGATAACCGCCTGCTGGAACGACGCCGCCAGATCCGCCACGGCCGGGTTTTCCTTTTCGCGCTGGAGCGTGTAAAGGACGGCGGTTTTCAAACCGGAGAAGGAAAAATCGAGGTGCGGATCGTGGAGCATCGAGCGCGGGAAATCGTAGGCGGCGGGATTCCCCTCGCGGGCAACCTTCTCGATCTCCGGCCCGCCGGGATACGGCAGGCCGAGCATTTTCCCGACCTTGTCGAAGGCCTCGCCCGCCGCGTCGTCGCGCGTGCCGCCGAGCTTCCGGTAGTGGCCGGCGCCCTCGACGTTGAGCAGCAGCGTGTGCCCGCCGGAAACGATCAGCGCGAGGTGCGGCGGGACTTTCGTTTCTCCGACGAACGGCGAAAGCAGGTGGCCCTCGAGGTGGTTGATCGCGAGGAATGGCTTGCCCGCCGCGCAGGCCATCGCCTTCGCCGCCGTGCTGCCGATCAGCAGAGACGACGCGAGGCCGGGTCCGTTCGTCGCCGCCAAGGCATCGATTTCCGAAAAGGAAACGCCGGCATGCGACAGCGCCTGCTCGACCAGCGGCCGCAGGTGCAGCGAGTGGTTCCGCGACGCCAGCTCGGGCACGACCCCGCCGTGCTCGCGGTGCAAGTCGATCTGCGAAGCCACCTCCGACGCCAGCACCTCCGTGCGTTCCCCCACCCGCCCGCGGACGATCGCCACGGCCGTTTCGTCGCAGGAAGATTCGATCGCAAGAAGCAGCGCCACGCGCGGAGAAGTAGCGGGGAGAAGCTCGAAAACCTAAGCATAAAATTCGAAAGCAAGGTGCCTTGGATGGAACCTTGGACTGCGGCAGCCTGCTTCCGCAGTCCACGGAGTCGCCCCCCATCACTCGCCGTCCTTGGCGGCGATCGCGTCGTAGCGGAAGCTCGCGATCGTCTCTGCCACAGCCGCGTCCTGCCGGGCGGGCCGTCGCGCCATCCGCTCCTTCGGCGGGAGGCTGTGGCGTTTTTCCCACCATCGTTCGGAGCGACTCCGCGGCGGGTCGACGGTTGCGCCGTGCGCGCGATCGAGGGGTCGTGGCTCGAAGCGACGGCCCTCTCTTTCGATTCAAAATGTTCACTTGAACATTTTCCGGACCGGCGGGATTTTCCGGCGTCGTGCCTGCCGCGTTCGCCGAAATCCATGCCCGCTCGGCCTTCTCGTTCCTCCGGGGATCGAGCTTGCCGGAGACGATGGTGCGGCGCGCGGCGGAGCTGGAATATCCGGCGATCGCCATCACCGACCATGCGGGCTTCTACGGCTCGGCGCGGGCGCACCAGACGGCGAAGCAGTGCGGCATCCGCGCCATCGCCGGCGCAACGATTCCTTTCGCCGGCGGCGAGGTGCCGGTGCTGTGCGCGACGCGCGCGGGCTACGCGACGCTGTGCCGCCACCTGACCGACGCGAAACTCGGGACGAAGACGAGGGACGCGGGCGGGTTTGCCGGATTGATCGCGCTCACCGGCGACCGCGAGGGTCCGGTGGCCGGACCGCTCGCCCGCGGCGAGAAGAAGCCGGCGCTGCACGCGGCGAAGGCGCTGATCGCCGCCTTCGGCCGGGAGAACGTTTACGTGGAAATTTTCCGCCACCGGCTGCGGGACGACGTGCGGCTGACGCGGCTGCTCGCGGATCTGGCGCGGCACTTGAAGCTGCCGGTCTTCGCCTCGAACGCGCCGCTGCACGCGCGCCGCGCCGACCGGATGCTGGCGGACGCCTTCGCCTGCCTGCGCCACCACACGACGCTCGACGAAGCCGGCCGCCTGCTCGCGCCGAACGGCGAGCGCCACCTCAAGCCGCAGGCGGAGATGCGCGAGCTTTTCGCCGACATGCCGGAGGCGCTGGAGAACTCGCTGCGGCTGGTCGAGAGGATCGACTTCGGCTTGGAAAAACTCGGCTACCGCTTCCCCGATTGGCACGACGGCTCGGGCAAGCCGCTGAGCATTCCCGAGCAGACGACGCTGCTGCGCCGGCTCACATACCAGGAAGCGCCGCGGCGTTTCCCGAAGGTCGATGGGAAGGTGCGCGCGCAGATCGAGCACGAGATCGCGCTGATCCACCGGCTCGGGTTTCCCGGGTATTTCCTGATCGTGCGCGACATCATGGAGTTCGCCCGCGGCCGCGGCATCCTGTGCCAGGGGCGCGGCTCGGCGGCGAATTCCGCGGTGTGCTTCGCCCTCGGCATCACCCATGTCGATCCGGTCGGCGGCGGTTTGCTCTTCGAGCGCTTCCTTTCGGAAAACCGCAACTCGTGGCCGGATATCGATATCGATTTCCCGTCCGGCCCGCACCGCGAGGAGGTGATCCAATATGTTTACAAAAAGTATGGCGAGCGTGGCGCGGCGATGACCGCCAATGTCATCACTTACCGGCCGAAGTCCGCCTTTCGCGAGATGTCGAAAGTCCTCGGCCTGCCGCCGAGCCTGGCTGAGGAGTTTTCCAAGAACCACCTGCTGCCGTGGGATGGGGAAAAGACGAACCTCCCGCCGGTGATGCGCGCGCCCGATTCGCCGCTGCGGCGGCTCTACGACGCGGTGCTCGGCCTGCCGCGCCACCTCGGCCAGCACTCGGGCGGCATGATCATCTGCGACCGCGGGCTGGATGCGATCGTCCCGCTCCAGCCGTCCGCCATGCCGGACCGGACGATCGTCCAGTGGGACAAGGACGACTGCGAGGACCTCGGGATCGTGAAGGTGGACCTGCTCGGCCTCGGGATGCTCGCGGCGATGGAGACGGCGCTGGAAATTTCCGCCAAGCGCGGCCGGCCGGTGGACATCGCGAAGATCCCGAAGGACGACCCGGAGGTCTTCGACCTGCTGTGCCGGTCGGACACGGTCGGCACCTTCCAGGTGGAATCCCGCGCGCAGATGGCGACGCTGCCGGTGATGCGGCCGAAGACGTTCTACGACGTCGCCATCCAGGTGGCGATCATCCGCCCCGGGCCGATCATCGGGGATCTGGTGCATCCGTATCTCAACCGCCGCACCGGACGGGAGAAGCCGGATTACATCCACCCCGACCTCAAGCCGATCCTCGAGCGCACTCTCGGCGTGCCGCTGTTCCAGGAGCAGGTGCTGCGCATGGCGATGGAGCTGGCGGATTTCAACGGCGCGGAGGCGGACGAACTGCGCCGGGCGATGGCCTTCAAGCGCGCCGACGAGCGGATGGAACACATCTCGGAAAAGCTCCGCAGCCGCATGACCGCGCGCGGGATCGATGAAACAACCCAAGCCAAAGTCATCGAATCGATCGGCGCGTTCGCCCAATACGGCTTCCCGGAAAGTCATGCCATCTCTTTCGCGTTGATCGCCTACGCCTCGTGCTGGCTTAAAGTGCATCGCCCGGCGGAGTTTTACGCCGGACTCATCAACCACCAGCCGATGGGATTCTATTCCGTCAACACGCTGATCCAGGACGCCAAGCGCCGGCGCGTGCGGGTGCGGCCGGTTTCCTGCGTCCACAGCGCGTGGGAAACCACCGTCACGGACAACCTCGGGATCCGCCTCGGCCTGCACCGGCTCAAGGGGCTGCGGGAAACCACCGGCCGCCGGATCGTGGCGGAGCGGGAAGGTTCCGCATTTCTCTCGCTGACGGACTTCCTCCAGCGTGTGCGGCCGAGCGTTTCCGAAAAGCGCCTGCTCGCGGCCGCCGGCGCGCTCAACGACCTGCCGGTCGTGACCCACCGCCGCGAGGCGCTCTGGCAGGCCGAGCTGCCGCTCTACGACGGACTGCTGGCGAAGGCCGGACCACGGGAAAATGCCACACCGCTCGCGCCGATGTCGCCGGCCGAGCGGCTGCACGCGGATCTCGTGGCGCAGGGAGCCACCACCGGTCCGCACCCGATGCGGCTGTGGCGGGAGAACCACCCGGAGCGCCCGCTGCCGCGCGCCGCGGACCTGCATTTCCTCCGCCACGGCACGCCCGTCACGGTGGCGGGGCTGGTGATTTGCCGCCAGCGTCCCGGCACGGCGAACGGCCACTGTTTCATCTCGCTCGAGGACGAGACCGGCATCGCCAACCTGTTCGTGCCGAAGGACACCTTCGAGCACCACCGCCTGCTGATCACCGGCGAGGCCTTCCTGCTCGTCCACGGCCGGCTCCAGCGCTCCGAGGGCGACCAGCCGACGGTCTTCGTCACCGGCCTGAAGGCGCTGACGGACGCCGCGGGTGAAGTGGCCCCGCATTCCCGGGATTTCCACTGAGGAGCGGCACGATGCATTCTGCATCTGTCGCCGGATCCGTCCCGGGCAAACGTGCACGATGCAGCGTCGCCCGGACATCGGCACCGAAACCCGAACCATCTCACTTCCAATGCCTTGCAAGCAACTCCAACCGTTAGCACCCGGTCTGCTGGAAACGCCGGGCGCATGCCGGACGAGGTTTCACCCTCCCCCCGGCAAAACCCACCGATCCAGAAAAACCATGAAAACCAAACTTGCCGCACTCCTCTCGCTCGCCGGATTCGTCGCCGTCGGCCTGCCAAGCTGCACTGCCCATGTGGATGCCGACCCCACGCCGGCGGTTTACGGCTCGGCCACCACCACGACCACGGCCGCCGACCCCTACACCGGCACGACAACCACCCGCCGGACCACCACGACGACCTACTGATCTTTCCAAAGCCTCCCAAGGAAAGCCGCGGCTGCCGGCGCGACCCAAAGTTGGCTGGGCGCGTTCGGCAGCCGCATTTTTTGATTCTCTCCCGGGCCGCTCCCGCACACCTTCCGGCCGCACGATGTCGGAAGCGCTCGCGGAAGAAACTTTGCTGCTCGCCGATCCAGATCACGATTTCCTGGATTGGGCGACGAAGCATCTTGCGGCGAAGGACCTGCGGATCCTCCGCTGCGACAATGCTGCCAACGCCATCAAGGTGGTGGAAAAAACGACGGTGGACGTGGTGGTGGCGGCGCTCGCCCTGCAGCCCTTCGACGGCCTCGAGCTGCTCGGCCGCATCCGCCAGCAGAGCCCGCAGACCTTGGTGGTGCTGACCGCCGGCTTCCCGACGACGGGCCAGATCATCGAAGCGACGCAAAAAGGCGCGCACGACGTGCTGCGCAAGGAATCGCTGGCCTTCGAGCTGCGGCCGGTCGTCGAATCCGCGCTCCAGACGCAGGAAGACCGCCGCGCCGCCGGCCAGCCGGACGCCGAGCTGCCGAGCCACGACGGCCGGGTGAAAATCATCGGCGTCTCCCGCGCGCTGCAGGATGTTTTCAAGCTCGTCGGCCGCGTCGCGCGCTCGGACGCGCCGGTGTTGATCGCCGGCGAGAGCGGGACCGGCAAGGAGCTGGTGGCCAAGGCGGTGCATGAATACAGCCCGCGCCGCCAGCGCGAGATGATCACCATCAACTGCGGCGCGATTCCGGAAAATCTGCTCGAGAGCGAGCTGTTCGGCCATGAGAAGGGCTCGTTCACGGGTGCGATCGCCCGCCGCGCGGGACGCTTCGAGCAGGCGGACGGCGGAACGTTGTTCCTCGACGAGATCGGCGACATGCCACTCTCGATCCAAGTGAAGCTGCTCCGCGTGCTGCAGGACGGCTCTTACTCGCGCGTCGGCTCCAACGAAACGCTGACGGCGGACGTCCGGATCATCGCCGCGACGCACAAGAACCTCGCCGCGGAAGTGGCGGCGGGACGTTTCCGCGAGGACCTCTACTACCGGCTGAACGTTGTCGAGCTGCGCATCCCGCCGCTTCGCGAACGGCCGGAGGACATCCCGCTGCTCGCCGAGTTTTTCCTCCAGCGCATCACGAAGAAGAACGGCATGGCGCGCATCCGCATCTCGGCGGAGGCGCTCGCCGCGCTGCAAGGCCACCACTGGCCGGGCAATGTCCGCGAGCTGGAAAACACCATCGCCCGCGCCTGCGCGCTCGCCTCTTCCTCGATCCTCCTGCCGGCGGACATCCCGCTGGCTTCCGTTCCCGGAAAAAGCCGCCGCGATGTGACCGAGACCATCGATCACCTGGTGGACGCGGCGCCCGCCGGCGTGAAGGTGCTCGACTGGCTCGTCCGCGAAGCCGCCGGCCGCGCCGTCGAACGCGCGAAGGGCGACTTGAAAGACGCCGCCGCCACCTTGGGCCTCACGACCGCGGAGCTGAAGAACCTGCTGGCCCGCGATTCCTCCGATGCTTCAGACGATTGACCACCCGTTGATCGCGGACGAGTTGACGCGCCTGCGCGAACCGGCTTGTCCGCCGCACGAGTTCCGCCAGCGGGTCCGGCGGATCGCCTCGCTGATGGTCCCGGCGGTCACCGCCTCCTTCGCCACCGAGGCCGTGGAATGCCGGACGCCGCTGGAAATCACCGCCGGCTCGCATCTCGCGCGCGGCGTCCTGCTCGCCCCAGTACTGCGCGCCGGGCTCGGATTCCTGGAAGGTTTCCTCGATCTGATCCCGACGGCGTCGGTCGCCCACATCGGCCTCGCGCGGAACGAGCGGACGCTGGTGCCGGAGCCTTACTATTTGAAACACCCGCCGGTACTTTCGGAATTCGAGGCGATCGTGCTCGACCCGATGCTGGCGACCGGCGGCTCGGCGGTGGAGGCGGTGCGGCGGCTCGAGCAGGCCGGCGCGCGGCACATCCGCTTCGCCTGCCTGGTGGCGGCGCCGGAGGGTGTGGTGCTGTTCGAGCAGGCGTATCCGGACGTGCCGGTCTTCGCCGCGGCGCTCGACCGCTGCCTCGACGAGCGCGGCTACATTCTCCCGGGCCTCGGCGATGCGGGGGACCGCTTGTTTGGCACGGGCGCTTGATTTTTTCCGCCGCGCATCCGCGCTGGAAATGTGCGGGGGCCGCTCCTAGCCTGAGCGCGTTCCATGAGTTTTCGCCGCGCGGTTCTCTCGCTGCTGCTCGCCGTGCCCGCGGCGGGGCAGCAGCCGGATGGCTTTGTACGAGGCGAAGAAGCCCTCGCGGCCGGGCTTTGGGAAGTGGCCGCGGCACGATACGCGGAGCTGCTCGACGATCCGGAACTGGAGACCGCCCAACGCCAGCGGGCCGCCGTCCGGCTGGCGGAAGCGTGGATCCGTGGCGGGGAACCGGCGCAAGCGCTCGAGCTGCTCGCGGCCTCGTCGGTCGCCGAACACCCGGAAGCCTACTTCTGGAAAGGCCAAGCGCTGGCGAGCCTCGGACGGTTCGGCGAAGCGGTCGAAACGCTCGGCGCGGCCTTCGCCGATCCCGCGCCGCCGCACCGCAAGGAGGCCGCTTTCACCCGGGCAAACCTCCAACTTTCACTGAACCAGCCGGACGCCGCGCTGGAAACCCTCCGCCGCCTCCAGGATGCGGCCGGACCGGCGACCACCGCCGAGGCGCGGCTGCGCGAGGCGGAGATCCTGCTCGACCAAGAACAAGCTGCGGCCGCCCGCGAGCGGATGCCGGCGCCTGAATCGGTGCCGGACGGCGCGCGCCCCCAAGCCGCGCTGCTCGAGGCGCGGCTGCTGCTCGCGGAAGGCGAGAACGAAAGAGCGGCGGGACGTTTTGCCGCGATGCTCGACCAGCCGCGCGGCCAGTCGCTGCTCCGCCACCACACGGCCGCCGTGGGCTTGGCCGACGCGCTCGCCGCCCAGGGAAACACCCGCGCCGCGAGCGCTTCGCTGCTCGATTTCATCGCGGATCATCCGGACTCGCCGCTGCTCGATCCGATGTTCGACCGGCTGATCCACTGGCTGCCCGAGCAGCCTTCGGCCACCGATCCGCTCGTCGAGCGGCTGGCGCTATGGACAGACCCGGCCCCGGTCCCGCGGCCCGAGTTGATCGGCGGCGGCGCGGAAGGTGCGGCCGCCGTCTGGCCGACGCGGTCCGAGCGCTCGGATTTGCGGGCCTTCGCCTTGTTTGCCCGGGCCATCGCCCTCCACCGGATCGGCACGCCGGAATCCCGGCGCGACGCCTTCCGCCACCTCACCCGCCTGCGTCTGGAGCACCCCCGGCACTTCCTCGCCCCGCGCGCCCTCCTCCAGACCGGCCGCTGGCTGCTCGATGCCGGAGAATCCGCCCGCGCGTTGGCCGTGCTGGACGCCGTCCGCGACAGCGCCACCTCGCCTCTCCTCCGCGGGCAGGCGTCGTTCGTCGAAGCCCGCGCCGCGTACCAGGAAGGCGAAACCGCCCGCGCCGCGGAACTCTTCGACGATGCCGCCGAAGCCCTCGACTTTCCGGCCCGCGGCCATGCCCTTTTCAACGCCGCCCTCGCCCGCCTCGCAGAAGGAGAAATCACCACCATCCAAGCCGAAGGCGACCCGGCCGCCGCGGCCCGACTTTCAACGGATCTGGAACTCGAACAGGCGCTTGCCGCCACCCCGCCGGCAAATGCCATGGCCGCGCTCGACGGCTTCCTGACCCGCCACCCCGACCACCCCCGCGCACCGGAAGCCCGGCTCGCCGCGGCCGAAGCGGCGCTCGCGGCCTCGCCGCCCGATCCCTCGATGGCGCGCGCGCAGCTCGACACGCTGGAAGCCGGAGACTCCGGAGCGAGACTCCCCCCCGCCAAGCTCGCACTGGCCCGCCTGCGCTTGGTCGATCTCGAAGGCGATCCCGCCAACACCGTCGCAGCGGCCCGGACCTTTCTGGAGGAATACGCCGCCGATCCCGCCGCCGCGGAGGCCACGTTCATCCTCGGGCGGAACCTTTTCCAGGGCGGGAATTTCAACGAGGCGCGGATCGAGCTCCAGCGCCTCGCCGCCGCCACCGAAGACCCGCAGCGGGCCCAAGCGGCGTGGCTGCTCGCGGCGCGTTCCGCGGACCTCGTGCCGACCGGTCCCTCCCGCGAGGAAGCGCTCGCGCTTTTCCAACAGGCGATCGAAGTCCCCGGGCCGCTCGCCCCCCTCGCCCGGATGCAAAAGGCGCGCCTGCTCATCGATCTCGGCCGCATCGATGAAGCCGCCGCTTTTCTCCGCGAATGGCTCGAGCCGCTGCCACCGGACGATCCGCTCCAGCTCCCGGGCGGCCAGCTGCTGGCGGAAGCCGCGGCGAAGTCCGGCACCGGCCCGGCGGCCCTCGAGGAGGCGCTGGCGATCTACGACGCGCTGCTCGACCACCCGGACACCTCCGCCGCCGACCGCCACCGCCTCCAATACCTCCGCGGCCGGATCCTCGAGGAACTCCCTAAACCCGGAAATCCGGACCAAACCCGGGAAGCGGAGGCACTGGAGGCCTACTATTCGGTGCTGGAAAATGCCGCCCGCCCGCCCGCCGAGTGGGAATACTTCAATCTCGCGGGCCTGCGGGCCCTGACCCTGCTCGAGCAGGCCGAACGGTGGAAGGCCGCCATCAGCGTGGCCGAAAAGCTCGCCTCCTTCGGTGGCCCGCAGGCGGAGGACGCCGCCAAGCGCGCCCAAGCGCTGCGCCTCAAGCACATGATTTGGGAGGATTGAGCCCGTTTCTGCCATTCCCATTCCGCCCGCAGCCGTTCACCTTCCCGTCGCACCCGAATTCCCCGATGATCCAACTCCTCGTCACTGGAAAGTCCGGCCGCATGGGCCAATCCGTCCTCGAAGCCGCCGCCGCGGAAACCTCCGCCGTTTCCATCGCCGCCACCCACGACGCCGGGGAAGATCTGGACGCCGCCATCGCCAAGGCCGACTGCGCGATCGATTTCACGGTCCACTCGTTCACCAAGCCGTTGCTGGAAGCCGCGCTGCGCCACAACACCCGTCTCGTCATCGGCACCACCGGCCATACCGACGAAGAACGCGCCGCGATCCACGAGGCGGCGAAATCGCTCCCGATCGTCCACGCGCCGAATTTCTCGGTCGGCGTGAACACGCTCTTCTGGCTCACCCGGCACGCCGCGCGCGTGCTCGGGCAGGACCGCTTCGACATCGAGGTGACCGAGATGCACCACCGCCACAAGATCGACTCGCCGTCCGGCACCGCCCGCCGGCTGCTCGAGATCCTCAACGAAGAAACGGGCACGAGTTATGCCGACGACGTCGCCCACGGCCGCTTCGGCAACATCGGGCCGCGCAAGCCCCGCGAGATCGGCATGCACACGCTGCGCGGCGGCGACGTGGTGGGCGACCACACCGTCATTTTCGCCGCCGACGGCGAACGCGTCGAACTCACTCACAAGGCGTCCTCGCGAATGACCTTCGCCGCCGGCGCGGTTCGCGCCGCCATCTGGCTCGCGGACAAGCCCGCTGGCCTCTATGACATGCAAGACGTATTGTCCCTGAAATAACTTCGACTCATTTCCATGCGATATCTCATCCTCGCCCTCCCGTTCGTCTTGCCGCTCCCGTCGTGCAAGCCGACCGAAAGCCGCGCCGCCGTCGCGGAGCAGTCCCCGCCCGCCGCGACCACCGCCGACACCCGGCCCGCGCCCGTCGATTTCCGGACGCACGTGGTGCGTTTGAACTCGACCCACCAGAGCTGGAATGCCGGCCAGCCGTGGGAAAAGGACGCGCCGACGCAACGACGCGCGCTGGCTGCCATCGTCGGTGACCGCCAAGTCCTCACCACCGCCGAAATGGTGGCGGACGCGACCTACCTCGAATTCGAATCGCCGGACGGCACCCGCTTCGCCCGCGCGGAAGTGGTCGCGGTCGATTACGAGGTGAATCTCGCCTTGTTGCGCGCCGCGGACGAAGCGGAAGGTGAGGCGCTGTTCGCCGACTCCGAGTCGCTCGAGATCGCCGCCCAACCGGAACTCGGCGCCGTGCTCGAGATCCTGCAGGTCGAGGGCAACGGCGTCCCGCTCCTCACCGCGGGAGTGCTCCAAACCGTGGAAGTCAGCACGAATTTCCTCGCCGGGCAGAGCTTCCTCACGTTCCGCGTGAAGGCCTCGATGCAGAGCGCCGCCAGCAGCTACTCGCTGCCGGTTCTCCAGGACGGGAAACTCGCCGGCGTCCTGATCAGCTACGATTCGGAAGACCAAATCTGCGACGTGGCCGCCACCGGCTTGCTCGCACGCTTCCTCGAAGAAGCCGCCGACGGCGAATACGCGGGTTTTCCCAGCCTCGGCGTGTCGGTGACCCCCACCGAAGACACCTCGTTCCGTCGTTGGCTGAAACTGCCGGACGACCAGGGCGGCGTCTACATCAACAAAGTCCGGAAGGGCACCGCGGCCGATGCGGCCGGCGTCCGCGAAGGCGACGTGATCCTCGCCGTGGACGGCCACGAAGTCGACCGTCTCGGCTACTATCAACACCCCGTCTACGGCAACGTCTTCTGGGGCCACCTCGTCCGGGGGGAGAAATCCAGCGGAGACACCGCAACCCTTTCGCTCCTGCGGGACGGCGAGCCGCTCGAACTCGAAGCCACGCTCGACCGCAATGAATCCCAACTCGTGCCGGAGTACACCTTCGGCCAGGCACCGAACTTCCTCGTGAAAGGCGGCTTTGTTTTCCAGGAGCTCACCCGTCCGCTGCTCGAGGCGTTCGGCGAGGAGTGGACCAGCCGCGCGCCTCTCAACTTGCTGGCGGTTTACGAAAATCCCGAGAAGTTCGAGGATAAGGCAGAGCGCGTCGTTTTCCTCAGCGGCTCGATCGCGACGCCCGCGACCATCGGCTACGAGCGCCTGCGGAATCTCATCGTCCGCCGCGTGAACGACCGGGAAATCCGCGACATGAAGTCGCTCATCGACGCCTTTCGGGACAATGCCGGGGAACTCCATTCCATCGAGTTCGACGAAGAAAACTTCACGATCTACCTCGACGACGCCGTTGCAAACGCCGTCGACGAGCAGCTCGTCCAGCGCGGCATCACCCGACTCTCGAGGGCGGACTGATCCAAGGGGCGCAATGCCGCGTCACCTCACACCTCCGCTCCACCGACCCCACGCCGGAGGTCCCGCAACGACCACACCTCCCCCGCGAGTGGCGCCGCCGCACCGCGCAGCTTCCGCGCGCCACTCGAACGCCGCGGGCCGAAGCGC
>CBFGTW010000097.1:0-17475 GCA_965651855.1 uncultured Verrucomicrobiales bacterium
TGGGGTTCGTGGGATCCGCCCGTCTCTTTCGCAGGCGCGGTGCCAGGGGTGGATTCCCGCGGTTGCGCTCGCCTCCCCCGGGGGCGGAAGCGAATCTGCAACGGCCTCCGCCCCGCGATTTGCAGATTGCACCCGGGGCGGACCGGGTGCCCGCCTTCGAATAATTTCCCGCGCATGCCGTCGGAACCTGTGGCATTCTGGAAAACATCGGAAACCACACGCAGATATGAAACGGAAATTGATGCAAGCCGCCGCCGTCGTGCTCGCATGCCTCGCGGGCGTGTCGTGCATGACCACTTACGACGCTTACGGTCGCCCGGTGCAATCGGTCGATCCCGGCGCCGCCGCCGCAGGCGTGGCCGCCGCGGGACTGATCGGTTACGCCGCCGGCCAAGACAACCGCCGGACGCGCCACCATCACCATTATCATCCGGGCTACCGCTATGCGCCGCCGCCCCGGCATTACTACCGCCGCGGGTATTACTACTATCGCTGAGCGATTCCATTTCCTGCTTCCATCCGCCGGCGCTTCAACCAATCTCGCCGGCGGATGCGACGCACGGAAATCGTCCACACCCGGTTCCAGTCGCTCGAGATCTGGAAGTCCGCTCTCGCCACCGAGTTCCGCGTGGCGGGGGCAATCCATGCCGCGCACCACCGGAAACGCTTCCTCACCGGCCTCGCCTGGGACTTGATCGCGGCAGGTGCCCTGCTCCGTGCGGAAGGTCCGCCGCGATCGGTGCTCATGCTCGGCCTCGCGGGCGGCACTTCCCTGCGCATCCTCCGCCATCTGCTCCCCGATTGCCGTTTCACCGCGGTGGATATCGACGGAGAAATCGTCGGCCTCGCCCGGCGGCACATGGACCTCGATGCATTGGGAATCGAAATCCTGACCTGCGATGCCTATCGCTGGCTCCAGGACAACGAGCGGCAGTTCGACGTGGTGGTCGACGACATCTACCTGGCCGGCCAGAACGACGTCTTCCGTCCCCGGGAGCTGTGCTCGGGTGCGATCGGCCAGCTCCGCCGCGCGGTTGCTCCCGGGGGAACGCTCGCCGTGAATCTCGTCACCGGCTCCGGCCACCGCGCCATGCAGTCGCGGGCCCGCCGCGAGCTGTGCGGCGCGTTTTCCCAAGTGCGCTCGCTCCGCACCTCCGAGAGCATGAACGAAGTGCTCGTCGCCGGCGGCAAAGTGGCGACGCGCCGGCGGCTGGACGTCTACTCGGACACGTTCACCGATTGGCGCGACCTGATGTTCTGGCGACGCATTGAAGTACGAAAACTCCAGTAGATGAATCCGCCGGACAGGGCTCTCGAACAACTCTACGCCACCCGCGACTACCCGGAAATGAGCCACCCGACGGCCGATCCGGCCGTCACCTCGGCCGCCGCCCTGCTCGGCGGCCTGGCGTGTCAGGATCCCTCGCGCGCCCGCATCCTCGAAATCGGCTGCGCGTCCGGCCACCATCTGATCCCGCTGGCGATCCGCTGGCCCGAGAGCGAGTTCCACGGCATCGATCTTTCCGAAAGAGCCATCGCCAAGGCACGCGAACGCGCTGCCGCCGCCGGCCTCCGCAACATCTCATTCCACGCCGCCGACCTGCGCCGCTTCGCCGCGGGTGGCCCGTTCCACCACATCATCGCTCACGGGTTTTTCTCCTGGGTGCCGGACGAGGTGAAGCACGCCCTGCTCGCCTTCTGCCGCGAGCGGCTCGCGCCGGACGGCATCGCCGCCATCAGCTTCAATCTCGCCGCCGGCTGGGCTCCCCGCCTGCCGGTGATTGAAACGGCCCGCCGTATCTGTGCGGCCCTCGGCTGCAGCGAAATCCCGGCTCTCCGGATGTTGCGCGACACGCTGCCACCCGCGCGCACGGACCTCCTCCACATCATCGACGACATGCTGGCGAAGGGGCCCGACATCCTGCCATTCGACGACTTCGCGCCCGTCAACGACCCTTGGCCGCTGGACCGCTTCCTCGCCGCCGCCGCACATCACGGTCTGACCTGGCTGGGCGAAGCCGATCCCGCGGAAAACCTGCCGGCCGATCTGGACGGCACCGCCCGCGAACGCCTTGGGGCCCTGTCGGCCGACCCGCTCGCCCTGCAAATGGCGGCCGATCTCTTCGTCGGACGCACGTTCCGCACCGGCGTGTTGCGTCGCAGCGATGCCCCCGTCCCTCCCGGGCTCACGACGGAAAATATCCTCTCTCTGGCAATCCGGACCGGTCATCCTCCAAGGGACACCGCCTCGCCCGCGGGCCGGCTGTTCAAGGCAGTCGAAGCGAAATCGCCCGCCTGTCTCCCCGCCCGGGCTTTCCAGGAAGAAGCCGGCTCCCCGCCCCGCTCCGCGTTCGCTCAACTCGTGCTCGACGGCATTGTCCAAGGGATGATCCGGCCGCGGATCGAACCCGTCCACTACGACCCCGAGCCACCGGATCGCCCGCAGCTGGACGCCTTCCGCCTCCTGTGCGCACGCCAGCGCTTGTTGCTGGTCGACGCCTGGCACGTTCCCCTGCGGTTCCCGCCTGCGCACTACGAAATCCTCGCGCTGATGGACGGCAGCAGGAGCCGGACACAAATCGAAGCGACCGCCCGGGAGCGCTGCCCGGACCTCGCCTTCGGCCCGTGGCTCGCCCACCTCGCCAGCCGCGGGATCTTCCAGCACCCGCCCGCTACTTCGCGGGAATGACGACGATTTCCCCGTGGCAGCGGCAGTGGCACGGATGCGGGGCGTTGGTCGGCAGGCAGGTGTGCACGCAGGGCTTCATCGTCATCGGGCATAAGGGATGGGCGGTGCGACATGCGCCGGACAACAACGCCAAGCCGATCGCGGGAATCATCAGCAGTCTCTTCATGGTGCGGGTGACAGGGTGTTCCGTTCTCTAGCAGCCCGATGAGGGGAAATCCAGCAAAGTCTCGCGGCCCGGGCGGAAGCCGGCCGGTTCCCGCTTGCCAGATGCGCCGGCTGACAGCAGCCTGCCAATGTTCGCATGATCACCCGCTTGTATTCAGCCGCCCTCCGCGGGGTCGAGGCGCGCGAAATCGAAGTCGAGGTCAACGCCCGCAGGGCCGACAAGCCCGCCATCATCATCGTCGGCTTGCCGGATGCCGCGGTCCGCGAGTCCTCCCAGCGCGTCACCTCCGCCATTGGAGCGTCCGCCCTCTACCTCGACGAGGGCGTGAAGACGGTCAACCTGGCTCCTGCGGACGTGAAAAAGGAGGGACCGTCGTTCGACCTTCCGATCGCCTTGGCCATGGCCGCCGCCTGCGCCTCCGAACCGCTGGCCGTCGAGGATTGCTGCGTCGTCGGCGAACTCGCGCTCGATGGCGCCGTCCGGCCGGTCAAAGGCGTCCTGTCGATCGCCTCGGAAGCCAAGCGCCGCGGCCGGATCCGCCTTCTGGTGCCCGAAGCGAACGCACCCGAGGCAGCCGTGATCGACGGCATCCAGGTGTTCCCGGTCCGGAACCTCAAGCAAGCCTGGGACTTTCTCAACGGCGAACTCGTCATTCCGCCTTTCAAGCTCGACCGCCGCGCCTTCTTCAACTCCCACCGCCGCTATGACGTGGATTTCGAAGAAGTCCGCGGCCAGCACCATGTGAAGCGAGCCCTCGAGGTCGCCGCCGCAGGAGGACACAACATTCTGATGATCGGGCCACCCGGCACCGGCAAGTCGATGCTCGCCAAACGCCTGCCGACCATCCTGCCGGACATGAGCGAGGACGAAGCCATCGAGACGACGAAGATCCATTCGATCACCGGTCTGCTCGACCCCTCCCGCTCGTTTCTGACCACTCGTCCTTTCCGCTCGCCTCACCACACCATCTCGGACGCGGGCCTCCTCGGCGGCGGAACCAATCCCGGCCCCGGCGAGGTTTCGCTCGCCCACAACGGCGTCCTGTTCCTCGACGAGCTTCCCGAATTCCGCCGCCAGACGCTGGAAGTCCTGCGCCAGCCGCTCGAGGACGGACAGGTCACGATTTCCCGTGCCGCGGGATCGATCACCTTCCCGGCAAGCTATATCCTGGTAGCGGCACTCAATCCCTGCCCCTGCGGCTATCACGGCGACTCCAGACGCGAGTGCCGCTGCAGCACCCGGCAAATCGAGTTGTATCGTCAGCGTATCTCGGGCCCCCTGCTGGACCGGATCGACATCCATGTCGAAGTCCCGATCGTCGACTACCGCGAACTCCGGTCGACAACGGGCAGTGGCGAGAAATCCGAAACGATCCGCGCCCGGGTGGCCCGCGCGCGGGAAGTCCAGCGCCAGCGGTTCGGCAAGACGCGAGTGAGGACAAATTCCACGATGGGATCGCGCCAGGTCCGGCAGCATTGCCAACTCGACGCCGAGGGGTCGGCCTATCTCGAGCACGCCATGGAAGAAATGAATTTCTCGGCCCGCGCCCATGACCGGATCCTCAAGGTGGCCCGCACCCTCGCCGATCTCGCCGGATCGTCCCCAATCCGCGGGAACGACATCCTGGAAGCAATCCAATTCCGGTCGCTGGATCGCAAATTGCTCGCCTGAGTCACCAGCACGGGGTGCCAAGACCCCTCGCCGGCCGCCACCGCTCGACCCGACGTCGCCCCTGTCCACGCGCAGGTTCCGACGTTTCCAACGGAGAGCCGGGCTCCCCGGCCCGATTCGATGGGCGGGATCAGATCATGCTGATGGCATCAACCCGGCCGTTCGCGCGGAAGCTGACGGACTCGCTTTCCAGCATCCGGCGTTTCCGCACCAGCTCCCCGCCCTCCGTGCGGCCATTGAAGCCCCCGAGGCTGCCGTCCGCGCGGACGACGCGGTGACAGGGAACCTCGGGAGCGAAGGGGTTCTTCGAAAGCGCCGTGCCGACGGCACGTGCGGTTCCGCGGCCGAGCGCGCGGGCCACGGCCCCATAGGTGGTGACCTTGCCGGCCGGCACCTGCCGCACCAAGTCGTAGACCGCCAGTTCGAAATCCGTCGGCTTGCGCATCATCTTCATTGCGGCATTGTTGCCGGATGGTCTTCCGTCCCGCAACCGCTCTCTTCTTGTGGATCATCTCCGCCGTTTCCGCAGCCGCCCAGCTCGCCCCGACGGACCCGGGGCAGACGGTGATTCCTGGATTCGATTTCACCAAGAGTTCGTTGAGCCATTCCGGCGGGCTCGATTTTGACGACGGCTCCGGATCGGTGGAAATCTCGCGGTTCGACATCCGCTCGGCGCTCTCCCAGCCGATTGTTCCGGCGGAGGGACTGATCTTGCTGCCGCTGGGCCAGTACCGCGCGACCTTCATGGACTTTTCCGGCACTCCCGCGGGTGTTCCCCTCAGCGACAACGATCTGCACTCGCTTTCGCTCAGCTTGATCTTCCTCCGTTCCTGCGAGGAGTCGCCCTGGCTGCTCGGGGGGTGGACCCGGGCGGAGCTGGCGAGCGATTTCCGCCACATCAATTCGGACTCGTTCACCTTCGACTTCGCGGCCGGCGTCGGCTACCGCTTCAGCGAGCGCTTCATCCTCGCGGCCGGCGTGGCGGCGCTGAATCTCAACGGCGACAGCACGGTGCTCCCGGGGATCGGCTTCGATTGGAAACCCGCCGAGGGGATCCGCCTCGGCCTCTACGGCCCGAACTTCATCGCGTCGTGGAAACCCTCGCCGGACTGGATGCTCAGCCTGCGTGGCGACACGGCGGGCGATATTTGGACGGTCGAGTCCGGCGGCCGCCAGCGGGCGATCGATCTCAGCTCCTATCGCGTCGGCCTCTACGCCGACCGGCGGCTCGCCCGAGACATCTGGCTGCGCGTCGGAGGAGGGATCACGGTCGCGAACGAACTGGAACTGACGACGGTCGGCGGCAGCCGCATCGCCGGCGACGATCTCGACGAAGGCTGGTTCGCTGAAATCACTCTCCGCGTCGTCCAGTGGTGAATCCCGGCTACTTCCGCGAATCCGCTTCGAGCCGCTTTTTCAGCTCGTCCCACTGGGCGCGGGCCACAATGTAGCCGACGCAATTTTTCGCGCCGCAGCGGCAAGGATGGTCTTCGTAGCACTCGACGTCGAATCCGTAGTCGAAGGTCAGTTCCTCGCCCGGCTGGATGTCGCGCAGCGAGTAGATATAGATCCGCCGGCCGACGATCCAAGCCTCGCAGTTCGGGTCGCAGGAGTGATTGATCAGCCGCGCGGTGTTCCACGGGACGTTGCCGTCGATGTCATAGCGCTTCGACAATGTGAAGATATAGACCGCGGCGTCGCCGTTCCGGACCGACTTCGCATGCTGGGCGAGCGCGCGCTTTTCGCTCTCCTCCTTGTCGATCCGCTCGCCGATGTACTCGATGATCCGGGTTTCTTTCGGAATGAAGCGGGTGGCGCAGACGCCGCTGCCGTGGATGCCGGAGCGGCGCACCTCGCACCACTCGCTCTGCCCGCGGTTCCAGAGTTCGAGCAGCTTGCGGTGCAGTCGGGTGTCCTCCGGGACCGGCTTTTTCTTGCTGCGGGCGGGTGCCATGCGCGGCGCTTATTTCACTTCCCGCTGCTCGACCGGGGGCAGCTTGAGGTCGGCGGGCAGCGTGATGAAAAGCTGCCGCAACTCGTTGACGTCGACACCCGAGCCATCAATGAACGTCCAGTCGTCCGTGCCTTTGTCCGCCACGGCCACCTGGAAGCCGGTGCTCTCGATGACCACCGGCGGGCGGCCTTCCTGCAGGATGCGGAAACGGGTGACGGTCGGGACGAGCACCATCCACTTCTTGTATTCCAGCGACTCCACTTGGCGGCCGTCCACGGTGTCGATCTTCGTGCCCGGGTAGACTTCGAACGAGCGCGGCTCGCCCTTCGGCTCGAAGGAAATCATGCTGATGCCGTTGCGGACCATTTCCTCGGCCACGGTGGCGAGGCGCTCCTCGAGCTTCTCGATGCCTCCGGCGCGGGCCGCGGCGCGTTTCTTCCAAAGCGGGTTCATGCCGTCGATCGCCGCCTGATAGCGACCGATCACGACCTCCCGCCCGAGGGCGCGCACCGCCTCGACGGCGGACGCGACGACCTCCCGGGGCGCCGGCGAGGCTTGGGCCATGAAGGCGGCCTCGCCCTCCGGTGCGGCCGGTTCATCCTGGGCCGCGGCCGGATGCCCGAGCAGGAGGCAACCGGAGGCAAAAATCAGCGCTGCCGAATGTTTCACGCCGCCATGGATGGCCCGCGGCCAAGGCCCCGTCAAGTGCGCCGAAATCCGCTTTGATTTCCCCGGGGGGGTCGCTCATGCTCCGCGCCCCATGGCGAAGCAGGCACTCGGCAAAGGACTCGGAGCCCTCATCAAGAAACAACCCGGCGCAGTCCCGGCGCCGGCGACGGTTTCCGAAGAGGACTCGAAGCGCGTCCGCGACGTGCCGCTCGACCGCATCGTCCCCAGCCCGCTCCAGCCGCGCTCGCAATTCGTCGAGGCACCGCTGGACGATCTGATGGAATCGATTCGCCAGCACGGGATCATCCAGCCGCTGATCGTCCGGCCGGTGGATGGAAAGCTCGAGCTGATCGCCGGCGAACGCCGGTGGCGCGCCTCGAAGAAACTCGGCCTGGCCACGGTGCCGGTCATCGAGCGCGAGGCGTCCGACCGCGACGTGCTGGAGATGGCGCTCATCGAGAACCTCCAGCGCGAGGATCTCAACCCGATCGAGGAAGCCGCCGGCTACATCCGCCTGGCGCGCGAGTTTTCGCTGAAGCAGGAAGAAATCGCCGCGCGCGTCGGCAAGTCGCGCGCCAGCGTGGCCAACGCCATGCGGCTGCTCGACCTGCACAAGGACGTGCAGATCCTCGTCGCCCAAGGCCGGCTCTCGGTCGGCCATGCGAAGGCGATCCTCTCCATCAAGGATCACCCGACCCAGCTCCTCGCGTCCGACCAGATCCTGCGCCGCCAGCTCACCGTGCGCGCCGCCGAAAAACTCGCGCAGACATTCACCGCGGACAACACGCCGGCCGACGGTGACGGGAAAAAGTCCGCGACGCCGCGCGAGGTGGACGTGCATGTCCGCGCGATCACCAACCGCCTGCGGGAGCATCTTTCCACGCATGTGGCCATCCAGCATTCGCCGAAAAAGGGGCGCATCGAGATCGAGTATTACGGGGACGACGACCTCCAGCGCCTGCTCGACCTGTTAGGCCTGCCGTCGGCCGATTGACAGGCGGAGGCCGGACGGGCTTGCCCCGGTGACGGGCAGGGTTTAGCTAGCCGGCATCAAACGACGCTCCTTCAGCTTTCTCCTCGCCCGGCGCTATCTCAATCCGCGCCGGTCGTTCCTTTCCTCCTTCACGCTCATCTCGCTCACGGGCGTGATGCTCGGCGTGCTGGTCCTGATCGTGGTGATGGCGGTTTACGCCGGCCTCGAGCGGGATGTGAAACAGCGCCTGCTGGGCTTCACGCCGCACATCCTGCTGCAATCGGCGCCCGACGGCATGGGCGGCGCGCCACTGCACGACTGGCGGGCTGCCGCCGAGCGCGCGCGGAAACTCCCCCACGTCGAATCCGCCACCGCCTTCATCGCGGACAACGTGATTCTCGACGTGGGCACGTGGCAGCGCCCGGTGATGTTCCGCGGCATCGACACCAGCGACCCGGCCGAGGTCGAGGGCATCGAAAAACTCCTCGATCTCGAGGCCTATCCGGAGTCCACCGCGGATCTCGGCCTGGACGACCGCGTGGTGATTTCCTCGCTGGTGGCCGAACAGTTCGGCCTCCGGGTCGGCGATCGGATCCGGCTCTACTCGACCCGGAATTTCGAACAAGTGATGGAGGCCTACCGCGCCACCGAGAATCCCCCGGTGCGCGAGGCATACGGAGAGCTTTGGAAAGCCGCGACCACCGCGCTCGACGACATCTGGACGGAGGAAGACGGGCTGGTCAGCGCGCCGACCGCTCGCTTGGCGGAAGCCCATGCGGCGCTCGCCACGATCGCCGACGAGCCCTACATCCGGAGCATCGAGCGGGATTTGCTCGACGAGGTGCTCGGCGCGATGGAGGAGGCGCTGCCTGACGCCGATGCTGGCGTCCATCGATTCGAACCCGAACACCACCAGCGCGTGGTGGCCGGCATGGCCGCCTTGGCCGAGACGCGGCAGGAGGAGATGGACAGCCGGATTTTCAAGAATCTGAAGAGCCTCGTCCTGCCCAAGGAAGCGGACGTCGTCGGCGTGTATCTCGCGTCGCAGATGGTGGTCACGCCGGATCTCTTCGTGCCACTGCCCTTGGCGCAAGGATTGTCGGGACTGGACGACGGCGTCCAGGGCATCGCGCTGCGGCTGGAGGATCCTTACGTCGCGGAGCAGGTCGCGACGGAGATCCGGCCGCAGCTCGGGGAAGGCTGGCGCGTCGGGACGTGGGCGGAACAATTCCAGGCCTTCTCGCTGCTCATCAGCCAGCAGCGGGTGATGATGTATTTCGCGTTGTCGTTCATCGTACTGGTGTCGGCGTTTTCGATGATGTCGGTGATGTTCACCGTCACGATCCAGAAGCGCCGGGAGATCGGTGTGATGAAGGCGCTCGGCGCCGCACCGGGGCAGATCGTCCGCGTTTTCCTTTATCAGGGAATGATCCTCGGCGTGCTCGGAGCCGCCCTCGGGGTGGCGCTCGGCCACGTGGTGATCCACTTCCGCGGCGAGCTGCAGAGCGTGCTTCGCGGCCTCGGGTTCGATCCCTTCTCGGCTTCGTTCACCGGCTTCTACAAACTGCCCGCGCACCACAACCCGACCGAGCAAGTCGCGATCGCGGTGATGGCCTTCGTCTTGTGCTCGCTGGCGGCGCTGGTGCCGGCGTTCTTCGCGGCTCGCAGCGATGCGGCGAAATCCCTGCGAAATCTCTGACATGCAGATTTGGTTGATCCAGGAGGGCGAAAAGGCCGGCCCGTTCGCCCACTACGAAATCCGCGAGCGACTCGAAAACGGGCGCCTCGAGCGCGGTACACCGGCTTGGCACGAGGGCCTGGAAGCTTGGAAACCGCTGGAGGACATTCCGTTGTTCGAGGATTCGCTGCGGCGGCTCGAGCGGCGGTCGGAACCCGAGGCCGAACCGAAAGTCGCTCCGGGCCAGGAACTCCTCTCGCCTCCGCCATTGCCATACCGGCCCGGATTGATCCGGCGGTTCTGGGCACGCTGGCTGGATCTCACCGTTTACTCCGCGCTCTTCTGGCTGGGCTTGTGGTTCGCCGGCCGGAACATCGGGGATGTGCTGCAAAACCAGTGGCTCGTCGCACTGCAGTATGTGCCTTGGTTCGTCCTCGAGACGTTTCTCATCCACCGGTTCGCCGCCACGCCGGGCAAGGCGATGCTCGGCATCCGCGTGCTGAACGACGACGGCAGCCGGCTCAGCCTGGGCCAAGCCACACGGCGCTCGTTGCTCGTGCTCACGATCGGCATCGGCCTGGGCATCAGCATCCTCGCCCTGTTCTGCCAGGGCCTCGCCTTTTTCACCGCCCGCCGGATCGGCCGGCCGGTGTGGGACCACCTCGGCGGCCACAAGGTCGCCGGACGCCCGCTCAACGGATGGGGCATCGCCGCCGCCGTCATGGTCTTCTTCATGGCCACCCGTCTGCACATGGCGGTCGTCTGGCCGGCGATGTCCCCGCAGTTGATCGAGACGTTCCCGCAGTTTCGCGAGGAATTCGAAAACAACCCGCCGTGGCATCTGCCGGAGCGGGGCCGCTGAGGCGCGCGCCGCTTCAGCCGGCGATCGAGAACTTCGGATCGAAGAAGGAAATCGCGCGCACCACCCCATCGGAGTCATCATAGAGCAACACCACATAGTTTCCCGGCGAGTCCGGCGAAACGGTGGTAAGGATCTCATCGCCCGCACGCACCATGACTTCGCCGCGGGCACGCCCGAGATCCACGCGGACCACGCCCAGCCGGCGCGCCGCGACCCGCTCGATCTTCCCCTTCCCGGCTGCGGCGGCTTCGATGCGCACCTCCGGCTCCGAGCAGACGGAAACGACGGACATCCGGTAACCGGACGTCGGCTCGCTTTGTTTCAGCCGCAGGATCCGGGTGATCCAGCGCGGTTGGCTGTCGCGATCAGCGGGCAGGCGCTCGGCGAAGGCGATGAGGGTGTGCGTCTCGCCGGCGCGCAAGTCGATGCTCGTGCTGCCAGGTTCCACACCTTCCTTCCGCACTTCGATTTTGTGGCGCCCGGCCTTGAGCCCGATGCCTCCGGTCCGCTGGCCCAGCTCGTAGCCCTTCGGAAAAAGGTCCTCGCCGTCCATGAAAAATTTCGCCCGCCCTTCGCCTGGCCCGATCGCGTGGATGATGCGGATGAAGCCAACCTGCGGCACGTCTTCCCGCGCGGCCGCTTCGCCGATGAAGACAAGCCAAAGACCGGCGAAGAGATTAAAAATCGTTTTCATACAGGACTCGGGTGCGGATGACCGGACTTTCGATCTGTCCATTTTGAGATCGTTCCCCGGGGTCGGCGAAGACCGTGAAAACCTTGCGCGTCTCGGCCAGCACCTGCGGCGCGACATCATCGCTGGAAGCTGGCGCCAACGCCTGCCCGATCACCCAGACGCGGAAATTCCGCGAACGCACGGTGGAGGCCTCGTAGGCGCGGGCGAACATCTCCTCGGCCGCCGAGTCGGTCCAGTGGACCTTCGTCGTGGAAAAGAGTCCGCGGTTTCCGAAAACCGGCTCACCGTCCCGGTCCATCACCTCCGCGAGCTGCGATGGAGAAACGAACGGCCGGGCGTGGATGATGGCGTCCGCGATGCGATCCGCCGGGAGTTCGCGCGCGGCTTCGTCGAGAGCGACCGTGGGCGGGGCCATGCGGAAGTTCGTCTCGTGGTTGTCCGAAGTCCGCCGGGACAAAAGCGGATCCATCACCAGCGGCCCCGCCACCAGCGCCCGCAATGCGTCGCGGGACGCCGTATTCAGGTTCACGTGCCCCTCGATCCTGACCAGCGGACCCTCGCGCGAGGCCTCGTTTTCCGAGCGCGACTGCCCGGCGTGGAAGAGATCGAGCAGCCGCACCGCGTGCGTGCCTGGCGACGCGGCGAAGCGCGGGTGCTCCGGCCGGCCGATCCGCAGGGTGTTGCCGCCACCGTGGTCGGTGCTCCGGAGAGTGCCGGCCGTCACATCCCCCCACGGCTCGTTGGCGGCCCGCGGTTCCACGACGCGCCACATGATCGGATCGTAGACCCGGCCGAGCTCGGTTGCACTGTAGAAGCGGCCGCGGTCTGAAAGCCGGAGCGGCGCTTCCTCCCGCCGCGGCTCGGCGATCCCGAGGAAAAACCGCTCGTCGTCCGGCTCGACCAGAACGTCCGTGGTGGCAAAGGCGTTCGAGCCATAGATCGCATTGTGGCCGCCGTCCGGCCACTCGGAAGGCAGGACGCGGCCGTGGATCTTGGCTTTGGTGGCGCCGTCGATCTTGTAGACCGACTCCCAGCGCACCGTGCGGCGGTTCGGGCTGTAGTTTCCGGGATACGCGTTCGCGTCCTGCGGCGCTTGGTTGTAGTATGACATCCGCGGATCTCCCATGTTGTTCATATAGGTTCCGAAGCGGGTGTGCGAGTGGCTGGGAATCGTCGCCCGCGTCGCCACGTTCGGGCGGTTGATGCCACGCGGATAATGGAGGTTCGCGTCGTTCCGATGCAGCCCGCCGCGTGACCGATCGATGACTTGGCCGTTCCAACGAAGTTCATAACCGGCGCCGGACGTCCCGTAAATTTCGCCGCTCAACGTGATCGGGCTTGGCAAGAAGAAGCTCGAGGGTCCGACGTCAAACTTGTAGCGGACGCTGCCACACTTGAAGACACGCTGGGCGTTGGGCCCGAGAGTGATCGTCCGTGCTTCGGGCTCGTCCCTCGACCGCAGTGGCGGAAACCACCACTTGCCGTCCCGTCGGTTCAGGCTGTGCGTCGCCTCGGCCAGGTCGTCGAGCCGGATCTCCGGGATGGCTCCGACCTGGAATTGGTACTTGGTCTCGTATGTCATCTCGGCCGAGCCTTCGATCGGCTGGTCGCTCATGTTCCAGAGTTCGACGAAGGTCGAGACCGTCAGCTCCAGATAGACCCGGCCACTTTCCCGCGTCACGCCGCTCCATTCGAACCGCATGAGAAATTCGCTCACCACGGGGTACGCGTCGAGCCCGCGATGGCTACCGGGCGCCAGCGTGGCCGCCGGGTCGTCATCGGCATAGTCGATCGCATTCGCCGCCAAGGTCCGCAGATAGTCTTCCGGAAAACCGCCACGGCGTGTTCCGGCGAAATCCGGCAGCGCCCGGTCAATGAGGCCGGCCATCTCGTCCACCGCCGCCGCCCCGTGACGGAGCAGGGCGTTGAGATTCCGTTTCGGCAAGCCGGCGGCGGACGGATCGATGCCATCCAACGGCGGCACCACCGGCATTTCGAAATACGGCTGCACGCCGGCGACCAAGTTCCGCTCGATGGCGTGGGCCGATTCATCCTGCAGCCGGCCCGTCTCGTCGCGTTCGAGCGGCGGAGCGACGCCGGCGGCAGCGAGGAGCGAATCCGGCGAGACCAGCAGGTCCCGGCCCGCGTGCAGATTGACCGCGAGCTTTCCTTGGTCCGCGGGCGTGCTTTCCGGTTCCACCGCGTAGAGGGCCACTTGGTCGAGCCCCGGCTCGTGTTCCCCCGGCAGGTCCGGATTCACTCCCGCAGCGGGAAACGGCCACGGCGCGCGAACATGGTCGCCTGCCGGGCCCGCCGAGTTGCCCGTAAGCCGGGGATCGAGCCGCCCCTGAAGGTCCTCCGCCCACCAGGCATAGCGCGCGACCACTCGTCCCGCATCATCTTCGACCGGGACCCACGCGACCTCGACCGGCGCCAGATAGGGCAAGGTAGTGAATACCTTCAAGGCCTCGCGATCGCCGCGGAAATCTTCCACGTCCGGTGCCCGGAGGATGGCGGATTCCGGCGGATCGCCTGCGGTCGCGCTGAACAGCGGCCGATAGCGGAAGCGATACCCCGCGCTCCCGTCCGGTCGGCCCCGCGCGAGAAACAAGTACGCCGGGTCCTCTCCGGCAGGGTCCGACGGCTGCGCCTGGAGCACGATGTAGTCATCGTTCGCCGTCTCGCGGTCGAGGGTCGCCCGGAGATCCTCAAGACCGGCGCGCGCGGCGAGATCCGCCCGCTGGAGGTCGACGTACGATCGCGCGGTGCGGCGTTCGATTCCCGAAACGACGAGGATGCCGACCGCCAGGATGAGCAGCGCCGCGACGACCACGAGCACCGCCGGCAAGGCGAATCCCCGCCACGGATGCAAACGCCGCCTCTCAGAACATCCCATGGTTTCCAAAGCGGATGGTGGTTGCGAAAACTTCGAGCCCCGGGTTTTCCGCCGCCTCGTCCGGGCGGCCGAGAAGGTGTGCGGTGCGGCCGCCGCCGTCCCATTCGGCGGGGTGGGTCAGCTTGGGGGCGAGGTCCCGCCGGGCGATGACGAGCCGCAGGTCGATGGCCGCCGGGGTGCTGCCGGACGCCTTGGACCATTTTTCCCAGGCGCCGCCACCGCCCCGCACCACGGGACCGACCTCGAAGGAAACGACGTTGAAGGCCACCGGCTCGTCCCGCTCCCGAGGCTCGAACAGCCCGGGCACGCCGGAACGGCCAAGCTCGCCGAACGTTTCTCCGCTTTCGCGAAAGCCACGCATCAGACAGCGCACCGTCCGCCCCCCGATCGGCAGGTCTTTGACGTAATAGTGCACCGCGCAGAGGTCGCCGACGCGACCGCCCGCGGATTGCGCGTCCGCCGGCTGGAGCGTCAGGAATCCCAGCCGGTCCCGGCGCCATCCCGCGTCGCCCTCTTCAAAGACGTTGTCCGGGTGATGGCGCGCATTCGCCATGTCCGCGGCGAGTTGGATGAGGAGCGCGCGGGCTTCCCGTTCCGCGCCGATCCCGCCGCCGACGCGCTCGTAGCCGATGCCCGTCTGGCCGAGAAGCGCGGCGGAAACGAGCAGCACCACCGCGCCGACCGCCATCGAGACGAGCATCTCGACGAGCGTGAATCCCCGATCACTTTCCCGCGACGTCTTCACGGCAGTCGGGTGTGGAAATCGAGCTTCTTCCGCCGCCCGGCCGGTGCCGCGGCCGGATATTCCAGACGGATCCGGACGTTCACCCACGGCTCGCCGCGCCCGGTCACCGGGCGGCCGCGGATGCTGGCGATATAGCGGACGCCGCTCGCGCCGGCGGTGCGGACGCCCGACGCGTACGACTCGTCGTCCAAATCCCCGAGCAGCCGTCCATCGTGGGAGAACGCCAGGATCACGTGTTCTCCGGACGCGGGGACCGGGCCGGCCGGATCCGTCTTTTCGATGACTCCCGACCGCCCGAGACGCGACGCTTGCAGCTCGTCGAGGCAGGCCGGGACGATCCATGTGCAGCGCGTCTCCGCCCGCGCCGAAGTGTTTGTCTCTCCGGCGCCCGCCAAGGTGGCGAACACCAGCGGAACGGCCACGGCCAGCACGCCAACGGCCACCACCGCCTCGACCAATGTCGAGCCGCGGCGCTGGAATCCGGATCGGGCGGGCGGGCTCACTTCAATGGTTGCGGTAGGGCCGGGCGATCACCCGGCCGATCTTCAGTTGGTCCTCGGCGATGAGGTCCTTCCCGCCGCGTCTCACCGCCACCGGCGCACCGGAACGATAGGCGCCCTCGGCGATCCGCAGGACCATGGGGTCCGAGCCCTCCGGCCAACTCAGGCCGCCCCGCGGGTGGAATGCGATGCCATGAAAACGTCCTTCGGCGGCATGCCCGTCTTCGCCGTAGCGGATCGTCAGCTCCGGCTGGTCGAGCGGATTTCTCAATGCGCCGGCATTTCCTCCGATCAGCACGAGGCCCGCGGGCAGCGCTTCCCAGCGCCGCAGCAAGATCGCGTCCAACCGGCCGGCTCCGGGCTCCCACTCCGGGACGCGGAACAGGCCGATCCGGCAGCGCGAATCCTCCACCGGCAAATCGCCCGGTTCGGCGAGGGCGAGAAAGATGGTGGTGCGCGAGCTGATCGCCGTCGTCCTCGCCTGCTCGACGGCCGCCAGCACCTGATCCACCGCCACGCGCCGCGACTGCGCTCCGGTGTTTCCCAACAACCGGATGCCAGCTGTCAAAAGGATCGAGATGACGGCCACCACCACGACCATCTCGATCAAGGTGAAGGCTGCCGCTCGGGCGATCTCCCGCTGATGGCCACGCGTCGTCACACGCACTCGGAATTTCGGATATGCAAATCGAAGAAGCGCAGGCCGCGTGCCAGGGAGCGCCGAACATGCATGGCATCTCCGCAGCGAACAAAGCGCTCAAACCAGAACATGTGCCGATCCCGGCACAAAGCATCCGGAACATCAAGCACCTTGTTCCTCTTCTGGATATACCGACGCTTGTTCATCAGTGCAATTTCCCTGGCACCCGCGGGAATTTCGCTCTCCGCCCCGGGTCGCGGCCCCGCCTTTCTCCTTTATCCCCGCTGGCGCCCCTGCTTGGTTTCGGCATGACGCCTCGGGTCAAGACGGTCGGCTCCATCACCGTTGGAAAGTTCTTCGAACAGCACGCCGAAGCCCTCGGGCTCACGCTTCACGGCGAGAGCGTCGGCTTCGACCGGCCGATCAGCGAACCCGCCATCAACCGGCCCGGCCTCGCGCTCGCCGGATTCTTTTCCTACTTCGCCCGGAAACGCGTCCAGGTGCTCGGAAACTCGGAGCTTTCCTACCTCCGGAAACTCCCCGACGCGATGCGCGCCGACCGCTTCCGCCGGATGTGCGACCGCGACATTCCCTGCATCGTCGTCGCCCGCGGGGCCACGCTCGGCGACGACCTGATGGCCGTGGCTCGCGAGCACGGCATCCCGGTATTCGGCACCTCTCAGGTGACCATGAAGTTCCTCAACGCCGCGACCATCCGGCTCGAGCACGAGTTCGCCCCGAGCGTCACGCTCCACGGCTGCATGGTGGACATGCGCGGCATCGGCGTGCTGATCGTCGGAAAAAGCGGCTCCGGAAAATCCGAAACCGCAATCGGCCTGCTCGAACGCGGAGCGTCCCTGGTGGCGGACGACATGGTGCGCGTGAAATTCGTCGGCGGCGATCTCGTGGCCACCGCACCCGACCTCTCACGCGGCTACATGGAAATCCGCGGCATCGGCATCATCAACGTCGCCAACCTTTACGGCCTCGCCTCGATCCGCCCGGACAAACGGCTCGACCTCGTCGTGACGCTCAAGCCGCACGCCGACCTCAACGAAGTGGACCGCCTCGGCCTGCAGCCGAAGACTTACGAGATCCTCGGCCAGCACGTGGTCCACGTCGAAGTCCCCGTCGGCCCCGGCCGCGACACCGCGCGCATGGTCGCCATCGCCGCGCTCGACCAGCAGCTCCGCCGCCTCGGCTACAACATGGCCGACGAGTTCAACCAGCGGCTGCTGCATCATATGGGGAAAGGTTGAGGGTTGAGGGCTCCCGGACGTCGAACGGAGGGGCGCGAGATTCGGCCCGCCGGGGGAGAAGCACGAATGTTCAAGCATC
>CBFGTW010000098.1:0-17398 GCA_965651855.1 uncultured Verrucomicrobiales bacterium
GCGCCGCTGATGACGCCGGCCGCGGTGCGGTCGTAGGCGCTGGTGCTGAGGACCAGCTCGCCCGGGTTGAGCGGATCGATCGAGACCAACATGCCGGGCTCCGGTTCGAGGTCGCCGCCGTTGATGTTGAACTTCTCGGAAAGGTCGCTGCCACCGGTGATCTCGAGCACCTGGGTGCGGACGAGGCCGTTGCCGTCGCCGTCGGATGCGTCCAGTTCCACGGTCACTTGGTTGCTTTCGTTGCGGAGCCGGATGCGACCGCCGCCCTGGCCGATGTCGTTGTTGCCGCCGTCGAGTTGGATGGTGTTGATCGCGCCTTTGTTGGTGACGTCCTGGCGCATCACGAAGCGCGAGCCGCCGAAGGTGCCATGCGCGGCGTCCGCCTCGATGCTGACCACACCCGAGGCCTGCCCCATTTTCATGCTCGCCGCGTGGGGGCCGCCGTACAGCAGGAACTTCGTGTCGCCGAGCTGGTTCCGCAGGCTGATCGCGCCGCCGCCTTCGTTGGCGCTGCCGTAGAGCACCGCGCCGAGGCCGCTGCCTTGGTAGAGATTGATCTGGCCGGCTCCGTCGCGGGTCAGGCCCGTGGGGCGGTCGGGTGTGCCCGGTCCGCTGCCGCCGGCGCTTCCCTGGCCGAAAATTTCCACGCCCTTCTTGCCCTTGTTGCCAAGCACGCGGATCTCGGCTCCTTCGTTGCTGCCGGCCGCGAAGATGTCGACGTAGGGGCCCATGCCGCCGGTTTGGTTCACGGAAACGCGGGCACCGCCGTTGTTCTGGCCGTCCACCATGACGCCGACGTTGCCCCCGGCGTCGTGCACCGTGAGTTCGCCGCCGGCGGAGTTGGCATTGTCGTAGGTTGCGGCGTCGCCATTGAGCTTGATGCCGGGCTTGCCGTTGATCTGGAACAAGTTCAGGTCCCCGCCACCGTTGGTCGATCCAAGGAAGGTGGTCATCTTGTCGAGCCCGTCCCACAGCCGCAGCCGCCCGCCCACTTCCGAGGAAATCTCGGTGCGCAGCGCCCCGGCGTTCTCGAGGTTGAGCGAGCGGAGGGTGATCGCGGGCGCTAGATCCTCCGAGCCGATGCTGTGGTCGACGATGTGATGCGACTGGATCGTGTTGTCCGGAATGCTGGCCGGGGTGATCGCGCCGGCGGAAACCGTGGCGGCCTTCATCGCGAAGCCCACGGAGGTGACGCGGCGGTCCGGCACCAGTTGCTCGTCATTCACCCAGACGCGCAGGAAGACCTGATCGCTGTCGAACACCGTGGGCGGCAGCGCTTCCATGCCGAGACCGGTGTCGCCGAGCTGGACGTTGAAAAGCCCGTCGCTCACCGGCAGGGCGAGGAAGGCCTCCGGAGCCGAGCCCGCGACGCTGGTGCCGTCGTTGCTCCAGTAGGTCAGGCTGCCGTCCTGGTTGACGAAGGCGAACTTGAACTCGGCCGGGCCGTTGTAGGGCACGCCTTCGTTGTCCTGGAGAATGCCTTGGTGGTGGATGAGGTGCGGCACGTCGGCGAGCGCCGCGAGAGCCAGCGATCCGGTCAGGAGAGGAATGAGGAATTTCGGTTTCATGATAACTGAGGGTTGGATGGTTTTCGGTTGGGAGTTCGGTCAGGGCTGCTCGAGGCGGAAAAAGCGGCGCGGCGGCTGGATCGGGACGAGCACCGGGTTCGCGCCGGCTTCCGGCAGCGCCGACCAGCTCACGAGGTCGACCGACTGCGCCCAGCTCCAGCCGGGGGAATCCGGCACCTTGACCAGAGCCAGCGTTCCGGGGCCGGTTTGGACGACGTGCGCCTTCGGCTCGCCGGCCAACGACGGCTGGTAGGCGACCGCCAACGGACCCGGGCAGAGGGTGGCCGAGAGGCTGCCGGACGGCTGTCCCGCACCCGGATGTGCCGTGCCGGTGGTGACATAACTCGCGCTGCCGCTGGTGCCGCATCCGCCGAACGATCCGGCGACGATTTCAAGTGCCGGCGAAGTGTGCGGCAGGAGGATGAAGGCGCCGGCGACGAGCGCGGCGCGATGGATGGAACGTCGGTGTTTCATGGGATGGTCCGGGATTGGATCCGGTGGCCGTCCCTTCGCGACCCGTGGGCGCCGATTTCAAAATTGCGGGAAATTTCCGCACCGCCCCCGGCACCACGATTTTGAAACCGCCCCCCGCGTGCTGCGAATCCGGGCCATCCGATGCACGCGCCACTCTCCTACCCTCTCCCGGCCTGCGACGGGGTTTTCATTGCCACGCCCGCCGCCCTTTGTTGGCATCCGGTGGAATCGATCATGGCCGCACCAGTGAAAGACGAGGCCTTCTGGGCGGACCTCTGGAACGCCATGCTGGAACGCCTCCAGCGTCCGGTGACCGGCGTCCTGCTGGATCGAGACAGCGCCCGGCGGATCGGCGAGCCGTTGCTGTTGCGCCTGGTCCGCAGGCACGACGGGAACACCGCGGAAACCGGCTCCACCGCACTCGGCGAGGCCGCGGAAACCTCGAAGCTCCACGTCGCCGGGGAGCGCCAGCTGAGCCGCGATCCAAACCGCCATCACGATCCCGACGACCGGCGTTACGAGAGCAACCTCGACCTGCCCGCCTTGCAGCAGCGTGGCCCGGACGGCCGCTTCGCCCACCCCGAATGGTCGGCGCTGGACCGCTTCCTGCGCCCGTTCGGGTTCCAGATCCTCAAACGCAGAGGGCTTGGCGACGAGGACGGCGAGGAGATTTTCAACGACACGTTCGCCTCCTTCGCCGTGGCCGCCGCGGACAAACAGCGCGCGCCCATCGAGGAATTGATCGTCTTCGAGGAGATCATCCCGAACTTCTGCCGGCGCATCGGCTTCCGGGCCATCGACGCCCTGCGGAAGCGGACGGCGCTCAAGGCGCGGCCGGCACACCTCCACAGCCTCGAGGGCATGGAGAGCGAGGACGGGACCGCCGTCCAGCTCGCCGATCCCGCCGCTCCGGACCGCGAGCGGCCGGACACGTGGCGCTTCGAGGAAATCTACGCGCAGTGCCGGGAAGACCTCAGCGCGCTCGAGTGGAGCCTGATCTACGATCTCTACGTCGCGCAGCGCTACACCGTGAAGGATCTCATCGCGGATCCCGCGAAGCTGCGATTTCTTGGCATCGACCCCGGCCAATCCCCCGCCACGCTGCGGCGTCGGGTGGACGATCTCGTCAATCCCGCCCTCCAGCGCCTGGCCGACGCGCTGGCCATCTGACCTTCCGCCCGATGAATTCCTCCGATCCCACCGACCGGCTCGAGCGCATGAAAAAGGTGCTCGGCGAGAGCTATCCCCGCGTGATCGACGAGCGGCGGAAGGACCCGTTGCCGGCGAGCGTCCGCGCCGAACTCGGTGCCACAAGCGGTTCCGGAGCCCCGAAATCCGGTTGGGCCGAACGCCTGTTGTCGTGGTTGCGCGGCCCGCAGCTCGTCGCGCTCGGCGCCGCGGCGGTCGTGGTGCTCGTCGCGGTCATCGCCCTCGGTCCGGCAGACAAGGACGACGGAGCGGGACAAGCGATGCGATCCGGAGGCGGCACCGCCAGCGCGCCGCCCGTCGTGGTGCTGCGTGGTTTGGACGAGGCGCAGCTCGCGGCGCTGCGGGACTCCGGGTATTTCCGGCCCGAGCAACTTCTGGTCGTTCCGGCGGGCATGGATCTGCCCACGTTTCTTGCCGGAAACCGGCAGCCGAACCTGATCCTGGTGGACGCCTCCGCAGGGGAAATCTCCGCCCCCTTCGCCGGCGACAGCGGTCCCGCGGCCGTTCCGTTCGAGCCCGGCGAATCCGATCTCGCGCCACTCCTGCTCGACATGCTGGCCGATCTTCCCGAACCGGAATCCACGCGATGAAGGCTCCAGCCTCCTGCAGGACACTCGCGCTCTGGATCGCATTCGTGGCTCACGCGACGTCCGAAGATTTCTGCGGGTGTCCGGGCGGTGCGACGCTTCTCACGCCCGGCACCGCGACCTGCGAGGTGATCGATGGTGCGACGATCGTCGACCTGACCGGCAACACCATCATCCAGTGGGGCAACTTCACGCTGCCCGAGGGTCGGGAGATGCGCTTCGATTTCGCGGACCCCGCGCACACCGTCGTCAATCGCGTGACCGGCGCCGGCACCACGCTCATCGCCGGGGAGCTGAACTCAAACGGCCATGTGGTGATCCTCAGCCCGAATGCCTGGCTGCTCTTCCGGCCGACGGCCCAGGTCACGGCCGGCAGTTTCACCGCAAGCGGTCTCGATGCGGATCCGGCGAGGCTTTTCGATGACGGGGGGACGATCGATTTCCACGCCACGCCGCGGACGAATCCGACCACGGTGATCCGCGGCGACATCACCACGACCCGCGGGGATGTCCTGTTGGTCGGGCGCGAGCTGCAGGTCGCCGCGCGCATCGACGCCGCGGGGCCGGTGACCGCGGTGACCGGTGAGCAGGTGACTTTCCAGCGCGGCGAACCCAGCGCGGCGCACGCCGCAGGCAGCGGCCAGATCATCCAGGCGGGCGTGGTCCGCGCCGGCGGCGACATCGCCTTCATCACCCAGCAGGCCCTCAGCATGACTGGCGAGATGCGCGCGGGAGACGGACGCGGACGTTTTTTCGCCAAAGTGAATGACGACGGCAACATGCTGGTCGGCAACGCCGGCTTGGTCATCCACGCGGGCAGCGTCACGTTCTCGTCGGAGCCCCTCGGCGAGGTCGCTTTCATCCCGCCGGCCGAAGGCGACAATCCCGGCAGCGCTTCGCCGGCGCTCAACGAGTTCCCGTCCCTCGCCGCGAACCGCAAGGCGGCGCCCACCGTGCCGAGCAGCTCGACGATCACCGCGCGGGCCGGGAGCGGATTCAGCCGGCAGGAGGAGGAGAAGGAAACGCGGCGTCGGCCCCGCGACCTGGCGGAAAACGTCGCCCCGGTCCGCAAGCGCTCGTTTTTCCGCACCCGGGCGACGGTCACGACGGAATCGGCGAGCCGCTGACGGTGCTCACCGGGAACTCACCACGAATCCGCCGTAGCTCAGGATGGCGGTCTCCACGGCAGCGCCGGCCGGATCATCGTCGCGGAGCTGGCGGAAACGTTCGGCCTGCATCGTCCACAGCAGTCCGGCCGGCGCGGCGCCCGTTCTCAAGGAGGCGTAGTACTTCGCCATGAAATCCGTGGTGCTCTGGTCCGGAATCTCCCACAGGCTCGCGAGGACATTTCGCGCGCCCGCCTTGGCAAAGCCACGGCGGAATCCGAGCAAGCCTTCGCCGGAGACCGGGCGTCCGAGCGCGCCGCGACACGTCGAGAGTGTCACCAGCACCGTCTCCCGCAGGTCGAGCGCGGCCGCCTCCTCGGGAAAAAGGATCCCGTCGCCCGTTCCATCCCGGCCGAGCAGGAGCCCGTTCTCGTAAAGCGCCGATGGATCCGCGGCCAGATCCCGCCCGACGGCGAGCGGGACGTGGAAACCGTGGGTGGCGAAATGAAGCACCGCGGGAGCCAGGCGCATGTCACGCAAGGCGGCCTCACCGGCCCGATCATCCAACAACGACACGCTGCCCGCCGGCGCGAACGCGCGGAGTTTCTCGATTTCCATCCGCACCGTCGGAAGATCATCGAGCCCCTCCAAGGCCGCCGACCCGACTGTCGGAGCGTCGCGCGAAGCCTCCCGGTGGGACGCGAACCTGGACACTCCGAGCAGCATCCACGGCCGCTCGCCCATGGCAGGCGGCTCGTCCGGTTCCAACAATCGGCGCCCCGAATCCACGATCCGGAACGAGGAAATTTCCTCGCACAAAAATCGCCCGTCCGGCCGACGCAGCACCGCGAACGGGAGCAGGTGCATTTTCCCCTCCGGGCATGCGATCACCTCCCGCGTCCCTTCCGGCAGGGCCTCCGCGACCGGCTGCCAGAACGCGCGATGAAGATCGGCCAGCAGCGGCGTCATCGGGATTCCGCTCCGTCCGGAGCCGGTGCGCAGGATGTCGGCCCGCGTCCGAAGGCTGCGATGCAGCAGATCGAGCCGGCCCATTTCGCGCTCCTCGCCGAGTGGAATCCATTTCGGGCGCGCGTTTCCCGAAAGGATCACCGCCCCGTATCGCGCCGCGCCGGATGCCGCCCCATCGGGAAACCAGCGCACGCAGTCGACGAAGACCGTGCCCTCCGGCAGCGCGCGCGCGACCTCCTGCCACCGGGGCGCGGCGGCCGGCCGCGCGTGCCGCCGGTCCTCCAGCCGCTGGATCTCCTCGCGCATGTTCTCGATCCGCGGACCGGCCCCGCCCTCTAACAACAGCCGGTCGAGCTCGGTCCGGAGCCTTGCCGCACTCCGCGCCGGTCCGCTGGCTCGGGTGCGGCGTTCGAGCACCGCCTCCATGATCCGGGCCTTCCCGTCGAGCAGGCTGTCGGCGATCCGCTCCGCATCTCCCGACCGGCAGACGATCGAGTGGAGGTCGACTTGCTGCCGGAACGTCAGCAGTTCCCGCTCCGACCCGCTCTCCAGCAAGGACGACATCAAGCCGGAGGCCGCGTCCCGTGCCTCGCCCACCGCCTCGCGCGCGCCGTCGCCCGTCTCCAAACGGCAGGCCGCGATCTGATAGAGTATCTCCACCAATGTCTGATGATCTTCGGAGACATGTCTTTCCAGCACGGCCCGCGCCCGCTCGAGCGGCTCCAGCGCGCGCTTTGCGTCGCCGGACTGGAGTCGGACCGCGCCGAGGTTCGCGAGGATCGGAGCGACGGCCGGGTGTGCCTCGCCTTTCGCGGCGGCCAGGATCCGCAGCGATTCCCCGAGTCGCGCCTCGGCCGTCTCCTCATCGCCGCGCGCGGCGTGGATGCTCGCGCACAGGTTGAGCAGAGCCGCGCGGCGCCCGGGATCTCCGGAGCTGGACGCGAGCAAGCCTTCCACCTCCTGGAGGGCGCGCTCGGTTTCTCCCGCGCGAAAACGGCACAAGACGAGATTTCCGCGCAAATCCATCACCAGCGGGCTGGTCGGCTCCGCGTCCACCAAAGCGTGGCGGATCGCCTTGTCGAAGTGGCGCGCGGCGAGATCGTGAGCCCGCAGCGTAAGGTGGTAGCGCCCGAGACAGTCGTGGCGATGGGCCAGCAAGTCGTGCCGGTCGTCCGGCGTGTGCTCGAGCGCCGAACGAAACAGCCGGCCGGCTTCGGCGTAGCGGCCCCGGACCAACAGCAGGAGCCCGAGGTGCCCCTCGCTGACGCCGAGGGACGTTTCGCCGCCGGCTTGCGCCGCCCGGATCCGGAGGGCCTCGGCGAGGTGATTCTCCGCGGCGTCGAACTCGCCGGTGTTTTGCAAGGCCCGGCCGAGGCCGTCGTGAAGCATCGCCACGAATTCCGCCTCCACGGCTTCCGCGTCCCCGGGCAGGGCGGCGACCGCCGTCCGGTAGCGCTCCGCCGCCGCGGCATGAACTCCCGCCTCCGCCTCCGCCCACGCCACGCGCGCGAGCGCCTCGATCCACGCCCAGCGGGTCTCTTCGGTGCCGGCCTCGCGGTGCGCCGCGGCTCGCTCGCGCTCCGCGGCCGCCAACGACTCGAGGTCGCGCGGCGGCTCCGCGGCGGCCAGCCCGCCGCAGAACATCAAGGCGAGTCCGGCTCGCCGAATACGAAGCGGAGAAAGCATCGGTCGTCCGAAAAGGCTTCCAGATCAATGGTGAAACGCAACTCCCGAAGCCCGTCCGCCAGCGGCCCCGCCGCGATGACGTCAGGCGCGGGTTCCTGCCATTCCACGAGATCGTCCCCGACTTGCAGCGTGACCGGCAAGCTCCAGCAGCCGTCCTGCAGCAGCTGGCCGGCGCCGACCACCGGAGCGGGCAGCCAAGCCGAAAGCTCCGCCGATTTTCCATCGAAGGAAAAGCCGAACGGCACCCGAGCGCGGCTGGCGGCGTCGGTCGGATCGGAGTGGCCGATGAATTCCTGGAAGTCGGTGTCGCCGTCGCCATCGGAATCCAGCTCGAAGTCCAAGTGCGCCGCGCCGGCCACCGATCCGAGGCCCATCCGGAAAAGCCACGCGCGGAAGGCGCAGGCGCTGCGGGCGAGGCGGAGATCGCGCACCGGATCGCGGACGCCATCCTGGATCAAGGCGGCCTCCACTTCGGCCGGGGTGGCGTCCGGATGCCGGCTGAGCCAAGTCGCCGCCAGTCCCGCGACCAAGGCACAGGAAAAGCTCGTCCCGGAAGAGATGCCATGCCCCGTTTCCACTCCGCCGCCCGGCGCGTACAGACTGATGATCGAGCCGCCGGCGTCGGTCGTTCCGCCGGCGTAGAGCGGATTCAGTTCGGCGAGCGTGGGATCGTCCGGCGGGTCCGCCCCCAATGCCGTGGCACCCACGGTGATCACTCCCGGCTTGCTGCCGTGCATCGCCGGCACGAAGTCCGCCGCCGATGCCGGAGCTTGGCTGTTGCCCGCGGAGAGCACGACGGGAACGCCTTGCGCCAAGGCCTGGTCGATCGCTCCCCCGATCCCCACCTGGTCCTGCGGATCCGCGCCGCTGCTGGCGATCACGATCAAGGTCGGCAGTTTCTCCCCGAGATCCCGCACCGCCGCATCGCCCAGGCATTCGAGGATCGCATACGAGACATAACTGGCATAAGTCAGCGAATTCCCCTGCTCCGGCGAAGCGCCGGAATACATGTCGACCGGAATGATCTCGAGGGCGGTTCCCGGCGCGGAGCCGAGATTCGCGGCGGCCATCAGGTTGACCACCTGCCGCGGATGGTCGGAGGCCGTGTCCGGCACGCTTTCGCCGTTTTCGACCGGATGGACCAAGGCGTCGACATTCAGCCCGGCGCCTCCGTCGAAAACAGTCGGCAATCCGCCCAGGGCCGCCAGATCCTCGAAAACGAACGGCTCGTCCGCCTCCAAGCCCTTGTCGAGGACATAGACCCGCACCCGCTTCGCCGCCGCCGGTGACGGATCGCCGGTGACATGTCCGGCCGGGTAGTAGTAGGAGGAGGCGGACGGTTCATTGATATCAACGAGATAGGGATCGAACAACCGGGCAAGCGCCCAGCCGGGTTGCGACATTTCCCCGAAGCCGCCCTCGTCCGGCGAGATGACCAAGGGATCCGCCATGCTCATCAGCAGCGGATTGTTGGCCAGCGACCGGAATTGGTTCGGAGTCAGCCAAGCGGCGACGCCGACGGTCCCGAAGGCGGCGTGGTCCTGCTCGGCATGCACCTGCCCGCCCGCCGCGGTCACCAGCGCGGCGAGCGCCTCGATGGTATGGCCGGGCACGGTGGGATCGTCCCAGCGGATGAAATAACTCGATTGCGGTGCGGCGACGGATTCCAACGTGGAGAAGGCCGACTGCGCGCCCGACCGTCCGAGAACGAAGCGGTTCTCGACGTCCGGCACGGCTCCGGCGAGCGCCGTCCCCACCGCGGGGGTCGCGGAAAAATCCACCACGCGGCCCTTGCCGTTGAGCGTGATTTGTCCGGGACCGGCCAGCGTGACCGGCACGTCTTCGATCAACCACGCGCCCGAGCCGGTCACCGTCACATAAGCGTTCCCGGCCGCATCCACCGAAATATCCGCCGGCGCGAGCTGGCCGCCGGCGGACTGCGACAGACCGAGCGGGCTCAGCCACCCGGGCGTTCCGTCGTTCCGGATCATCCCGACGAAACCATGGGTCGAGGCGGCTACGACCACCGGCGCGGCGTCCAGATCGTAGCCGAGCGGACCGAACGAAACATCGCGTCCGGAGACGGTGAAGGCCACGTAGATCTCGCCGTGGTGTCCGCGCTCCATGGCGTGCAACCGATCGATCCCTTCCGACCCGGCGCGGAGTTCCGCCACGATCTGGCCCAGATCGAAATCCGCCTCGCCGAGCCATACATCCGAAGTTCCACCGAGATGAGCGGCACCACTCTTGGTTCCGCCAACCCACGTCCGGCCGGTGGTCGTGACAGCGACGTCCACCAGCTCGGTGGCGTCCAGCAGCGGGTCCGCGACCGAATCCGGTGCCGGCAGGGCGGTTCCGGCGGGAGGCAGCGGCAGCGCATGACGGTGGACACGCGCATCATCCCCGGCAAACCCCGCCACCGCGGTGTCGCGTTCCTGGCCGACGATGGCGAGGAACGTCCCGCCCGGATCCACGGCCAGGGCTTTCGGCTGCATCGTGGCATCGACGTAATGGGCCGAGATGAACGTCCCGCTGTTTCCGAGCGCGACGAATCCGCGCTGCGGCGCTCCCACGGCGGCGGTGGTCAAAAAGAAGTCGGTCCCGTTCCGGTTCTGGAAATACGTGCCGTTGTGGATGATGCCGGTGAGATAATATTCTCCGCGATCCACCGCCGCGAGGTCGAGCGCCTTGGACGTCGGCACCGTGCCGACGACGAGGCTCTTCGGCTCGAGCTTGTCGACCTGCTGCGGAAACAAGCCGACTTCCCAGCGGCTGTCCGTGGCGTCGTAGTCGAGGACGCCGGCGAATACGCCCGGCACCCCGGCGGGACCGTTGAGGAAAAGGCTGGTGTCCGCCGGGAAAAGGACGCTTGTGTCGAAGTTTCCCGCCATCACCACCGGCCGCGTCGCTCCGGAAACGGCCTGCGCCGCGACGTATTCCGAGCCCGCCCCGGCGAAGGACGCCCAGGTTTGTTCTTCTTCGACGATCCGGAATCGCGGTTGCGCGTCCGGCACCTGCGCGCCGGCCTCGGTGAGGGCGAGCGCGACAAGCGCGGGCACGGCCCATTCCAGCGCGCTGCGGATGGGCCGGCCCCGGCCGGGAGATGGATCGTCCATAGGTGGTTCACAGGTTGTGCGATTCATTCCGGTCTGGCCAGTTCGCGTGTCAGCACGCCCCTTCCTTCGCGATCTCCGGCCGGCGATCTCAAATTTCCGGCCGAAATTGTGATTCCCGCACGTCTCCGCGCCGAAGGAACGGGGGAATGTGCTGGGCAGCTTTGAATCGATCGCGCCATGATCCCCGGGCCTTGACGCGCGCCCTCCTGCTTGCTTTCGCGACGGCTTCCGCCACCGCGCAGGACTTGATGCCCCGCCAGCCTCCCGGCCGTGAGGCGGCCACGGTGCGGATCGGCGGTGCGACGGGCGTCCGGGGCTGGGCGACCGACAATTCACCCGTCGTCATCCCCCGTCTCGACCAGCTCTCCGTCACCGGCAGCGAAGCCGGTCGTCCGGACGTGCGGAGAGACGGCGTGCTCCTGAGCGGGATGTCGGTGCCGGCGCTCGAGGCCTTGGCGGCGGAGCTTTCCGAGTGGATCGGCAAGCCGCTGACCGAAACCGGGCTCGACCGCCTGACCGAAGTGATCCTCCGTCACTACGACGATCACGACCGCCCGATGAACGACGTGTGGGTGCCACCGCAAAGTGGCGCGGACGGTCGGCTCGACATCCAGGTGGTCGAGGGCCGGGTCGGCGCCGTGGCCTTGGAGCGGACGGGCCGTTTCAACGACTCGGCCATCCGCCAAGGCCTTCACCTCCGCGAGGGCGATCTTCTGACGGGCGCTGCCCTGCAGACCGATCTCGATTGGCTGAGCCGGAATCCGTTCCGCCGGGCGGAGCTTTTCGCCGCCCCCGGAGAGGGCGTCACCGCGGACCTCCTGGTGCGACTCGACGAGCGGCGGCCGTGGCGCGTCTACACAGGCTACGACAACAACGGCACGAGAGCCGTGGGCCGCAACCGGTGGTTCGCGGGCCTGAACCACGGCAACGCCCTCGGCTTGGATCACGTCGTCGGCTGGCAGATGACCACCGGCGACTCGCTCGACGCGCTCCACGCGCACGCCCTCTCGTGGGAAATCCCACTGCATCGCTTGCAGCATTTCATCCGCCTGAGCGGCGCGTGGGCGGATGCCTCGGCGGAGGAATCGCTCGGCGGCCTGGCGCTCGGCACCCATGGGAGCAGCTGGCAGCTGAGCGCGCTGTACGGCCGCCCGTTGCCGCGGATCGGGGGCTGGCGGCAGGAGGTCCGGGGCGGGATCGAGTTCAAGAGGACAGACAATTTCATCGTTTTCGGCGAGACCGCGCTGCCTCAGGCCGAGGTCGACGTGGTGCAGTTTCGCGGCGAGTGGCAAGGCAACGGCCCGCTCTGGGGCGGGCAAGCGGAGGTGCGCTTCGACGGCGTCGCCAGTCCCGGCGATTTGACCGGGCGCAACGGCAGCGACGAGTTCGGGGCGTTTCGAGCGGACGCCGATCCGAGCTACGCGTACGCGCGCATCGAGGGAAGCTGGCTGAGGCCGCTCGCGGCGGACTGGTCGTGCCTGACGCGTGCCACCGCCCAGCGGGCCACCGGCGCGCTCCTGCCGACCGAACAACTCGGCCTCGGCGGCAGTAGCAACGTCCGTGGGTATCCCGAACGGATGCTGCTGGCGGACAGCGGCTATGCCGTCAGCGCGGAGCTGAGAACGCCGGCGCTCAGGCCGACGCCCGCGATTTCCATCCAGGCCTTGCTCTTCCTCGACCACGGGCGGGGCTGGCGCGAAGGCGAAGGATCGGACACGCTCACCGGCCTCGGCGCGGGCCTCCGGCTCCGGCTCGGCGAAACCGCCTCCGCCCGCCTCGACATCGGCTGGCCGCTGGAAAACGGAAGAGGCCCCGAGGTCCACGCCGGCGCGACCTTTTCATTCTGATCCGCCTCATCCGGTCCGGCTGCGGGGTGACAACAGCGTGGTTTCGCGAGCTTGTGGGGGAAAAGCTTTGCACCGGCGCGCACCTGGCCGCAGCATGCCGGCGTCGCGACAACAAACAGGCGGTCCGGCTGCCCGCTCCCGGGTTAATGGGTTTTTCCCGGGGGAGTGCCGGCCGGTCCGCTTCGCGTCGCGGGGCTTTGACGAACGGGAGGTTTTCGCCGCATTTCTACCCGTTCGGGGAGGCCGGCACGTTTCCATCAGCGGTCGCCTGATAGCTCGAGAGGAGATCGTGGAACTTCTCGCCTTGGACGCTGACGTGGACCCGCAGTGCCTGCGACGCGGCCTCGGGGTCGGCGTTCTCAAGGGCGGCCAGGATCGCGGCGTGCTCCTGCATCGATTGGTTCATCCGGCCTTTGCTCCGGAGCTGCATCCGGCGGTAGGGACGGAGCCGGCGGTGGAGACGACGCGCTTCCGCGGCGAGGAACGAATTGCCCGCGGCATCATAGATCCTCAGGTGGAACTGCTCGTTTTCGTGGTAATAGGCATTCGGGTCCTGGCGCTCGAGCGCCTCCTCGCACGCGCGGGCCGCCGCGGCGATGCCAGCCACGCCTTCGTTCGTCAGCCGGCGTGCCGCGAGCCGGCCGCAGAGGGCCTCGAGCTCGGCCATCACCTCGAACATTTCGACCAGCTCGACGATCCCCGGATGCCGGACGTAAGCCCCCCGCCGCGGGATCAACTCGACCAAGCCGGAGCCCGCCAGCTGTTGGAGCGCCTCGCGCAGCGGCGTGCGTGAAACGCCAAAGCGCGCGGCGAGCTGGACCTCGTCAAGGCGGTCGCCATTCTTGAATTCGCCCTCGATGATCGCTTCCTCGAGGGCCTCCCGGATCTTGTCCGCACGCCGGCTCATGCGACCGACCCTAACGGCTGGCACGCGGACAATGCCAGAACTCACTTTTTGTATACAAAGATTGCGCCCAGAGCGTTTTCCTTCACGCTGGCGCCGCATCCTCCCGGAAATCATGGCGATCTATGGCACCGCGATCCTTTCCCTCTGTCTGCTGGCCGGGCTGTTGCTGGGCAGACTGCCGGGCTTGCTGCTCGGCACTCCCGTGGACATGGGCGGCGTGGGGCTGGCGATGGTCTTCCTGATCGTCGTGACCGGACAGCTACGGAGGTCCACCCGACTCGCTCCCGCCACGGCTGCCGGAATCGAGTTTTGGAGCGCGATCTACATTCCGATCGTCGTGGCGATGGCGGCCTCCCTGAATGTCCGGGGGGCGATCGGTGGAGGGCCCGCCGCGATTCTCGCCGGCGTGCTGGCAGTGGCGGCCTGTCTGGCGCTGGTGCCGCTGGTCGCGCGATTGGTGCCGTCCGACGTGGAAAAACCCTGATCCGAATGGACCCCGCGCTCCTTCAGATCCTCGAGAAATACCCGCTCGTCACCGCGTTCGGCTTGGTCGGGCTGGTGATGGCGCTGTCCAATTTCGCGGCGAAGCGCCTGACGCGCGGCCGCTTGCACGGCTCGGCGATCGCCTTGTTCGCGGGCCTGCTGCTGGCTTACATCGGCGGGCTCCGGACCGGGGGCGACCGCGGTTTGGCGGACATCCCCGCCTTCGCCGGGATCGGCCTGATGGGCGGGGCGATGCTGCGCGACCTGGCGATCGTCGCCACCGCCTTCGGCGTGCGCACCGAGGAAATCCGCCGAGCGGGCCCCGGCGGGATCGTCTCGCTGCTCGCGGGCGTGTTCGTTTCCTTCCTTGCCGGCGCGCTCGTCGCCTGGGCCTTCGGCTACCGGGATGCGGTGAGCCTGACCACGATCGGTGCCGGCGCGGCCACCTACATCGTCGGCACCGTCACCGGCACGGCGCTCGGGGCCGGATCCGAAATCATCGCGCTGAGCGTCGCCGCCGGCCTCGTGAAGTCCATCGTCGTGATGATCGCCACCCCTTTCGTCGCCCCGCTCATCGGGCTGGACAACCCGCGCACCGCCTTGGTTTTCGGCGGCTTGATGGGGACCACCAGCGGGGTGGCCGCGGGGCTCGCGGCCACCGATCCGAAGTTGGTTCCTTACGGAGCGCTGACCGCCACCTTCTACACCGGGCTCGGCTGCCTGCTCGGCCCGTCGGTGGTGTTTCTGGTGGTGCGGCAGCTGGTGTGACCGATTCTCATGCAGGAACTTCCGATCATCGCGAAAGCCCGGAGCCACGGAAACCGGGTCGCCTACCGCACCGGCGGCGGCGACCGCACGTACGCGGATCTTCTCCGTGCGTCCGCTGCCGTGGCCGCCGCTCTCCTCGGGGAACGGTCGGATCTCGCCGAAGAGCGCGTGCCCTTCCTCGCGCCCGCCGGCTTCGAATACACAGCCATCCAATGGGGCGTCTGGCGGGCGGGCGGAATCGCCGTGCCGGTGGGGCTGGCGGCAACCGCGCCGGAACTCGCGCATCTGCTCGGTGATTCGGGAGCGACGCGTGTGGTGGCCACCTCAGCGCAAGCGTCGAAGCTCGACGAAGCCGGAGTGGACGTGGTGGAACTCGAAGCGATCCCCGCGGCGGGCGAGGTCGCACTACCCGCGCTGGCGCCCGAGCGGCGGGCGATGATCCTTTACACCAGCGGCACCACCAGCCGGCCGAAGGGCGTGGTCCTCTCGCACGCGAACCTCGCCGCGCAGATCACCACGCTGGTCGAGGCCTGGGAATGGCGGAGGGACGATTCCATTCCGCTTTTCCTGCCGATGCACCACATCCACGGCATCGTGAACGTCGCCGCCTGCGCGCTGTGGAGCGGCGCGACGATCCGTTCGTTCGACAAATTCGACCTGGAGGCCGTGCTCGGGGAGGTCGCCGCCGGGGACTTCTCGCTCTTCATGGCGGTCCCGACGATTTACGCGAAGATCATCCAAGCCTTGGAAGATGAGGTCTTTCGCCCGGAGGTGCGGGAAAGGATCCTCGCCGGTTTCCGCGGGATGCGGCTCATGGTTTCCGGGTCGGCCGCGCTGCCGGCCGGCGTCCATCGGCGGTGGTCCGAGCTGACGGGCCAACGGCTGCTCGAGCGCTACGGCATGACCGAGACGGGGATGATCCTGTCGCACCCGCTCCACGGCGAACGGCGGCCCGGGACGGTCGGACAACCCCTGCCGCGGATGGAGGTCCGGATGAAGTCCGAGACCGGCGCGCTCGTGACCGCCGGGAACGAGCCGGGCGAGATCCAGGTGCGCGGGCCAGGCGTCTTCCGTGAGTACTGGAATCTGCCGGAAGCGACGGCCGCGGCCTTCGATGAGGGCTGGTTCCGCACGGGCGACCTCGCGGTGGTTGAAAACGGCCAGCATCGGATCATGGGCCGGCTTTCCTCGGACATCATCAAGAGCGGCGGCTACAAGCTCTCGGCCCTCGAGATCGAGGCGGCGCTCCTGGATCACCCCGCCGTCCGCGAGTGCGCCGTCGTCGGCCTTCCAGACGAGACGTGGGGCGAAATCCCCGCGGCTGCAATCGTGCCGGAGGATCCCGGAAACCCACCGGGAAGCGACGCATTGCGCGACTGGTGCCGCGGCCGGCTTTCCCACTACAAGCTGCCCCGCAGCATCGTGGTGGTCCCTGCCCTGCCGCGCAACGCCATGGGTAAAGTCACCAAAGGTCCACTGCGCGACTCGCTGAGGATGGCTGCCAAGCCGGGTTGAAAATCCAGAATGACGTCCGAGAGTATTCTATACGGTTCCGATTGTATACAATTCGATTGACGGAGAGGGGCGGCTTGCGCAGGGTGCGAGCACCATGTCTCCCAGAAACCCACTGCCCCTGTTGGCTCCCGCGCTCGCCGTGGGACTCCTCGCCGCCCCCGCCGCCACTGCCGCGACCTTCCTGATCGATTTCGGGATGGCGGCCAGCATGAACCCGTCGACGCAGGGCGCGCCCACCACCAGCCCCGACCTCAACGGGAACCACTGGAACAACGTCACCTCGACCGCCTACGCGACCACCATCGCCGGCGGTACCGGGAACAGCCTGTCGAACCTCGTCTCCACGACCAACGAGGCTTCCGGCCTCGGCCTCACCTTGTCCACCGGCTGGCGCTCTTCCGGGATCGCGAACGGCGGTCTCAACCAGAACACCCCGGCGCTCGGCTCGATCGGCATCCAGACGGCGACGCAGGACTACTACTTCGTCGAGTCCAATTTCAATACGTCCGCGACGATCACCTTCACCGGCCTCGATCCGGCGCTGACATACAACTTCGGCCTCTTCGGCAGCCGCGAAACCACCAGCTCCCGGATCACCAACTACTCGATCACCGACATCAACGGCGTCCACTCGGCGAACCTCCAGACCTCCGGCACCGACATCGGCACCGGCGGCTATGACGGCAACAACAACACCGTGATCCAGTTCGACGGCCTCGTGCCCGACGTGAACGGCGAGCTCGCGCTGACCGTCTCGGTCGTGCAGGGCGGTTTCGCCTATCTCGGCGCGGTGGAAATCACTTCGGTGCCGGAACCTTCGGCCGCGCTTCTGGGCGGATTGGGCGCGATCGGCTTGTGCCTGCGCCGCCGGACCTCGCGCTGAACCCTCCTCAGGACTCCGCGCCGCGGGTCTGTCCGGAACTTCCGGCCGGGCCGTGGCGCGGAGCTTTTCATTTCGTACCCGCCCTTTTCCATGCTCCGCCGCCTGCTCCCGGCCCTGCTGCTCGCGCCCGCCCTCCATGCCGGAACCATCCGAATCGATTTCGGCAAGAACGATGGCATCGACGGCACCGCCACTTCCAGCCCCGACGCCAACGGGCATCACTGGAACAACTTCACGCCGGCCTCGCCGATCGCCTCCGGCTCGACGGCCGAAAACCTCG
>CBFGTW010000099.1:0-17252 GCA_965651855.1 uncultured Verrucomicrobiales bacterium
GCTGACATTCGCGAAGGGGCCTTCAATTTGCCAGCCGAGCTGGGAAGTGCTGGCGGCCGCGAGCTGTGCGTAGCCGGACTTCCAGGGTTCCTTGTCCAGATTGGCCTTGATGGTGGCCAGCTCTTCGGCGGTGTTAGGAATGCAGGGGTGGGTGTAGGCCTCCGCGTGGGGCAGCCCGAGGACACATGGCAGCGCCAGGGACGCCAACCAGTTTCTGATGGGTTTGTACATGGTGTGGGTTTCAGCTGTGGTTTTGGTTTCTCAGTTGGAGCCCGAGAGGTCCCGGTGCTCGGGAGATTGGAGATGCCCTTATGAGGGCGTTTGGATTTGGTTACTCGCTCCCTTCGGCGGCAGCCGTCAGCTTGCGAAGGTTCGCAATCTCCATAAGCGCGCGGTCGCGGAGCGCCGATTCGGAGAACGCCTCCGCCCACTCGAGAGCCGCGGTGGAGTCTATCAGCGCCCATTGGTGCACCACGGCGATCACTGCCTCGTCCTGAAGGTCTCCCGGCTCCATGCCGGAAACAACCTGCGCCGCCGTGATCGGGTCCGTTCTCGAAAGCACGGATGAGATTCCCGCCAGCAAGCGCTCCCGCCACTCGCCCTGCGGTTGTCCGCGCGCCCATTCGATGGCGGCACCGGGCTCCTTCCCGCACCACTGCATGGTCAGGCACTCCAGCAATCCTCCTCCCCCCTCCTCATCAGCTCCATGGGCAAGCGCGAGCTCGAGAGCCCTGCGCGGATCTTCCGCCGCGAGGACAAGGCAAACCCTGGAGCGGGCAGAACGCCGTGCGGCATGATCCTCAAGCGAAGAAACCCATCCCAACGCCGCCTCCGCGTCCCGGGCGGCCCATCCGGAAAGAATCTCGCGAACCAGCACCTCGCGGTCGCTGCCGTTTTCGAGCGCAAGCGCCCTGGCCTGCGCTCGTGAAGGATCGATCGCTCCCGTATCGTCCTCATGCCGCTTGCCCGGCCCATGCTTCGGCATTTCGCGGCCTTGGGATGACGGCGACGTTCTCTCCCCCTGGGGTTTCGTCAGCGCACCGAGCCCGATCAAAGCCAGCACGATAGCGGCTAGTAATCCCCCGGATACGCACTGCTGAAACCTTGGCGAGATGCGTTTCATCTTACTTGACTCAGCTAAAGGTCCCTCGTCGGAGGGGGCGCTTTCGCAGGTGACCCGCCGCGGTTCCGACAACCCATAGCCGGAACCGCGGCGAGCGATGCTTCCCTAGCGGCAGTGGTGCTCCGGGAACCCGGTAACGGAGCCCGCCGCCGATCAGCAGATCGTATAAGTGCCGATCAGGAACGGCGGCGGCGGAGCAGCGCCAGAAGGCCCAGGCCGCCGGTCAATGCCGCGGAAGACGGCTCGGGAATCGCATAGAGCGTGAACGCGGCAAGGTTCGTGTCCGCGTTGCCGAGGTTGTCCGTCTCCTCGATGAAGATGTCCTGGAACTCGGCATCGGCCGTGAAGGTGAAGATCGTCATGGTCGGGGTGTTCTGCGAAAAGCTCCCGGAAGTCACGCCGCTGAATGCCCCGCCGCTGAAGGTGTCCCAGTAGGCCTGGCTACGACCGGACGAAGCCGCCCGCTGGTCTACCGAGAATAGCGATACCAGATAAGTCTCGCCGATGGTGAGGCTCCCGATGCGCAGCCCCATCGGCTGGGTGGCATCGCTGGTCTTGTTGTGCCAGGCACCGCCGTCGAGCACGGCGTCGAATTGGGTGTCGCCGGTGGTTCCCGGCTGCAACAGGTTCGCGCTGGCAGACTGGGTTCCCGCGTTATAGACGGTGGTGACGCCGGACGGCGCGGCAGGCATGTTCGCGGTGCCGGTGACGCCCCCCGAAGTGAAGGCGATTGTCTGACCGCCGGTGGTTTCGACGGTTTGCGCGCCGCTGCCGTAGTTGACGGCCTGGGCTAGCGTCGCCGTCGGATGAAGTACCAGCGCGGCATCCAATGCGGAATCGGAGGTGATCGTGGTGTTCGAAACGAACGCGAGCGTCGCCGCCTGCGAGGAAGCGACGCTGAAGGCAAGCAGGGCCAAGGAGGTTCTCATGGTCGGTGGGGTGGTCATGGTGGATTTGGGTTCGGAAAATGAACGTTCAGGGGGCGGCGACGGCCGTGGCATGGAGGAATCCCTTTCCCGGAAGTCCTTCGGAAGCGATCAGCCTGAAGGTGTGCAACTCGTAGTCGGGGTCATCCGATGCTGCCGCGGAGACGTGGGTCACCTCGCTGGCGAAGGCGGAGAGATCCAGCGAACCGCGGATCGTGTAGGCAACGCCGCCCGCGGAGGCCACCTGCGCACCGTCCGCGCCTGCGGCAAAGGTAGCTCCCGCGCGCGTCGCGATGGTCAGCGTCAACTCCCGTTCGCCGCTGGAGTCGGTGTCTTGGAGGGCGGAGACACTCACTCCATGGTTCGACCCGTCCTGAGGATCGCCATTGAAGGCGAACTCGGCGAAATTGTCCGCGCCGTCCCCGTCGTCGTCATCCGCGGCATCGTTCGTCTCCGGGTCGAGGCCGTTGGCCGTTTCCCACGCGTCGGGCATGCCGTCGCCGTCGGTGTCGCCGGCAACCATGGTGCGCAGGACGTAGGCATTGAGGGCGACCGGGAAGTCGGCCCCGCCGGTGGTGTTCTGGACGTAGATGTCCATGTAACCGGCGGAGGTGGCGGTAAAGGTCCCGACCACGTACGAACTCGCAGGGGTGACCATGGGGGCGGAGAAGTTTCCGCGACCGTCATGGAAACGCAGCCCGCGGCCGGCGCTGGCGGCACGGTCGTCCGAGTGGAAGAGCTGGATGTAGTACTGCTGCCCCTCGACGAGAGGGGTGCCGCCCGCGCCGATGACGCGGAGCACCATATCCGTGCCCGGGGCCGGTCCCGCATCGGGCGAGTCCTCCCAAGCGAAACCGTCGAGCACCGACTCGAACTGCGCGGAGACCGAAGTGCCAGAGCCGTCGAAGAACGCGGCGTTCGCGTCGCGGGCGTTGGAGTACGCGATCACCCGCGCTTCCTCGCCTGCGAGGAGGTCGCCGGGGGCCTCCTGGGCTTGCCGGTTGGCGAACAGGATCGAGTGCCCTCCCGCGGTGACCGTGATGTTTTGATTGTCGTTCCGGAAATTGCCCGCGTGGACCAGCGCACCGGATGTCAGGATGTCGGTGTCCGCGGTGACGGCGGTCGGCACTCCCCAAACCACAGTCGTAACGCCGGGATAGGGATCGAGAGGATCGATCGGATTGGAATCCGCGAGCCATTCGTCGAGGTTGCTCACGGTATCCGAGTCCTCGTCATCCCCGGGAGCCCGGGTGGTGTCGAAGAAATAAAACGTCTCCCAATCATCGCCCATGCCATCGCCGGCACCTCCGGCACCGTCTTCATCGGGAGCATCCAGCCGCACATTCGGGTCCGTACCCTTGGCGAATTCAATGTCGTTGTAGGCGAAGTCCAGGTCCGGATCGTCGAACTCCGTCTGGCCGAGACCGTCGAAATGAAGTTCCTCCCATTCGTCCGGGAGTCCGTCGCCGTCCACATTGCCTGGCACCGAGGCAGGGAACTGGGGATCGGAACCGGCCGAATATTCGGCGAAGTTCGAGTAATCGTCTCCGTCGGGGTCGCCCAGCTTGCCGTTGACACCGGTGGCGTCTTCGGGATCGAGTCCGTGCGCGGTTTCCCACAGGTTCGGCAAGTCGTCGCCGTCGGTGTCCTCGCTGGAAATAGCGCGCAGCACGTAAGCATTCACTGCCACGGGAAAGTTCGAGCCGCCTGTCGTATTCTGAATATGGACGTCCTGATACCCCGTGGCGTCGGCGATGAAGGTGCCGATCACGCCCGTGCTGTCGCCCGCGATGACCGGATCGCTGAAATTCCCGAGACCGTCATGGTAACGTTGGCCGCGGGCGTCCGGGCCGGACCGGTCGTCCGAATAGAAAACCTGGATCTGGTAGCTCTGGCCCTCCGTCAGCGGCACCCCGTCCGCGCCCGTGACGCGAAGGATCGTATCCGTGAGTCCCGGAGCCGGTCCCGCGTCGGCGTTCTCCCATGCGGAGCCGTCGAGCACGGCGTCAAAACCGGGGGACACCGTCGTGCCGGTCGCATTGAAAAGCCCGGTGTTGGTTTGCTTGCCGCCAGCGCCTTGGACGACCCGGGCCTCCTCGCCGGATAACAAGCCGTCCAGGACGTTCTGGGCCGGACGATTCTCAAAAAGGATGTTCTCCGAGCCAACCAACACGGAGATATCACCGCTGGAGCGGAAATTCCCCGCGTGAACGGGGAAGCCATTCAAGCTGATCGCGTTATCGGAGGTAACAACGGCCGGCGCCTGCCATGAAATGCTACCCGCGAAGGCAGGAGCAACGATGGCAAGTGAAGCCGCCAAAATGGCACGACGGCACGTTAGGTTTCGATGGGGTTTGGTCATCCGGTTTCGATGGGCTCACGGGAACACGCGCCATCCGCCTCTTCGAACCTGCCAAAAATCTTCCGGAGAAGTTTCTTTCCTCGTCGCGCCTAGGATTCCTCGCCGATTAGCATGGTCGCCTCGCGCATCATGATCCGGGCGAACATCCAGTCGTACCAATGCCCGCGGCGCGTATCGCCCGCTCTCATCGGCTCGGCAAAGTATTCGTCCACCGCGGCCCGGACCTTGACCAGCATCGTGCGGGCCTCCTCCGTCTCGCCCTGGCACCACAAGGTCATCGCGAGGATCGCCTGTACCGTCGGAATCAGGGCATTCGTCCCCTGTGGCAGATCCGCAAACGGGCGGGCAAGTTCGATCACCCGGGAGTGCTCGCCCTTCCGGAAATGCCACAGGCTGACCGGGATCAGGGCCCAGCTTGCCTTATGGGCATCGGCAAGCCTGGCGTACCACGCTTCCGAAGCCTCTCCGAGCGGCCTCAGGCGCGCATAAAGTGCCGGATCCGGCGGCGTCAACAGGCAGGTCTTCAACACCCGGCTGACGGCATCGCCGTTATTGGACGAGGCGTGCGAGGCGATCGCGTCTTCACAAAAGCGCCGGTAGAGTGCGCTATCGCCGCTCTCGACCAGCACGACCCCGCAGGCCTGGACATCGAGGGTGACCGATCCCCACGGGTCGATCTTGTTGATCTCCATCAGCCACAGGAAACGTTCCGATGCCTCGCGCCAGCGCCCTTGGGTTGCCAGCCATTCGCCGACCGAGCGCAACGCGGTGATGCCGTCCAAGCTCGGCCGGCTGGGGCGATCCGCCATCGCGCCGAGCGCTTCTGCCGCACCCTCGTGATCGCCCTGTCGGAGCAAGACCACCACCTCGGTGAGCTTCTCGCGGGACTCCGCCTCGCGGCGCAGGGATGCCTCGTTCGCCAGCGCCAATTCCGCCACCTCGCGGAGTTCCGTTTGCCGTTTCTCCGCCATTTCCGCCACCTCCCGCAATTCGGTTTGCCGCTTCTCCGCCAGCTTCGCCTTGAGATAAAGCCAGGTCGAGGCACCCAGACCGCCGGTAAGCGCGAGCAGAACCAGCGATCCGGCGGCAAAGAGGACCGCATGCCGGCGCACCAGCTTGCCCAAGAGGTAGAGCCGGCCCGGCGGACGCGCCATGATCGGCTCGTCGCGGAGAAAACGTTGCACGTCCATCGCCAGTCCGTTCGCGGTGTCGTAGCGGCGTGCGCGCTCCTTTTCCAAGGCCTTCACCACGATCCAGTCCAAGTCGCCCTTCACGTGGGATAGCAGGCGGGCCGGCTCGGTCCGGCGTTCCTCCGCGATCGCCTTCAACGCCGCCGCCTCCAGCCCCCCGAGCAGCGCCGAAGGCCGCTGCGGCTCGCGCTCCCGAAGGATGCGCCACACGTCCTCCACAGGCACCCCGGCAAGCTCCGCTCCGTCGACCGGCGGCCGCCCGGTCAGCAACTCGTAGAGCAGGACACCGAGACTGTACACGTCGCTTCGCGTATCCACATCCAAACGGCCGAGCTGTGCCTGCTCCGGGCTCATGTAAGCGGGGGTGCCCAGGAGCTGCTCGTTCAGCGTGTGCAGGGTTTCATCGGTCAGGCGGCCTTCGATTGCCTTGGCGATCCCGAAGTCGATGACTTTCGGCACCGGAATCCCGTCGTGCATGGCTACCAGCACGTTGGAGGGCTTGATATCGCGATGGATGATCCCTTTCTGATGCGCGTGCTGGATCGCCTTGCAGACCTGGATGAAAAGCTCCAGCCGCTGGCGCAAGTCGCAACGGTTCGCATCGCAGAACTCCGTGATCCGGATGCCGCGCACCAGCTCCAGCACGAAGTAAGGGCGCCCGGTCTCCGTGGCTCCCGCATCGAGGACCCGCGCGATGTTGGGATGGTCCATCATCGCCAGCGCCTGCCGCTCCGCATCGAAGCGGGCGATGACGCGGCGGGTGTCCATGCCGAGCTTGATGACTTTCAACGCCACCAACCGCTTCACCGGCTCGTCCTGCTCGGCCAAATAGACCGATCCGCAGCCGCCTTCACCCAAGCTTTCCAAAATCATGTAGCGGCCGATCCGCTTGCCGATTTGCCGGTCGGCCTGCTCCCCGAAATCAACAGCCTTGGGATAATCGCGGATTTCGGCGGCCGTCAGCGCGATCGCCTCCCGCCCGCGGTCGATCAGCCGGTCGGCATCCTCGTGCATGGCGAGCATCTGCTCGATCGACTCCCTCAATGCGGAATTGTCCAGACAAGCCTGATCGAGGAAGATCTGGCGTTGCTCCGGATCGCTCACGTGCAAGGCAGCGAAGAAAAGGGCGTCTTCCAGTTGTTTGGCTTCTGATATCGCCATCGGTTTTCTTCTCCAATGCGCTTTCCAGAGGCAGAACCTGCCAATCAGTCTCCGCTCTCTTGTCGCCGGACCCAACGGTACAGGCGGGCTTTGGCACACACCCACTGCCGGTAAACCGTGCGCTCGCCGATACCCAGGCTGGCAGCAACCTCCTCATTGGTCATGCCGCCGAAAAACTTCATTGTCACGATTCGCGCTTGTTCCGGGTCCTCGCGCTCCAGTTGTTCCAGCGCCTCGTTGATCAAAATAACGCTGTCGTCCGGCGCGGCTATTGCGATATCCACTTCGGCAAGCTCCACCCGCTGGCGGTCCGCTCCCCGCTTCAGGCGGGATTTCCGCCGCGCGGCATCGACCAGAATCCGCCGCATCGCATGGGAAGCGGCACCGAAAAAGTGTGCGCGGTTTTCCCAAGACCGGTCGCCTTCCGCGACCAACTGCAGCCACGCCTCGTGCACCAGAGCGGTCGCCTGGAGAGTCTGTCCGGCGGATTCCTGCGCCATTCGCGCTGCAGCCAGCCTTCGGAGCTCCTCGTACACTGCGGCCAGCAGAACGGCGGAGTTGCCCGGCCGTCGCAGCATGAGAGTGATGTCGTTCATGGCAGCGCTCGTCAGCGCCATTTAAACCCCATGGTCAACGGGTCGCCAAGGCGATTCCGTGACCTGAAAACCCGCTCAAACGGATATGGCTGCAACAGCGCAACCCATTTGCAGGATGGCAGTGAAGGCAAATTGCTGGCGCAGGAACCCGGGAGGACGAAGCCCTGTTCGACGGCTTCCCGACGACCGGAGGCTGCTCCCGGGCATGGGCTTCGCTCCTTGCGCGGGCCACACCGGACCGCTCCGCACCGTGATCTCGCCTTCGGTGCAGGTCCATGGCAGCGCTGCACCTTGCCGCCACCATGATCTGGTTGCGATGAATGTCAGGATTCCCTAGATAGCAGGCATGCATTCGTCACCCGCACTCCGCGAGGGCAAGCTGCTGCGGGCGAGTTTCGCGTTGATCATCACGCTGATCCTCTCGCTTTGTTTCCTCCTCTTCCGCCAGGCGGGATCGTGGCAGGACCAGCAGCAATGAGTTCGTTTGCAAGATCTTGGAGCTGGCTTTCGGGTAAGGTGCTTCATCCGGGGAGTCCCGCAGAGCCACCCCCTCTTCCCGGCCCTCGAAGAGCCGGGCGTTACATGCCATTGCTCGGCGCGCGGGGTTCACTTCATTTCGCCGCGGGGCGGGCGAATCCGCCGCCGTGGTCCGAGGCAAGAAGATGGTTTCCGGCAGCCCGGTAGATGAGCGTCAGATTCTGGCTCGGATGTTGGAAGACCTGCACCTCGGGATCGCCGGTGCGAGCCGAATACCAAGCCGGCGGAGGCAGATCCTCCGGGAGCCAAGGCCGAGGGCTGTCCACCGCGGCGAGGCCGAAGGTCTCCTGATCGCGCAGCTCGCGCAAAAGACTCGGACCCGGGTGGAGGTGGATGAACCACGCCCAGCGGTTGACGCCGCTGTCGTCCGACCGCTCGTAGCGTACTGCGTTCACGATTCGGTCGTCGCTCTGCGGTTGACGCCAGAAGGCGCGGCGAAACACTTCCTCGGGGGGCCAATCGTCCTGCAGGCTCTGACCTTCCGACACGACGGGCGAGATCGCCCGGGCGCTGCCGGTGGCAGGCGGCCGCTTGCGAATCGCCAGCCCGACGATGACAGCCGCCGCGGCTGCGGTGGCGACGACGACGGCGATCCGGCGGGGCTTTCTCATCAGTTGCCGGAATGCGAGTAGGTGCGGAGGAAAAGCTGGATGTCCGAGACGCTCCGGACGAAGCGGTCGAGACCGTCGTCTTCGACGTTGAGCAGCGTGTAGGCGGGAATCACGAGTTTCCACTGGCTGTTCCAGACGCTGCGGCCGACGAGCCGGCTGCTGGTGAATTCGCCGGGAAGCGTGCTGTAGAAGAACGCCGGATCGCTGACCGGACGGAATGCCTGGTGCTTGCGGGTGATCCAGAGTTTTTCGTTGAGCGTGCCCTGCGGCGTGAAGAACTGCGTGGCGGCGAAGTCATTTTGTCCCAGATCGAAAGGCAGCGGCACGGCCTGATCCCTCACCGCCCATGAGCGGACGACCGCCGTATCCCCCAGCGGCGAGGCGAGCATGCTATCGACTCCCGTGGGGATGAGATAAACATAAGGCGTGGCGCTGAGCGCGTCGGGGTCCGAGCTGGCGGGAGATCCTGCGCCCGGCGTCCCGGCCGAATAGGGATCCATGCCGACATACCCCTTCAGCACCACGCCGGCGGCGTGGAGCTTCGTGGCGAAGCTCGATGCCGTGTAGGCGTGGTCACCGGCGGCGAGCGGGCGTGCGAAAAAGTTGACGCCGTGGCCGATGGTGGTGCCGAAGGGAATCACGATGCCGGGAACCGAGGAACCGTCCGGCCGGCGGATATTGAGGCAGTTGGCGGCGACGTCCGGATCGTTGAGGACGTTGCTCATGATATGCTGCTCCAGGACCTGCCGCCAGGCCTTGTCATCCTCGGTGGAGGCGACGTCGGTGCGGACGCGGAAAAGCTCCTGCCGCAGCGAGAAGAGCGTGCCGTTCTGGTCCGGGTTGTTGATACCCAGCCGGGATTCCACGGCAGACCAATCGCTCTGGAGACGGGCCAGCAACAGCGCGAGCCCGCCATCGCCGGTGGTGCCCGTGGTGGCGACCGGGTGGCCGTTCTGGAAGTTGCCGAGCGAGCGGGTGGCGGTGATGTCATCGATGAGATCCCGGCCGGCGGCGGTGCCCAGCAGACCGGTTTCGTAGTCGTAGCTCTGGACGGCAAGGTAGGTGTATTGCGCCGCCAGATCGTAGAGGGCTTGGTATTGCGAAAGCTCCTCGTTGCGCAGCGCGCGGTAGGTCATGTCCCTGGTGCGGTAGCCCTGGATCACGGCGGCGGCACGCTGGCGGAAGATCTCGCGTTCCGAGAGAATCTGATTGGCTTTGGCCGTGAGGCGCGAAACCTGCTCGGCCGATCTCTGGAGTTCCGTCAGGCGGCGCGTCAGCTCGAAGCGCTGGGCGAGCACCTCGTCGAGCAAGCGTTCGAACTCCACGACGTGCTGTTTGTCCTCATTGTCCCAATCATACTGGGTGTAAAAGTCGTCGGCTTCCGCGGCGAGATTTTCGGCTTCCGCCTCCAGATAGGCGACGGTGTTTTCGAGCGCGAGCCCGGCAAGCCCCTGCGCATACGCGGCGGTGGCTCCGGAATAGACGGAGAGGCCGCGGGCGACGGAAGTGGCGTCGATCGAAAGCCCGGCGGAAGTCGGAAACGCCTCGGCGGTGGCCTCGGAGATGGCGCTGATAAACCCGGCGCTGAGTTCCAGAAGCGCGGCGGAGTTGGTCAGGGTGGCCGATGCGGTCAGGTGCCCCGCGGCTTGATCCAGCTTCTCGGCGGCACCTTCGTTGGCGTCTTCATAGGCGGTGCGGAACTCGGTGAAGAGCTGGTAGTCGCGGTCGAACCGCCGCATCAGTGCATCGAGGGCCTCGGCCGCTTCCAGCGCGTTCACCTGGGCTTCGAAGACGTCCAGCAGCGCGTTCTGGACCGTGCCGGGGTGAGCGCGCGAGCCGTAGCCCGCCGGGGCGAACTGCGCCAGCCGGTGGGGGGCGATGGTGAACGTCCGGGCGGTGTACTGCAGCGGGTCGTTCAGCTTGTCGTAGACGTTGTCGAGAGACCAAAGGGTGAACGGATTCATTTCCACCGGCTCGCGGAAGGTGGCGGTGACGGTGCTCTGCGTATCGACCAGATCGGACGGCTTGTTGATGAAGTAGTAGTGATAGAGATCCGGGCCGGCGTATCCTTGTTCGTAAAGTTTTCCCGGACCGACGTCGCCGGGATAGGGCGAGCCGAGAAGATCGAGGAGCTGGTATTCGTAGGCGCGCTCCTGGTCCTCGACGGCGTTGTTATAGTCGTCGAGCGAGTCGTTCTGGCTCCGGAGGTGGCGGTTCATGGCCGAGGCCTGGTCGAAGGCCGCCTTGGCGTTGAGGCAGGCCTGGAGGGCACGCTGGTAGATCTGCTCGAAATGCGACTCTCCCGCCTTGAGCGCGCTCGGAGAGATGTCGAAGGCGATGGCACCCTTCGCAAGGCCGAGCGGATTGAGATGAGCGCACTGGGCGTCGAGCGTGGCCTGGATCGACTCGGCGCTGGCGACGATTTCGGCGAGCTCGGGAACCGTGGTGCGGTCGATGATCTGGATGCCGGTGTGCTCCGGGTTGTCGTCCTTGTCCGGTAGCATGGCGTTCGCCGCGACCCAGTGGAAATAGGCACCCTGTCCGGCGCGGGAGGCCCACTCATCGGGGCCCCAATGCCGGGTGAGCCCGGTGCCGGGGTTGATTTTCCCATCGCGCTGGTGCGCCCAGCCGGCCGACGGATCGTCGCGGTAGGTGGCGCGGGCGGTGAGGTCGCGGATCCGCGCACCGGTGCGCGCGACGTTGGCGGCGGCGGCGGCGAATTTGCGTTCGTCCTGGTAGTCGATCTGCACGGTTTGCCCCAGGACGGTCACCGCCTCGCTGCGAGGCGTCCAAGTGAAGTGCGGCGATGTCAGCAACTTGTAGTAGCCGCCGAGCGCGGTGAGGTAGTGGCCGTAGGCGTCACCATGACCCTGCGGGAACATGTGCTGGGCATCGGCGGCATCGCGCTCGGCATCGGCGGTGGCGGCCCCGGCCTTCTCCTTGATGTCGTAATTGACGGCATAGATGGATTCGCCCGAGTCGATGCCATTGATGTAGTTCCAGTAGAGCCGGTTGTAGGCCGGAGCAGCGGTGCTGCCCGGGGAGAGGAAGTCGTCGCGACCGCGCAGCAGCGCCAGTTCCTCCTCGATGAGCGAGGGCACCTGGCCTTCAAAGGAAAAGCGCGAGGTGTTGACCTCGGACGAGCCGAGTTCGCTGTCGATGGCGATCGTCGTGTTGTCGGCCTCGTCGGCGGCTTCGTTGCCCAGGATGATGTAAAGGTCGTTGAGGTAACCGGCGGCGAGCAGGAGCGTGTCGTTGGTTCCGGGGTCGTCGTAGCCGGCGTCGATCGAGAGCTTCTTGGCGCGGTTGAGGAGCGTTTCGTAGATCTCGATCAGCCCGAATTGCTCGATGTTCTCAAGATTCAGCGCCACATCACCCTCCCAGCGGGTGCCGGCCTGGGTCAGCACGGAGATGTCGGTGGAGACCGGGTTGTTGAAAAGATCGTCGGTCCGTTGGTTGAAAGGATTGATGCCGTCGAGCGCGCGCTTGATCCAGCTCTCGACAAGCCGCGGCGTCATCCAGCGGCTCCAACCATTGCCGGCGGCATTGGCGGCGCCATCCTTCGGCCGGTAACGCATCGTGAAGTAGTTGTCGCTGAAGACGAGGAGCGGATTGCCAAGGGGGGAATCGGCGGAGCCGCCGATCACGACCGCGTTGGAAAGGCTGCCGTTCGGTTTGACCCACGGCGAGCCATCGACATCGACACGGTCGGTTTCGGACGAGGCGTCGAGCCGGAAGTCGATCGAAGACACCGCGCCGGGATCGGCGGAACTGTAGAGCGCCACCTCGATGCGGTTTTCACCGGTGACGAAATACGAGGGCGAAACCAGATATTGATAGGTCAGGGCACCCGGCGAGAGCCCGGTGCGGGCGTCGGTGGAAGCCAGGTTGGCGGGCGGTGCGATGCCGGCCGGCAGGCGCGATGCGAGCGCCGCGGTGCCGTTGACATAAAGGACGAATCCATCGCGGGTCCCCAGGGTGGCGCTGAAGACGAAGCTCGCGGGAACCGGACCCTCGAGAAAAAGACCGCTGACGGACTTGGCCACGGTGCCCGGCAGGCCGGAAGCCGGGTCGTGGTCGCCGTCGTTGATGACGAACGTACGCGGGAATTCGTACTCGGCAGGCGGGTAAGAGGCCGGCAGAGGTGCGGAAGGATTCGCGGTCAGGAACCAGCGGTGGGCATCGGGTCCGCCGAGGACGGTCACCATGGAATACGAATAGACCGGCGGCTGGATGCCATCCTGTGGCGGGGCGTAGCGCCACTCGAATTCGTAATCTTCCGGGTGGGCGGCGAAGTCGCCGCTATGCCGGAGGCTGGTTTGCTCGTCGAGGGGATTGGACGGGCTGAGGGATTTCAGGTCGCCGGTGTAGAGTTGCGGTGCGACCCGGATGATGGAAACCCCGACAGGCTCGCCCTCGGGAGTGAAGGCTCTTCCATTGCCGAACAGAAGCGAAACGAAGCCCGAATCCGCTCCGGTGGCGGTGAGGGCATAGCTGTCCACGGCCGTATCGGATTCTCCTATCACCGCGAGTTCGGTGGCACCGACGGTGACCGTGCGGGATGCGTCCGCGATGTAAGTGCCGGCTTTGGCAGGATCTTCGACGAAGGTTTCAACCTTGGTCGAAAGCCGGTCCACGGCGTTGTACCAAGCCTGCGCGTCGTTATCGGTCGCGCTGACGAGGCTCTTGAGCGAGGCGACATCCTCCGGGCTCAAGGTATTGAGGAGAAGATAATCTTCGCCCGCGATTTCGTCGATAAACTCGCCGGTCAGGACGAGGCCGCCGAGGGTGCCAACGTTGGGATCGAAGTAGAAGCGCTGCTGGAGATGCGGCGGGAGCAGCTGGAAATACGTACGCCCGGCGCTGGCGGTGGTGGCAATGGATGACGGTAGGGCGACGAGGCCGACGTTGGCATCGTCGAGGAGCACGGATTTCGCCCGGGTGGGGTCGTGCAACGTGGCACTGATGGCATCCGGCCCGGTTCGGGCGACCGACTGCTGATAGAGGACGTGAGCGCTGGTCTGGCCACGAACGGCGGGAAGGCCGTGGTTCGGAAGCGTGAGGGTTTCTCCGATGCTCATGGAAGGTGCATCGTTCGGCCAGGCGGGGCGGTAGGCGACGGTGATCGGCGTGCCGCCGACCGGATCACCTGCAAAGCTTCCATCCACATTCACAGGACGAAGATAAGGCAAAACGGTCCCTTCCGCCGGTTGCGAGGCGAGGCCGGGGACATGGAATCCGGCGCGCATGGTGTAATACCATTGCATGCCCAGAGCCGGGGTGGCGGCGGAGGCGCGGATCCAGTCGATCTCGAATGCCGTTCCTCCGCCGGACGTGGGGTCGAGGCGGAGGGAGGTGATGGTTTTCCCCATCCAATGCTCGGAAGCGGATACAGCAAACGTGAGGGTCTGCCAGTCGCCGGTGCCGGCATACTGCGCGGTGAGGCCGCGGCCGCCGCCAAAGCCGCCGTCTTCATTGCTCCAGAAGAGCTGTGCCGGGCCGTTGGCCGTGGCCTTCATGCGGATCTGGATGGAAGGCACGGCGTCGCCGGCGAAGTGAGGAAGTCCGCTGGTGACGATCATCGCGTCGCCCGCTCCCGTGCCGCGATAGACGCCGCCGGTGACCTCGGCTCCGTCGATGTGATTCGTGTGCGACCAGACCCCGGGGCTGGATCCATTGAACTCGGAATTGGCGAGCGGCGCGCTGGTCGGCAGGCCGGAGGTATCTTCCCGATGCGGCCCGCGGTAGATCCAGTCGTAGCCCTTGCGGTCCTTGAAGGTGAACCCGGCGTAGTGCGACGGCGCGCCCCCGGCGGGCGGAGGCTCCGGCGCAAAGACATCGGGATCCGGCTGGACCTCGGCGTTCCGGCTGAGCCCGGTGGCGGGATCGACCGGCAAGGGCAGCAGCGGCAAGGGCATGGGACCGTTGAGGATGGTGCCCGCGGTGACGGCATAGTCGAAGCGGTGGGTTTCATCCTCACGCTGGACCTGCCACACGGACATCGCCGGGCGGTTGTCGGCGGGATCTGTGTATTGGAGAAGCACGCGCGGCCGGGATGTGAAGCCGGCCTCCGTCACCACGTTGAGGTCGTCGCGCATGGCGTAGGCACGGCCGCCCAAAAGCAGGGCGTGTTCTTCGTTGGGATTCCAGCCGGGCTTGGAGGAATCGTTCTGGACGTAGATGAAGCCCGAGTTTTCCGCGGGAGACAGATCGCCCGACCCGGAGTTGGAGGCGAGGACGATGGCGGGATCATCGTCGCGGTACGTCACCGCGTAGCGGCCGACTTTCGCGGGGGTGTAGAAATCGGAAAACTCGGCGGAGGGCGACGCGACCTTTTTGAACCACCAGACGGTGAGCGCGTTGTCCTCGCCCGGCAGCGCATTGACGGGAATGATGGCACCCGTTTGCGCGGCGGCGACGCCCGTGGCGAACGGGTTCTTGTAAGCGCTCGGGGAGTATCCCCTGCCGCCCGCAATGTAACCCGCGAGCGTGTAATGATCCGAGGGCGGATCGATGCGGCGGCCGACGTAGGCCGTGCCCGTCAGCGCCGGGCCACCATCGCTTTCGAGAAACCCGTCGCGGTCCTGGGCCTGGGTCATGAGACGGACGTACCAAACCCCGCCGTTGTCTCCGGTGAATTTGAGCAGCGTGCGGTTGAGCTGGTCGCCGCCGAGACCGACGAGCAGGCGCTGGGTGACCGCATCGATGCCGGCCTCGTCCTGCTCGGGATCGTCCTGATAGATGAGGGAAGGAATCTTGCCGTCCTCGAATTTCAAACCGGTGCCGTTGTCCACGGAACTACCCTCGCCGCCGACCGTGTAGTGGGCGAAGGCCGAGACATCATCCGGCCAAACCTGGATGTACTTGTGCAGATGTTTCGGCCAGTCGAGCAACAGGCCGGCGGGGGTACCGGAGGCCGGGCGGATGGCCGCGTCGAGCGATTCCAGCCAATAGAAGACAACCCGGTCCTCGAGGGTGTTCTCACGCTCGGCATAATAGGCAAGCGAGCCATCGGCGCGCGGTATGCTGCCGTAATAACTCGCGGAGCCTGAGGAGCCGCTGTTGTCCACCGGCAGCGCGATGAGCTTGCGGTCATCGATCGCCGGGCGGATTTCCTCCCCGAGATGGACGGTCAGCGTGCTGGGCTCCGCGGCCTGTGCGACTTCGACGATGTCTGCGCCGAGAAACTCGTGGGTCCCGTCATCCCGGAGCGCACCGAGGTATTCGATGAGGATCCGGCCGGAAACGTTGTAGGCGTGGAGTTCTCCCACGCCGTTGTTCTTCTCGTACCAGACCGTGCGGAGCTCCGCGGCGGGTTGAGCGCCCGGATCCGCCGGCGGCGAAGATCCCGGGACCGTGTATTCCTCGGCGACGGTCGAGGGGAAGACGTTGCTATAGACCGGATTGACCGTGACAATACGCCCCCCGGGGACGGTCACGCGCGGGCCGTTGAAACTTTTCTCCGTCCAGTAAAGCGTGCGGACCGGGCTTGTGGTGGCGGAGGAGACGGAGAATGTTTCCTGCACCAGGACATAGTTGCCCGAAGCATCCGGCAAACGCGACCGCCACCAGAGTTGGACCCGTCCGGGCTGGCAGGCGAAGGTCGCCTTGGCGTGGGGGCTGTAGTAGAAGGTTTCGTAGACTCCCGGGGCGAGCGCGGGAACGATCACGCCGCCGGTATTGGCGATGGCAATGCCGGTGGCGTCCCGGAGCGGCTGACCGGAGGGATTCGTGACGATTTCCCCGGCCCGGATCGGCTCGGCCCGCCAGAAAGCGGCATCGGTCGCGACGGTGCCGCCCGAAGTGGAAACATATCGCGAGGGCGGAGCCATGCGGTCGCCGAGGAAATAGCGCGGCACGCCGGAGGCGAAGCTGGTGCCGATGCTGGCGCGCTGGAGCACGACGGCCCCGGAGGATGGATAGCGGGAGGCGTGCTGCGAATCCGCGGAGATGGGGCCGGCGCTGCCGGAGGTTTCCACCACGTTGGAGAACTGCGGGGTGATGGCCGGCTCTCCGGAGGGTTCGCCGCCCGGCCCGACCGGGATACCGCCGGGACGTTCGCTGAGATCATTGAAGACGCCGCCCTTGACCTCGAACTGGGCGTAAAGGCTACCGCTGAGAACGACGGCGAGTCCAGCAAGACATGTCAGCCAGAGGCAGCGGCGAAAGGCGCGGTTTATGGCGGAATGAGGCTGATCCATGACCGGCGGGCTCAGTATTTGATGATGTAATTGACGTTGGCATTGAGCGGTCGCGTCTCGCTCCCGCCGGCGGCGCTGCTGGTGCGCCCCATCTGGTAGCCGCCGTTGTCGTGGTCCGTATCGCCGGAGCCCAGGTTGTTGGGCACGCTCACGGGCCCCCCGCCTTCGGAGTAGTAGATGTCCTGGTAGCCGTGGCTGTGGCTGAGGAACTGGTCCTCCTGCACCGAGCCCACGGCATCGCCCGTGGATCCGCCCGGATTCATCGCCGTGCGGGAATTGCGATCGGGGTCGCGGCCGACACCGCCGGCGCGGCCGCGGAGGAAGCGACCGCGGAAGTCCGGCAGATGGAAGGTGCTGCTGTTGTTGCCGTAGCCGAAACGCGTGCCCACGACCGAAAACAGGCCTCCGTATGTGGAGCGGCTGACCGTGGCACCGTTGCAAAGCAACCAGCCGTCCGGCGCGTTGTCGCCCGCGTAAGGCAAGATCGTCCCCGGCGGGCAGAGCGATTGCTGGATGGCCGCAGCGAGCTTGTCGTAGTCGATCGC
>CBFGTW010000100.1:0-17055 GCA_965651855.1 uncultured Verrucomicrobiales bacterium
GCCTGCTCGTCTCCACCACGTGCCGCACCGTGATCCGGATTTAGTTCGCCGCCTTTGATTCCGTCAGCGCCGGACCGCCCCCAACGGGGGTCTGGGAATCCAGGGGTCGGTCGGGATGAAAAAAGCCCCCCGGATGGTCCGGGGAGCTTCCTGGGGGAGCGGGTGTCGGCGGGGGGCTATCGCTTGCGGCGCATCAGGGCGACGAGGCATCCGAGGCCCAGCAGTGCCGCTCCCGATGGTTCGGGGACCGGCGTGATGACGATGCCGGAGATCGTTTCCCTCCTGTTTCGGCTGTTGTCGGTATTGAAGCCGGTGATGGTCAGCGTGTCGCCGGTCACTCCATTGAGGGTGGCGATGCCGTAGTTGCCAGTGAGACTGCCGGTGGAAGGACTCGCGACCGCATCGACGGAAACGCCCCCGATATCGTAGGTCCCCACGGTGTTGCTCGGGTTGTCGCTGAAGCCGTAGACGGTGACGTTGTATGCTCCGCCGCCGAATTCCGCGGTGAGGCCACTGATCGTGACCGTGGGAACGTTGGTGCCGGTTCCTCCGTCGTCGAGATAGCCTCCGTAAACGCTCTCGTCGTCGGTCGACGGCGCGTTGTCGTCGCTCCAAGTGTTCGCCGAGCTCCACGAGACGGTGGTGGCGCCGACCGAGATACCGGCGCTTGAGGCGAGGTTGCCGGTGTTCGTCCACATCGAAGAATCGATCCCGAAGGGGGAGCCGGTGGCGGGTCCGCCGCCGCCCGTTGTGTCCCGGCCGTCGAAGTTGATGTAGATGGCGGCGTGGCCGGCCGAAACCATCGCTGCGAACACTGACAGGGCAATGAGTTTTGTCGTCATGGGTAGTCGGTTTTTGTTTCGCCAGAGCTGGTTGGGATTGTCCGTCCAGCTCTTCAGGGAAAGACATTCCAACAATCGCCACCGGCTTTGGGAAGAGCCGGGCGCTACCCCAATTGAGGCACGAAGGAGAATCGCTTCGTTAGATATTTCTGTTAGAAGGGCGGTTCGAGCCGGCCCTGCGGCGGAAGGGCGGCCGGGATTCCGCCGCTGCCCGGGACATCGAGCCTGCCCGACCCGCGGACGCGCGGAAGATCGGGGGAAAAATGGCGCGAGACCAATGAGCGGGGCGCCGGGTTCATTCCATCGCTCCGACAGGTTCGCGCGCTCCGCCGGCCCGGTCGATGCCGACCACCATCCCGCTCACCGCCATGTTCCGCCATCGATTCCACTGTTTCTTTCTGCTGGCCGGAGCCGTCCCGGCCCTTGTCGGCTCCGTCATCACGCCGCTGGCAGCCGGAATCGAGCCACCGATCGTGGGTGCCGACATCTCCTTCCTCCCGTCGCAGGAGGACCGGGGCGCCACGTTTTCCGACGAAGGGGTGGAGAAGGGCGCGCTGGAGATTCTCGCCGCACACAAGTTCAACTGGATCCGCCTCCGCTTGTTCGTCGATCCAACCGCGGAGAATGGGTATTCCAAGGACGGCTACTGCGGTCTCGAGCAGACGCTGGCGATGGCGAAGCGGATCAAGCGGGCGGACATGAAATTCCTGCTCGATTTCCACTACAGCGATACCTGGGCGGATCCCGGCAAACAATTCACTCCCGCCGCTTGGCAGGGCTTGGACGACGACGAACTCGCGGAGAAAATCCATCAATACACTCTTCAGACCACCCGGCGCTTCATTGAGGAAGGCGCGGCTCCGGAGATGATTCAAATCGGCAACGAGATCCACAACGGTTTCGTCTGGCCGCAGGGACGATTGCCCGGCAACGAGGCCGCCTTCGGAACCTGTCTCAGGCGCGCGGCTGAGGCGGTCCGCGAGGCCGGCGCCGGGATCCTGATCATGGTGCATCCTGCGCTTGGCGGCGACAACGGCCGCTCGGTGCGGTTCTTCGACCTCGTCCTCCGGCACAACGTCGACTTCGACGTCATCGGCCAATCCTACTACCCCGAGCATCACGGGACGCTCGACGCCTTGCGGAGGAATCTCACCGACCTCGCCACCCGCTACCGCAAGCCGGTGGTCGTGGTGGAGTACAAGGAACATGCAAAGGAGGTCAACGAGATCGTGCGCGATCTGCCCGAGGGGCTCGGCTGGGGGACTTTCATCTGGGAGGCCACCTCGCCGCGCTGGGGCGGGTTGTTCGACCGCGAGGGCCGGACCACGGCGAAGATCGACATTTATCCGGAGTTTGTCGCGGCGTATGGAGATGGTCATGCGCCGGCGGATGACGGGGCGGGCGTCCGGGTGATACGGGACATCGCGTACCGGGAAGGAGGCAGCCCCGCGTGGCGGCTTGATCTCGCGATGCCCGGGCAGCCGTCGGACAAGCCGCGGCCCGCGTTGATAATCATCCATGGCGGCGGTTGGAGAGGCGGCTCCCGCACCGTGGATGTTTTCCAAGATATGATGATGGAATACGCCGCGAAGGGATATGTCACAGTCAACGTCGACTATCGCTTGCTCGATGAAGCGCCATTTCCCGCATGCATCGAGGATGTGAAAACCGCCGTGAGGTGGCTCCGCGCGCACGCCGGGGAATACAACGTCGATCCCGGCAGGATCGGCGCGTACGGCCACTCGGCCGGAGGGCACCTCGCATTGATGCTGGCGATGACGGCCGCTTCGGCCGGCCTCGAGGGCGACGGTGGGTGGGGCGACTTCCCGAGCCGCGTCAACGTCGTCGTCGGCGGCTCGCCGCCCACGGAACTCGGCCGCGACGTTCCGATGGCGAAGCGCGAGTGGTGGCCGGTCGGCTACATTTCCGGCGACCAGCCGCCGATGCTTCTGATCCAAGGCGGCGAGGATCGAATCGTCCGCGCGGAACTGACCGAGGACTTCGTCGGGAAGATGAAGGCGGCGGGAGCTGACATCGAGTATCTTCGGATCGACGGCGGTGGCCACGGCGTCGCCTACGACGAGGCTCTCGAAATCACCGCGCCCGCCATCGAGGAATTTTTCGCGAAGCACCTCGCGCTGGAAAATCCGCCGGCCGCTGCAGCGGGTGCGACGGAAGCCGCGGGGATCGTCATCGAGAACGGCGGGACCGGTCCGCATCCGGCTGTCGCCACGGAGGATGCCACGCTTCCCGGCATGACGATTTTCCGGCCGCGCGACCTCCGGGCTTTCGGCGCGGCGCGGCAACTTCCCGTCTTGCTTTGGGGCAACGGCGCCTGCGCCAACACCGCCTTCGAGCACAAGAACTTCCTGAATGAACTCGCCTCCCACGGATACCTGGTCCTCGCCATCGGTCGCCTCGACCAGCTCGAAAACCGTGGCGAGGCCGCGCGTGAAAGGACCCGCGCGGAGCAGCTTCTCGGCGCCCTCGACTGGATCTTCGGCCGCCACGAAGAACCGGGCAACGACTACACCGGCAGGATCGACGTTTCGAAAATCGCGGCCATGGGGATGTCGTGCGGAGGATTGCAGGCGATCCGGATTTCCGCCGATCCGCGGATCACCACGACCGTCGTCTGCAACAGCGGCGTCCTTCCCGAGCCGTCGCCGCTTCCGGGCATGCCGCCGCTTTCGAAGGAGATCCTGGACGATTTCCACGGCCCGGTCCTCTACCTGATGGGTGGTCCTTCGGACATCGCCTACCCGAACGCGATGGACGACTTCGCCCGTGTGCGCCACGTCCCGATCGCGATGGCGAACCTCGACGTCGGCCATGCCGGCACCTATGCCCGCCCCCACGGCGGTAAATACACCGCGGTGGCGCTGGCCTGGCTTGACTGGCATCTCAAGGGGCAAGCGCAGGCCCGCCGGACTTTCCTCGACGAAAACAGCCCGCTGCGCCGCGACCCGGCGTGGAAGGTGGAGGTGAAAAACTTCGGGCCGTGAGCGCCGCTTCGAGCGACCGCGCGGTCTTCGCGCTACTGCCTGCCGCCGTGCCATTCGTCAAAGATCGATGAAAGTCCGGGAAATCTTAGGAGGCGACGTGGAACGGCGGCGGATACTCGAAATTCAGCCTTTATGAAGCGCCCGCGGCTTGGCTAAATCGCGGCACTTGCCGCCGGTTCCTCGTCTTGCAAGCGGCCGAGGGAGCCCCGGATTCCGGCTGCGCGCTTTTCTTTCCCCGGTTCATGAGTTCCTTCCACGACCAGATCTTTTCCGAGATTGATGCCGCGCGGAAACTGGCGGCCGAGTTCGCGGACCGGCACGGACGGAAGCCCGCGGGGGCGCCCCGCGCCCCGAGCCAAGCGGAACGGCTCGCCCAGGAGGAGGCGGCGGCGGCGGAGATCGCCGCGATCGCGGCGAAGCAAGCCGGGCCGGTCCGGGCGGAGGAGGAGGGGGTGGGCGAGGATGCCGTTGCCGGCGGGTCGACCGAAGCCGCGCCGGTCGTGGAGCCGGGGGAATCCCGCTGGAACGCGATGGCCGTTCTCAAGGGGCTGGAGGAACTCCGGGCCGAGGAACGCTCCGCCGCCGAGGAGCTGATTCGAAAGGCGCAGGAACTCGGCGGCGATCCGCCGGCGAAGGCAGTGGAAGGCGGACTCCCGCCTGCCCCGGGGCCGCCTGCCGCTCCGGTGCGGGGCATGTGGACTCCTTCGCTCGGAGCGAGCCAAGTCTGGTATTTCACCTCCGACGGCATGCGCTGCGGACCGGTGACCTTCGAAGAACTCCAGGCGATGGCCGCCGGCCGCGTGCTGGACCCGCGCCTGGACATGGTCTGGAAGGAAGGCATGGACACGTGGCGCCAGGCCGGACTTCTCGAGGGCCTGTTCGAGCGACGGGCGATCGCGGTCGAAACGCCGGACACCCGCGGGAGCAAGAAATCACCGAAAGTCGCCGCGCTGCCAACGGCACTCACGGCCGCCCTGGCCGACAAGCACATGGACTGGCCCGGTGCCGGCCGCCCGGCCCTGTGGCTGGGCTTGCTGCTGTTTCCCGTGGTCTGGAACCAGCTCGTCGGCTGGGGAACTCCCGAACTGATCGCGGTGTTCGGCGGCGAAGTGCTCTCCACGATTCTGCCGTTCGCCGGATTCGTGCCGGTCGCCGTCGCGATCCTCCTGGTCTTGATGCGGCTGGTGAACGTGGGGATGAGCCGCTGGTGGGCGCTCGTGCTGGCGATTCCGGTCCTGAACCTTTGGGTCGGGTTCCGTTGCCTCGTCTGCCCGCCAGGCTACGCCTACCACCGCAAACTCGACCGGCCGGCGATCGGCATCGCCCTCGGCCTCGCGGTGATCCTCCCGGTCGCCCTCTACCTCAAATGGGAGCATCCCGGGCTGCTGCCGTCCGCGCAGCTCGAGGCCGCCGTGCTGCGCCTCATCGAGGAGCTCCTGAGGTAGTCCCGCTGAACGGCGACGCCATCCACGGCGGAAAAAAAGCCCCCCGGGCTGCCGGCCGGAGGGCTTTGAGGGGTGGAAGCAGGCTTCCGGGACGCGTTCACTTCCGGCGGCGCAGCAGCAGGGCGAGGCCTGCCAGTCCCGCGAGCGCGGTGGCTCCGGGCTCGGGAACCTGATTGAAGCTCAGATTGTCGATCCCGTGGCGGCCATCCGAGCCGTAGGTCTCCGCGGTCCGGTTGAAGGTGAGCGTGTAGCTTTCGCCAAGCGCGCCGGTGAAGTTCGGCGTGATCGTGGTGACGCCACTCGGATCCTGGTTGTCCAGCGTGACCGTCTGTGTCCAAACGACGCCGGCGCCGGAGTCGGTGAGCGTGAGATCCCAGGTGGAGCTGCCCGGGGTTTCCGGCTGATGGCCGAAGTCGAAGGAATTGAGGACCAAGGCGAAGCCGGGATCCGCGGCGAAGCTGATGGTGTGGGTGCCGAAGTCGAGCTGGGCGATGCGCGGGTTTCCTCCTTCGCTGTCCCAGTCGCCGCCACCGACGGTGAGGTTCTCGAGTCCGTTGAAGAAGGCGCTGGTGTGGACGTCCCAGTTGTTGTCCCAGGTGAGGCCGATGTTCGGGGTGGCGCCGTTGGTCACGACAAACCCGTTGCCGTTGCTTGTCGCGTAGGAGCCGAGGTTGGCCGGGATGGTGGTGTTGCTGCCGCCGATCTGGCCGAAGCCGATGACCGTGGCGTTGCCGATGGCGGCCGTGCCGAGCAGGCAGGCGGCGATCATGGTGTGCTTGGAGTTCATACTTGGGGTTCGTTGGGGCTTTGTCCCGGCCGGCTTTTGGCAATTGATGCCGCCGGCGGAGGGACTGGATGTCCGCGGAAAGCTCCGGATGAGGAAGGAGGGTCCCGGGAGATGCTATGGACGCCGGATTGCTCCCGCAGGTTTAGAAGAAGTGGTGACAAATCCGTCGCTGGCTTGGATCGACACGTTTTTGGAACTTGGTGCGGACGAGGCCGTGGCGTTGATTGGGCGCGTGAAGGGCATTCTCCTGGCATGGCTGCTCGGCGGGCTCGCCGCTGCCGAGGAACTCCGGCAAGGCCGCGTCTTCACGCCGGAAGAAGGCGCCGCGGATCTCGCGGAGCGGGCGAAGGAGTATCCGGACCGCGCCGCGTGGAAAGCGAAGGCGGAGAAGATCCGGCGGGGAATCCTCGAGGGCGCGAAACTCTCGCCGCTGCCGAAGAAGTGCCGGCTCAACCCCATCCGCGGCGGGCTCCGGCGGTGCGACGGCTACAGCGTCGAAAACGTCGCGATCGAGGCGCTCCCCGGATTCCTCGTCACCGGAAACCTTTATCTGCCGGACGAGCGGAAAGACATGCCAATCGTCTTGTGCCCGCACGGTCACTGGCAGGGAGCGGATCTCGCGGAACACGGAAGATTCCGGCCGGACATGCAGAAGCGCTGCGGAGCGCTGGCAAGAATGGGCTGCGCGGTCTTCGCGTGGGACGCCGTCGGCTTCGGCGAATCCGGCAAGCTCGGCTGGAAACACGACTTTCATCCCGAGGTGCTGCGCCTCCAGCTTTGGTCGGCCGTCCGGGCGCTGGATTTCCTGTGGGATCTGCCCGGCGCGGATCGTGGACGCGTGCTGGTGACCGGCGCGTCCGGCGGCGGCACGCTGACGATGCAACTCGCGGCGGTGGACGAGCGGGTGACGATGTCAGTGCCCTGCGCGATGGTGTCATCCTACTTTTACGGCGGCTGCGATTGCGAGAGCGGCATGCCGGTCCACGTGCGGCCGGGGCACGTGACGAATCCGGTGGAGATCGCCGCGGTCATCGCGCCCAAGCAGCTGCTGGTGATCTCGAGCGGCGGCGATTGGACGGACCATGTGCCGCAGGCGGACTTCCCGCACCTCCGGCGGATCTACGGCTTCTTCGGCCTCGAAGACCACGTGGAGAACGCCCATTTTCCGGACGGCCGGCACGACTACGGTCCGGAGAAACGCGCCGCGCTTTATTCATTCGTGGCAAGGCACTGGCAGCTCGACGTCGCGCGGGCGGACGAGTCGCGGGTCGCGCTGCTGCCGGCGGAGTCGCTGCTCGTGTTTGGCGACGGCCGTCCGCTGCCGGACGGTGCGCTGCGGGCGAATGTCTTTCCGGCCATGGCGCGGGATGCGGAGCCGGATTTGTCCAGCGGCCGGCTGGCAGTGCGGGTGGCGGACGGCGCGGGGAAAACGTCGCTGCGTTGGTCGATCCCCGGAGAGGAGGAGCCGGCGGGGGACCTGCTCTTCGAGTGGCTCGAGCCGGGACGGGAGGCTCCCGTTCCGCGGGAAACGCCGGCGGGCAGGTTCATTTCGCGCTGGCGGGTGGGAACGTCAACAATCACCCGGACCATCCTCGCCGACCCGGAGAGCGGCGCGATATTCGTCCACCTTCTGGCGGACATGCCTGGGTCGCTGGGATTCAAGGTGAGCCTCGCTCCCGATGGCGGCGGCGAAGTGGCCCGGGAGGATCGCCGCCAGCTCGTGTGGCGGCGGGATGGCCGCGAGGTGCGGGTGTGGGTGCTGCCTTTCGAAAGCGATGTGGAAGGAGCGGACGGCGGCATCCGCGTGCGGGGAGAAGGCGAGGCGCTGGTGATTCTCGATGCGGGCGAGGGGCCGCGCGGCACGACTTTCAAGGCGCTCGCGGAAAAGTTCGATCCCGGCCGCGAGCCCGCCGATCCCGGGAAAATCTGGCGCGGGATCGCGGCGGCCGCGCATTGAGCGGCGGCCGGAAACCGCGGAGAATTACCATTGAAGGGCCGCGCGCGCCGCTCTTTACTCCCGTCCGCTCCGCCCCCAACCCGCGAGGCGCATCGTTCCCATGATCGAGAACATCCGCAAATACTCCGGCCTGATGATTGTGATCTTCGTGGTCCTTTTCATCAGCTTTTTCTTCATGGACACCGGCTCGATGCGGGCGCTCGGCGGCGGTGGGACCGCCATCAAGATCGACGGCCGGAGCTACAGCGCGAAAGAGGTGGAGCGCCTCGGCAGCAGCTCGATGCAGCTGCTCGGCGGACTCGCCGGAGGTGCGAACTTCGAGCTGCTCATGTTCCAGCAAGCGATGGTCGGCAACCCGCGCTCCGAGAGCGAGGCGGTGGAGAATTTCTTCGTGAGCCGGATGATCCTGCGCCAGGCCCGCGACGAATTCGGCATCTATCCGGGTGAGGACGAAATCTCGTCCTATATCCGCGGCCTGCCGCTCTTCGCCGGCCCGGACGGGGGCTTCGATGCCCAATCCTATCGTGAGTTCGTCCAGAACCGGCTCGGCCGCTTCGGCATGACGGAAGAGGATGTGCGAGATCTGGTCGCGGACTTTCTCGTCAGCCGCCAGCTCGAGCGGGTGATCGGTTCCGGTCTCGCCGCCAGCCGCGAGGCGACGGCCGCCCAGATGGCGCTCGACAACCAACAGATCGACGTGCAGCTCGGGCATCTCGCCATTGATCCCTATCAGGAGAAAATCGAGCCGACCGAGGAGGAGATCCGCGAATACTGGGAAACGATCCAGGACAGCTTCACCACCGAGGAGAAGCGGAGCTTCAGCTACGTGATCGTCACTCCGGAGCTGCCGGAACTTCCCGAGGCCGGGCCGCCGGCGGCGGAAGACGAGGACGAGGCGGCGCGGGCGGCCCGCGAGGAGCGTGAGCAAGAGCGCGCCCGGATCGCGGAAGAACGCCGCAAGAAGCAGCTCGAAATCAGCGGACGGGTGGACGATTTCCTGGTGCGGATCGAGGAAGAAGAGGACGCGACCTTCGAATCACTCGCCGCGGAATACGGTTGGGAGGTCGGGAAGACCCCGCTGTTTCCCGCGAGCGAACCGCCGGCTGAGCTGGATGTTTCGCTGCGGAACTCGACGCGTGCGAGTCGCGCGGTGGAAGAACTTTTCGCTCTCCAGGAAACGTCGGATCCGTTCTCGAATCTCTCCGACGCGCTGGCCGTCGGCGAGAACGAGTGGCTCGTGGCGCGCCTCCAGGAAGTCGAGCCGTCGCGGGTGAAGACCTTCGAGGAAGCCCGCGACGAGGCACGGGCGCAATACATCGCCGAAAAGGCCCTCGAAGATCTCAAGGCGGCAGGCGAGGAAGCCATCGCGACGATCCGCGAGGCGATGGAGGCGGGCGCGACATTCGCGGACGCCGCCAAGGAAGCCGGTCTCGAGGGCGTGCACGAAGTGGAGGACCTGACCCGCTTCTACCGCCCGCAGGCCGAGAACGAGCCGCAGAATCTTTTCGAAGCCGCCCGCACGGTGGAACCGGGAACTCTCGCGGAACTGATCGTCGAGCCGGACCGCGTGTTCATCCTGCACGTCGGCGACCGCGAAGTCGTCCGCGAGCCGAACCAAGCCGAGCGGATCGACGCGATGGTGGGCAGCGCCGAGGCGGGCCTCCGGACCTACGCCTACATGGCGTGGCTCGGCAGCCGGCTCGAGGCGGCGAACGTCGAGAGCGCCTACCGCTGATCACGAGCGGCCGCGCGCCGGCCGAGAGACCTGACGACCGAATGTCCGACGAAGTCCAGCAGTGGTTCGACGACGCGAACGGCCACCTCGCGCTCGGCGAGCTGGACGAGGCGGTGGCGCTCTACCGCCGCTGCGTCGAGGCGGATCCGGAGTTCTTCGACGGCTGGCATGCCCTCGGCATGGCCTTGCTGAAAACCGGCGAGGTCAAGGAGGCGATCGGCTGCGGCTTGCAGGCCGTCTACCTCCGGCCGAACGACCTGCTCGCCTGGACCGGTCTTTCCCAGATGTACGTGCGCGACGGCAACATCCCGGAGGCCGAGGCGGCGAAGGCGAACGCCCGCATCCTTTCCTTGGGCGGCAAGGTTGCCCGCGAGTCCTGATTTCCCATCTTTTCCATGTTCTATCTCACCACCGCGATCGATTACACCAACGGCTCGCCACACATCGGCCATGCGTACGAAAAAGTGCTGGCCGACGTGATCGCCCGCTACCGCCGCCTGCGCGGCGACGAGGTGTATTTCCTCACGGGAGTGGATCAGCACGGGCAGAAGGTCCAGCAAACCGCGGAAAAGGAGGGCGTGAACCCCGCGACATTCGTCAAACGCGTGACGAAGAAGTTCTCGAAGCTCTGGGAAACGCTCGACGTCCGCTACGACGGGTGGGCCGAGACGATCGACGACCGCCACAAGGCCTGTGTCCGCCGGATTCTCTCCGATCTCCAGGAAAAGGGGGAACTCTACAAGAAAGGCCACCGTGGCCACTACTCGGTGCGTCAGGAGCAGTTCCTCTCGGACCGCGATCGCGACGCGTCCGGAACCTTCGGCCCGGAGTGGGGCGAGGTGGTCGAGATCGAGGAGGAGAACTGGTATTTCCGCCTCAGCTCGCACACGCCGTGGCTGAAGGACTACATCGAGCGCACGCCGGACGTCGTGATGCCGGCCTTCCGCCGCACCGAGCTGCTCAACGCGCTCGAACGCTCGACCGACACCGACCTCTGCATTTCACGGCCGAAGTCCCGCCTGCGCTGGGGCATCGAGTTTTCCTTCGATCCGGACTACGTCACCTATGTCTGGTTCGACGCGTTGATCAACTATATCTCGTTCGCCGGATATCATGCCGCGGACGACGCCGGACTGCCGGATTTCGCGAAAGTCTGGAGCGGCTCGCGGACCCACGTGATCGGCAAGGACATCCTCGTGCCGGCTCACGGGATCTACTGGCTGTGCATGCTGCACGCGATGGGTTTTTCCGACGAGGAGATGCCCCGCCTGTTGGTCCACGGTTGGTGGAACCGCAGCGGCGAGAAGATGTCGAAGTCGCTCGGCAATATCGTCGATCCCTCGGAGCTGGCTGAGAAATTCGGCGTGGACGCGGTGCGCTATTATCTCGTGCGCGACATCACGACGGGCAAGGACGCGGACTTCGACGTCGAGCGGCTGGTGATGCTCTACAACACCGAGCTGGCCAACGAGCTGGGCAATCTCTGCAACCGCGCGCTCAACATGAGCCAACGTTTCACCGGTGGCGTGATCCGCCACGGCGGCCCGCTCACGGACGAGGACCGCGCCTTGCAGCAGTCGCTCGCGGAATCCACGGCAGCGTATCGCGCCGCGATGGACGAGTTCGACGTCTCCCGTGCGCTCGAGGCGATCAACCGCCACGTGGTCCACTGCAACGGCTATGCGGAGCGAATGAAGCCCTGGGAGCTGAACAAGGACCCGGAGCAAAAAGAACGCCTCGCCACCGTCTTGCATCATCTCGCGGAGAGCGTCGCGCATTGCGCGGTGCTGCTTTCACCCGTCTTGCCGGCAGTGGTGGAGAAGCTCGCCCCGCAGCTCCAGATCAAAGGCCTCGCGGGGCTCAAGCTCGACGACCTCCGCTGGGGCCTGCTGCCCGACGGCCACCCCATCGGCAAGCCGAAGCCGGCGTTCCCGCGAATCGTGATCGAGGAGGAGGTTGGATAATTGGGTCGCGATCCCCTAATATCCCAATATCCTAATCCCCCTTATCATCCCCAACCATTCGCTTCAGCACGGGGGCGAAGCGGTGGTAGAAGAGACCGAGGAGCATCAGGGCGACGCCGAGGGCGATGAAGGCGGCGACGCGGGTGAAGGCGGAGAAATCCCAGACGTCGACCGCGAACAGCTTGAGCAGCGCGATCGCCAGCAGCAGGAAGCCGAAGATGCGGAAGGCGCGGAGGCGCAGCCAGAGGCCGGTGCTGATGGCGGCGAAACCGAGGAAAGTCCAGGCGACTGACGCGGGTTGCCAGCCGTAACGCCAGACCAGGATCTGGGTGGTCCAAGCGGTGGCGAGGGCGCAGGCGACGTGGTTCAGCGCGACGCCCGCCATGCGCTCGCGACGGCCTTCGAAGTGGCTCGGCCGTTGCCGTTGGGTGAGTGCGGTGGCGAGGAAGGCGAGCGCGACACCCGCTCCGCGCCAGCTCGGGTCCGCAATCTCCAGCCAAGGGCTTTCCAAGGTCCGCCACGCGAACCAGCCGGTCGCAACTACGAGGAACGCCGTCGCTTCATGGGCCAGCGGGCGTCGCAGCGACACGGCGACGACGACCAGGCCCAGAGCCGACAGCGCGATCCAGTCGCCCCACGTTTCCGGCGCATGCCGCGCCCACGAGATGCACCAAGCGACGAAACCCGCGACCCGCAGGAGCCCGCCCGCGGCCAGCCGGTGCAGTGGCGCGAGGGCGTCCGGCCGCCAACGGAGTGCCAGGAGCGCGAGGCCGGTCCAGGAGAGAAGCGCGATCGGCCACGGCTCACCGCTGCGCGCGGCGGATTCCAGTGCGGCGGCCACGGGCAGCAAGGCGGCGCAGGGGGCGAGCCGGCCGCAGGAGCCCGCGATGGCGAGGGCTGTCAGCGCCACGCCGGCCCCGGCCGTGAGCGAGAGGCGGAGTGGCGTTTCCAGATCGAGACGGAAGAGGCAGGTCCAGGTGGCGGCGACGACGAAGGTGGCATTCATCCAAGCGCCCGTCGCGGGATGACGTGCGGGATCGGCCGGAATGATTTCCGAAGCGGCGCCCGGCTGACGGTGCCACAGCCAGCACGCCGCCATCGCGAGGATCGCAGCCGCGCCAATGGCGGGTGCGGCAGGGGATTCCGGAAGCTTCAACACGGCAAGGGCGAGGACGAGCAGTGAGCCCCAGGCGGCTTCGGCCATTGTGCGGCGCGGATCGAGGCGCAGCGTCGCGAAGGCCACGAGGGTCGCGAGTGCGGTGAGCGAGGGCAGTGGCCAAGGCTCCGGCAGTCTGAGCGCGAAGCCGGCGGAGGCAGCGGCCAAGGCGGCGAAAAACACGATGCCGGAGCCGAGTCTCCGGAAGTCGCTGTCGCCCGCGGCGCGGTTCAGGAGGACCGAGGAGGCGCCGACGAGCGCCGCCGCCAATGCCGCGCTCCACAGCGGGATCTGGCCGGTGGACGGGAACATCGCATCTCCGTGCACGAGGATCACGAGGACCGCCGCGGTTCCCGCGATCACGGAAAAGGCGAACTCGCTCCGTGTGCGGAAGCGCCACGCGGCGGCGGCGAGCGCCAGCGATTCGATCGCCAGCGCGAGGCCGAGGTGGTGGCCGTCGAGCTTCAGGACGAGCGCGAGGCTCAGGAGCCCGATCCCTTGGGCGGCATGGACGCCGCCGATCGAGTTGGCACGGCGTCGGGCGGCGACTCCCAGCGCGAGGAGGATGGCTCCGAAAACGGCGCTCACCAGCCAGTAGCTCTCGTCCCACCCGCGCATCAGCCAGAGCGCCGAGAAGAGGACGAAGAAGGCCGCGTTGTTCGATCCGGCGAACCAGAACCGCGCGCGTTCGCTCATCGAGGCGCGGAAATTTCCGACGATTCCCGGAAGGGCGAACAGTGCCCACACCGGGGGTAGAAACCACAGGCTCGTGACGTTGTCCGGTCGCCCGCCCGCCGCGCCGGCGATCTGCCAGCCGAGGAAGCTCGCGTAGATGCCCACCATCGCCGCGATTCCCGGGCCGGCCCAGCCGGGGCGCAGCATCAGCGCCACGCCGGCTCCCGCGAGCAGCACGTTCGAGAGGCAGGACAACCAGCCGATCGGCTGCAGCATCGTGGAGTAGGAAGCGAGCAGCAGGCCGAGAACCGCGGTGGCCTTCGCCTGGCGGAGCCACGAAACCGCGCCGATCGCCCCCGCGGCGAGAAACAACAGCACCGCCGCGAGGATGGGGCTGTCGACGACCCGAAGGCGGTCGACGTGGTGGGCGGCAAACGTGCAGTAGTAGAAGAACGCCAGGCCACCCGCGAGGACCACCTCACCGAAGCGTGCCAGCTTTTCCCCGCGAGCGAGGCGTCGGCCGCATTCGGCGAGACCGATCGCGCAAACGTAGAGGGCGGCGAGACGGATGCCGTTCGGCAAATCACGGACCCAGTTTTGGTAGGCGTAGTTCCCGAGCAGCACGAGGCCCGTGAGCAGCAGCGCCACGCCGATCCGGACGAACCAGACGCGCCCGAGCCGGAATTCGAGCGATTCGCCGGGCGGGGCATCTTCCGCGGTCGCCGCTTTGGGCGGAGGCGGTGGCAGGGGCGGGGGAACGGCGGCGGGTTTTGCCGGTTCGGGAGGCGGTTCCGCCGCGGTGGCGGGCTCGACAGGTGGAGGTCCGGTTGCGGTGACTGTCGGCTCGGGGAGCTGCGCGCATGCCTCGAGCCTTTCCTCAAGCGCCGAGATCCGTCCCCGCACCGCCCGCAATGCCGTCGCGTGCTGTTCCTCGAGGTCCCGGAGCCGGGCTCTCAAGCGCCGCAACTCGTCGCGCCAGTCGTTTTCGTCGCTCACCGGTGGACAGGGTATGTGTCCGGAGATTCCGGCAAAGAGGAAAACCCGGTGGCAGGTCGCGCCGCCACCGGGTCCGGAGGATGGCAAGCGCCGGCCTCTCAGCGGCGGCGCCGGAGGATTCCCAACATGCCGAGAGCGCCAAGGAGCGCGACGGAGGGCTCCGGCGCGGCGGCGATCCGGATGTTGTCGACCCGGCTGGTGCCGGTGGTGGCGATGGAGCCCTCGTTCACCGCCAGACTGTCGGGAGCCACGCTGACCCTGAACCAGATGGTGTCCTGATCATCCAACTCCGCGACCGCGCTGAAGTCGAATGTGCGCGAGCTGGGGCCATGGGTGCTACTGGAACTCCAGCTCGCGCTCGTGACCGAGTATGACGCGCCGGTGGTGAAGCTGACGCCATCGGCGCTGTATTCCACGATGAAGTCAGCCGGTCCGGTGTTGCTGCTGATGTGATCCAGCGACAGCGTGATTCCGGAATGGCCGGTCGTCGGCACCGAAACTTCGTAGTAGTCGCCCGCCGCCCAGTGGTTGGAGTTGAAGGACTCGTCGGAGCCGTTGCCGGCCGGGCTCGTGTAGCTGGCGGAGCCGGAGGCATTGAAGCGGATCGCCGACGATTGCGCGGCATGAACGCCTTCCTCCGCCTGGTGCGGCCCGGCCGTGGTGGGTGCGGTCGTTTCGAACGTCCAGTTCGCGAGAATCACGGCGGCATCGAGCGACGGGGCGGCGGACAGGAATGACATGATTAGGATAGATGGAATTTTCATTGTCGGTCAACAGGGTGTTGAGATCGGTCGAGGATGCGATCTACGATCCAGTGACTGAACTGCAGAGATGTCGATGGAAAGAATAATCCACCGTTCGATTGAACTTCCGTGACATGACAAAAAAGGCCGCTCCCCCGGATGAGGGAGCGGCCGCGGGATGAACGGACGATAGGGTCGACTTACGTCGCCTGTTCGCCGCGGGCCATGACGACCTTGCCGGTGCGGACCGTCTCGATGATCTCGAACTGCGAGAACATGGCGACGGCGGCGTCCACTTTCGGGCTGTCGCCGACAATCATGACGATCATCGAGGCGGGCGTGAGATCGACCGTTTTCCCGCCGAAGTGCTCGGTGATCTGGAGAGACTGCGAGCGCTCGGCGGGCGAGCACTTGATCTTGATGAGGATCATCTCCTTGGTCACCGCCTCGGCGGAGGTGTGCTCGAAGCAGTGGATGACGTCGATGAGCTTGGAGACCTGCTTGATGATCTGCTCGAGGCCGCGCGAGTCGCCGCTGATACCGATGGTCATGCGCGAGAAGTTCGCGTTGCGGCCTTCGGAGACGACCAGCGAGTCGATGTTGAAACCACGGCGCGAGAACACTTGGCAGATGCGCATCAGCACGCCCGGCTCGTTGCTGACGAGGATCGACAGCGTGTGGGTGATGGTCCGTTCGCGGGGCGGAGTCACGGGAGTGTCGGTGGTGGTGATCGGGGAGGGCATGAACGAGAAATTTTGAATTCTGAATTCTGGATTTTGAATTCTCAACTACCTCACGTGGAACCGACGGGCTTCGCCATCTTGGTTTTGGGCGCTTCGGTGATCATGTCCTCCAGCGCGGCCCCGGCGGGGATCATCGGGAAGACGTTGTCGGTCTTGACGCACTCGGCGTGGATGAGGATCGGGCCGTCGTTGTAGGCGAGCGCCTTCTCGAGCTGCTTGGTCACGTCGGCCGGGCGCTTGATGTAGACGCTCGGGATGCCATAGGCGGCGGCGAGTTTGCAGAAGTCCGGATTGCCACAGAGGTCCACGCCGCTTTCGCGGTTTTCGAAGAACAGCTCCTGCCACTGGCGGACCATGCCGAGGTAGTGGTTGTTGAGCACCACGATCTTGACCGGCAGTTTGTGGAGTTGCGCGGTGGCGAGCTCGAACAGGGTCATCTGGAAGCCGCCGTCGCCGGAGATGGAGATGACGGTTTTTTCCGGATGGGCGAGCTGGGCGCCGATCGCGGCGGGGAAGCCGAAGCCCATGGTGCCGGCGCCGCCGGAGGACAGCCAGTGGAAGGACTCGGCGTTCTTGTAGAACTGCGCCGCCCACATCTGGTGCTGGCCCACGTCGGTGGAGACGATGGCCTTGCCGCCGGTGAGTTGATAGAGTTCGTCGATGACCTGCTGCATGCGCAGGCCGCCCTGTTTCTTGTAGCTGAGCGGGAACTTTTTCTTGTAGCCGTCGAGCTTGGCGAGCCACTCGGAGGTTTCGAGCGGACCGATCTTTTCGTTGATCTCGGAAAGCGCGGCCTTGGCGTCGCCGGTGATCATGACGTCCGGCTTGATCATCTTGCCGGCCTCGGCGGGATCGATGTCGATGTGGATGATCTTGGCGTCTTTGCAGAACTTCGCCGGCTGGCCGATGATGCGGTCGTCGAAGCGCGAGCCGATGTTGAGCAGCAGGTCGCACTCGATCATCGCCTTGTTGGCGTAGGCGGTGCCGTGCATGCCGAGCATGCCGAG
>CBFGTW010000101.1:0-16608 GCA_965651855.1 uncultured Verrucomicrobiales bacterium
TGAAAAAGCCACCCCCATGCTCGGGGGAGGCGGTCCGGGATCGAATTCTGAATTTCAAATTCTGAATTCAAAATTCGTCACGCACTGGTCGGGGCGGCGGGATTCGAACCCACGACCTCTTCGTCCCGAACGAAGCGCGCTACCAGGCTGCGCTACGCCCCGACATGCTGTGCGGACGAGCCCGGCGCTGGGGACCGGGCGGGGCGGGTTTCTCGGCGATTTCGGTCGGTTTCGCAAGCGGATTTTTTCCCGCTGCCGCTGCGGCCGGAGCTCAGCGCCTGCCCTTCTTCGACTTCTTCGGCTTGCGCGCTTTTTGTTTGGCCGCCGCCTTCTTTTCCTTTTCGAGTTCGCGCTTGGCGGCCTTCACCTCGCGCTTGGCGGCGCGGGCGGCTTGTTTGGCGATCTTCTGGTTTTCGCGGGCGGTGATGAGCCGGGTTTTCGCGGCGCGGACTTTCTCGCGCGGATCGGCCACGGCCGTCTTGGGAGCGGTGGTTTCGGCGGGTTCGGCTCCGGCGGAATCGGGGGTGTCTTTCATGGCAGGGAGGAAAAAATCGCCGCAGTGGCGGCGGGTGACGACCTTGTCACTCGCGCGGGGATGGGGGCAACCGGCGGATTGTTACAGTTTCGGCGTGGGGTTTCAGAGTTGCTCCTTGAGCAGGTAGAGCGCGGCGCTGCGCAGGCGCCGCCACCACTTCCGCCGCCGCCAGGTTTCCAACGTGTATTCCTCGCAGTGGCGGAGGTCCGACTCGAAGATGTCTTCCAGTTCCCGCGCGAGCTTCGGGGCGGCGAAGCCTGCCACGACCTCGTCGTTGATCTCAAACGAGCGCGGGTCGAAATTCGCCGAACCCACCGCGCACCAAGCGCCGTCCACCGCGATGACCTTCTGGTGGATGAGGGCGCGCTGGTGCTCGAAGATCCGAACGCCGGCGCGCAGCAGGCTGTCGAAGCGAAAGTGCGCGGCGTGCTGGATCATCGGCATGTCCGAGACCGAGGTGGCCGGTGCCATGACCCGCACGTCCACGCCGCGACGGACGGCGGCCGCCAAGAGGCCGATGGCTTCCGGATCGGGCAGGAAATACGGATTCTGGATCCGGATGCGGTGCTTCGCGCCGGCGATGGCGAGCTCGAAGATCGTGCGAACGGCCGGGGGGCAGCCGATCGGCCGCATCCGCGCGACGTGGCCGGTGACTTCGCCGGGCAGTGCGCCGGCGTCCCACTGCGGGAAGATTTCGGCTCCGGGGATGATCGTGCCGCTGCGCTCCATCCAGTTTTCGCTGAAGGTGGATTGGAGGGAGCGGACGAGCGGGCCGTGGATGCGCGCGGAAATGTCGCGGTGGTGTCCGGGGTCCTGGCCGTCGCCGAGCCATTGGTCGGTCACGCAGTGACCGCCGATGTAGCCGACGGATCCGTCGATCACCGCGATTTTCCGGTGGTCGCGGTTGTTGTGGCGGCCGAGCGTGCGCCAGCGGCCGGCGCGGCAGCGGTAGAATTCGCAGCCGGCTTGGCGGAGTCTCCGCTCGCTGTCCTTGCCGAGCCAGAGGCCGCCGCTGCCGTCCACCAGCACCCGCACCGGCACGCCCTCGCGCGCTTTCGCGGCGAAGGCTTCGATCAGCCGGTCGGATGCCTCCCCGTCATGCCAGAGGAAGGTCTCGAAATGGACGCTGTGCCGCGCGTTTTTGAGGTCCTCGACGAGCCTGTCGAAATACCGGCCGTTCTGGACCAGCTCCACGGCGTTTCCACCGACCAGCTCGCCGAACGACAAGCCGGCGATCGACGGGACCAGCTCCTCGATCGATTCGTCCGGCGCGCGGCGAAGCCGCCCGTCCGCGCTGCGCTTGAGCGACCACAGCATCAGGCCCATGATCACGCACAGGCCGCCGAACAGGCTGGCGAGGACCGCGGCGACGTTCATGGGGAGCCGCCGGCCGGGAGATCGTCGTCCACCAGGGCGTCGGCGGCGTCTTGCAGCGCTTGGTCCGCGGCATCGGGCCGGGAGAGATCCGCTTCCGCTTCCTCGATCACCGCGGTGATCGCCGCGGGCGGGATCAGTCCGGCGCGGCTGGCGTGCTCCGCCATCATCAGGCTGTCCCGCGCCAGGATCATCGGCACGCCGGCGGCACTGGCGCGGCGGGCGGCATCGCGCGCGAAGCCGTCCCGTGCCGTCTCGTGCTCCGGATCCGCGTCGCGGCTGTAGATCGCCCGGACGCGTCCGGGCCGGAGCTCGGCCAGTTCGGCATAGATTGCTGGATCTTCCTGGCCGGAGTCTCCGATGAGGACAAAGGGCAGGTCCGGATGGCCGTCGACGAGATCCAGAGCCTTGTCGAGTTTGTGCCCGTGGCCCCGGCTTTTGATGAACTTCGTGCGGTCGAGGCCGAGGTCGGCGAGGTCCGACGGGCGACGTGGGGTGTCGTTGTGGCGGGGGACGTCCACCAGCAGGTCGTGCAGGTTCCACGGCGCGCTGGAGACGTAGAAGATCGGGTTCACCGGGCGGCCGGCGCGCCCGCTCTGCAGGGCCGAGTAAAGCGCGGGCACCCCTCGGAGCGGCTTCCGCGTGCGCGCGTTTTCGAGAAACGTGAGCTTGGCCGCCAGCAACAGGCTGCTGATGCCGGTGTGGATCACCGTGTCGTCGAGATCACTGACGACGGCGAATTCCGCTTGTGACGGCGGCACGAGGACGTCGTGAACGCCTTCCGCCTCGCCGCCGGCGCCGCGGGCCGTGGCAAAGGCTTCCAGCCACACGAGCCGGTCGTGCTCCGGCTCCGGCGCGGGAAACGTGGCGCGGTAGTAGCCCTCGTCGTCCGCCACGACCGTCCGCTCTTCGCCGTGGAACCGCAGCGTGACGCTGGCTCCGGGAACTTCGTCGCTCTCCCAGCGGCGGATGGTGTTCACCAGGTTCCGCCAAGTCCCGTCGCGGTCGAGCGGGCCGCCGGCGGGCGGCTTGGCGAGCACCCGGCCGTGGACATGCACGTCCCGGCAATCCGCGTGGCCTTGGTAGGCGGCGATGTGGCCTGGCGCGTGCCCGCCGGCCGCCCGGCGCGCTTGGCGGCGGGCGAAATCCACCGCGCCTTCGGCGGACGCGGCGGCCAGGTGCAGGCCCCGGAGGATCGGACGGCGCGGATTCATGACCCGGGAAGATGCCACGAAAAAACCTTCCCGTCGAAGACCGGCGGGAAGGTTTGTGAGGAATCGGCGATCCGCGCGGGGGATCAGTTGGCGTACTTCACGTTGCAGCCGTAGGGCTTGTTCATGGCGTTCTCGACTTCCTTGCCTTCCAGCGTGGCTTCGAGCGCGTTGACGAACAGCTTGTCGGCCTTCTCGACGTCTTCCTGGTTGGCGGTCGGCATCGAGTCGATGGCACCGCTGTAGACGAGGGTGCCTTCCTTGTTGATGATGAACATGTGCGGCGTGACCTTCGCGTCGTAGGCCTTGCCGATGGTGCCGTCGGTATCCATCACGAAGTGCGGGGCCTTGTGGCCTTCTTTCTCCGCGCGCTCGGTCATGGCGTCCTTCTCGGCGTGGCCCTGCTGGCCTTCGGCGGACGAGTTCACGGTGATCCAGACCACGCCCTTGCCGGCGTATTCCTCCTGGAGCGCCGGCATGTTGCCACTGCCGTAGTGCTTCTTCACGAACGGGCAGTCGTAGTTCACCCATTCGAGGACGACCACCTTGTCCTTGAAGTCGGAGAGCGAGATGGACTCGCCCTTGAGGGTCTCCGCGGAGAAGGACGGGGCGGGCTCGCCCACTTCCTTGGCGGTGGCGGCAGCCAGCGCGAAAGCGCCGGCGAGGGATGCGAATGCGAACGTTTTCATCATGATATCAGGTTTGATAGTGGAACCAGAACGTGGCGAGGCCCCGCCGTTTGTCGAAAGGAAATTTCGTCACCGCCGGGGTGCCGGCGGCGGCGAAATCCGGATTGAGGGAACGGCGGGAATCCGTCCATCGCCGGGATGGAACATGGATCGTCCGATTCGTCGCATCCTTGCGCTCGCGTCCGGCAGCGCCGGCTCGCTGGCCGCCATTGCGCTCAAGCGGAAGATCCCGGAGCTCGAGGTGCGGATCGTCCGCAGTCCGGACATCGGCGTGACCGGCGGTGGGCGAGGGGACCACACCCGGATTGCCGCTCCCTTTGTTCGATTGCCTCGGAATCAGCCGGAAGCGCTTCCACGCGATGGCCGAGCCGGTTTGGAAAACTCGGGATCCGTTTCCTCTGGGGACCGCGTCCGCATTTCGACTCCCCCTTCGACAACCCGCTCGACGCTCAGTGGTCCGGCCTGCCGCTGCCGAACGGCTACTCCCGCGAGGAGGACTTCAGCCGCTGCGATCCTCGCGTTTTCCCGAGAGAACGGCCCCACGACCGGAAGAGCTGGCACTCTGGCGCCAAGTGCAGGCGGGCTTCACGGATCCGCGCCGCCGATGGACTCGATGTGGCCGAGCGTCTCGCCTACGTGCGGCACCCTTGCTGGGAATGGGCGGACGACCCCACCCCGTGATCACTCCGGAGGGGCGGGGCAATCCAAATGTAAATACTTCTGGACAGAATGAGGCGGATTGTGGAGAAGAGAGACGCTGAGTCCGTGGTCGGTGCCTGACGTTGTAAAACCCAAGCTTCCGCGCCAGCGCCGCCCGCGTCCAAAGCCAACCTCGCGAGATAACCGACAAAACCCAAAACCGACGCGCCGTGGCAGACCCGCCACGGCGCGTCATCGTTGAAGGCCATCGAAAATGCGCCGCCCGGCTCAGTCCGCCTTCCACGTCACCTCGATCGGAGCCGACTTCTCGGCGGCCAGCACCAACGTCAGTTTTTCCAAGGGACCGTTCGCGTATTCGCTCTTCGGCGCGGTGGCCGTCCAGTGGTCTCCGGATTTCTCGAACCGGATGGTCGCGGCGGAATCGACGACTTCCGGCGTGGCCGGGAAAACATCCGCCGCGGCAGGGTCGATGCCGGCATTTTCGGGAAGACTCAGGGTGAACGTCAGCTCGTCGCCGTTTTCCTCCACCTCGAGGCCGGCGCCTTCGAGGGGCCGCGGCACGAGCTGCCGCGCCGCATCGATGAAGCGGGCCACCGCCGTGTCCGCCGGCTTGCCCTTCGTGAGCGAGACCGTCAGCTCGGCGTCGCCAGCCACGCAGGCGCTGTCGTCGCAGGTGAGCCAGGAGGTTTTCGCCTTCAAGGTGACGGGTCCCGACGCGTCCTCGGGCGGCGTGAGGGTGATCGGGAAGAGGACCTCGCCCTCGTAGCCGAAGCCGGCCAGTCCGCCGGTCTTGAAGCGCTTCGGCACCGGATGGGCCGGCGGCGTGGCTTCCCAGCCGTCAGGCAAATCGAACTCGACGGACAGCTTCATGCCGCCTTCGCCGGGATTGCTCCAATAGGTGTGCCAGCCCTCGTCGACCGTAAGGCGCAGCGCGGTCTCGACCGGCTCGCCGGGGCGATAGGCGAGGCTCGAAGTCCACCACTCGGCGGTGGCTTGGCCGGAGCGGATGAAATCGGCGGCTCCCACCGCACAGGTGGCAGCCAGGATCAGGGCGGTGCGGGCGATCATCACGACGGGATCATGCTCGCGCCTTCATTCCGGCGCAAGCGGTGGAGCATCGAATTCCGGACGGCGCTCTTTCCGGTATTGGCTCGCCGTTTGCCCCAGGTGACGGCGGAACTGCCGCGCGAAGTCGCTGTGGTCGTAAAACCCGGCCTCGAGCGCCACGGTCGTCACCGGCAGATCGGTCCGAACCAACAGCTCGCAGGCCTCGATCACCCGCATCCGGATCATGTAGTCGCGCGGCGTCATCTTGAACGTGCTGCGGAATTTCCGCTCGAACTGCCGCACCGACATGTGCGCCAGCTTCGCCAAAGCCGGCACGTCGAGCTTCTCGCGAAAGTGCTTTTTCAAATGATCCGCCACCGCGGCGAGCTCGAGGTAGGGGCGGATGGCCGCGCGCTGGGCCTCGTAGCTCCGGACGGTGCCGCACAGTCCGCAGACCTGCCCCTCGACGTCGAAGAGCGGGAGCTTGTCGGTGATGAACCATTCGGGCTTCCCGTCCGCGTTCGGAAACAGCTCGATGATGCCGAGCAGCGGCTTGCCCGTGGAGATGACCCGCTCGTCGTCCTTGCGGTATTTCTCGGCGAGCCGCGGCGGAAAAATCGCCGCGTCGGTCAGTCCCGCGAGCTGGTCCTCGGTCTCGTAGCCGCAGCGCATGACGAAAGCCGGGTTTCCCGCCATCAGCTCGCCTTCCTTGTTCTTGGCGAAAAAGAGCGTGCCCGGCAGGTGGTCGAACAGGTGCCGGAACTGCCCGGGCGGCAGTCGATCGGTCCACTGTCGGATGCGGTCCCGCGAAGTCATGTGGCGGAATCCTACACAAAGAATCCGCAATCCTACAAGCGCCCGGTTGTCTGCTCGCGAACGATGTTCCACGTTCGTCATCCGGCCCGCGACTTCCCGCCGGGACGCCGGAACCCTCACCGATTTTCCCCATGAAGAATGCTTTGCTGCTGCCTCTCGCCGCGTTTGCCGCGGCCCTCGGCCTGTCCCAATCGCTCACCCTGCCCCAGCCGGAGGCCCGCCGCGTGGAAGTGCTGTTCCTCGGCGCGCCGCTCGAGAACGGCCCGGGCCACAACCCGATCGAGCGCTACCGCGTCATCAAGAAGGAACTCGGCGACGACGGCATCAACTTCACCTATGCCGAGAACCTCGACGTCCTCGACCGCAGCGTGCTCGACCAGTTCGACGCGCTCCTGCTTTACGGAAACTGGGAGCAGAACGGCACGCTGGCGCCCGAGCGGCTGGCGGCGCTCACCGGCTACATCGAGGACGGGGGCGCCTTCCTGCCGATCCACTGCGCCTCGGCCTGCTTCGGCGCTTCCGAGGAGTTCGTGAAGTTGGTCGGCGCACGCTTCCAGTCCCACGGCGACGGGGTTTTCACCACCACCATCGTCGCGCCGGACCACCCGCTGATGCAGGGCTTCCAAGGCTTCGAGACATGGGACGAGACCTACGTCCACGACCGCCACAACGACGACCGGACGGTCCTCCAGGTGCGCGAGGACGAGCCGTGGACATGGGTCCGCGAGCAGGGGAAGGGCCGGGTTTTCTACACCGCCTACGGCCACGACCTCCGCTGCTGGGGGAACGAGGGCTTCCACGAATTGCTCCGCCGCGCGATCCTGTGGAGCGTGGGCGACGAAGTGAGCGGAAAGCTCGCCGCGCTCGATCTGCCGGAGCTCGAGATGGAGGAAATGCTGCTGCCCGGCTACCGCCAGAAGGCGAAAATCACGGAAGGTCAGAAGCCGCTGCCGGCCGCCGAATCGATGAAAATGGCGCAGGTGCCCGTGGGCTTCGAGCTTTCGCTCTTCGCCAGCGAGCCGGACATCGTGAACCCGATCCACGTCTCCTGGGACCACCGCGGGCGCGCCTTCGTCATTGAGACGGTGGACTACCCGAACAACCTCCAGTCCGGCGACCTCGGCCACGACAAGATCAAGATCTGCGAAGACACCAATGGCGACGGCCGCGCCGACAGGTTCACCGTCTTCGCCGACAAGCTTTCCGTGCCGACAACCCTCGTCTTCGCCAATGGCGGCGTGATCTGCACCAACGGCAGCGACGTGCTGTTCCTCAAGGACACGGACGGCGACGACGTGGCCGACGTCCGCGAGGTCCTCTTCACCGGCTTCGGCATGGGCGATACCCACGCCGGGCCGTCGAACTTCCGCTACGGTCACGACAACTGGATCTACGCCACCGTCGGCTACTCCGGTTTCAACGGCACCGTCGGCAGCGAGAGCCACCGCTTCTCGAGCGGCGTGTTCCGCTTCAAGCCGGACGGCAGCAAGCTCGAATACCTCCAGGCCACCACCAACAACACCTGGGGGCTCGGCCTGACCGATGACTTCGACGTCATCGGTTCCACCGCCAACGCCAATCCCTCGTGGTATCTGAGTTTCCCGCGCGCCTTCTACGATGCGGCCGGTCTCGAACAACCGCGCACGCCCCGCGCCGACGACAACCCGAAGTTTTTCCCCAGCTCGACGGACATCCGGCAGGTCGATGTCTTCGATGGCTACACGTCCGCCGCCGGCCACGCATTCTACACGTCGGACCGCTTCCCGGCGGAATACCGGGACCGCATCGCCTTCATCTGCGAGCCGACCGGCAAGCTTGTCGGCCAGTTCGAGGTCGAGCGCACCGGAGCCGGCTTCACCGCCCGGCAACTGCCGAACAACCTCTACAACAGCGCCGACGGATGGTCCGGGCCGGTGCATGCCGAGACCGGCCCCGACGGAGCCGTTTGGGTCGCCGATTGGTATAACATCATCATCCAGCACAACCCGACGCCGAACGTGAACTCCGCCGGCTACGACGCGAAGACCGGCCGCGGCAACGCCTACGAGACGCCGCTGCGCGACACCCGCCACGGCCGCATCTACCGGATCTATCCGCAGGGCACGACCGACGACGAGAACCCCGGACTCGATCCCGCGAGACCCGAAACCTTGATCGCCGCGCTCGACCACCCGAACCAGCTCTGGCGCCTCCATGCCCAGCGTTTGCTGGTGGAAACCCGAGCCACCGGGCAGGTCGAGGCCCTGCGGAAACTCGTCGCCGACGGAGCGGCCGAAGGAAAACGTTCCGCCCTGCACGCCTTCCACGCCCTCCATGGCCTCGGTGCCCTGGATCTGGAATCGATCACGGCCGCCCTCGCCTCCACCAACCGCGGCCTGCGCCGAGCCGGCATTGCGAACGCGCCGCTCGACGAAACGCTCGCCGCCGCCTCGATCCGCGACGGCTCGGTCCAAGCTCCCGACGACCGCGAACTCGCGGAAACGCTCGTCGGCCTCACCCGCCTCGCGCCCTCGGATGCCATCGGCGCGGCGATCTTCCGCACGCTCAAGGCCCGCACCGAGGCCGTGTTCAACGACGCGACCTTGCTCGATGCCTGGCAGATGGCCGCGCGCCGCCACGCGCCGGGTGTGATCCTCTCCGCCGCCGACGACAAGGATGCCAGCGAGACGAAGGAGCCGGAAAACCTCCTGCCCAATCCGGATTTCTCCGAAACGAACGGCCACCAACCGGCCCACTGGACCTTCCGCTCCTGGGGCGAGGCGAAGCCGGGCACGGCGAGTCTTTCGATCGTCCCGGACGGTCGCAGCGGCAACGCGATCCGCATCCAGTCGGAGGACAATCCGGCCGATGTCGCCGCCTCCGCCACCGTTCAGGTGAAGCCCAACACCCGCTACCGCCTCGGTGCCTGGATCCGCACCGAAAACGTCCGCAACCACGGCGGTCGCGGCGCCATGCTCAACGTCCACGAATTCCAGAACGCCGCCAGCAAGGCCGTCCACGGCACCACCGGCTGGACGGAAATCAGCGTGGACTTCAACAGCGGCAACCGCAGCGAAATCGAAGTGCTCTGCCTCTTCGGCGGCTACGGCCGCTCGTCCGGCACCGCCTGGTGGGACGACGTCTATCTCCACGAGATCGACGCCGGCGACCTCGGCGGCACGATCCGCGAGTTGGCGCGTCACTTTGCCGCCCACGGCGATCCCGCCGCCCGCGGCGAACTCCTCATCGCTCTCAAGGAGAAGGCCGGCGACAGCTCGTCGCTCGTGGAAATCCTCGAAGCCGCCCCCGAAACCGAACCGGCCGCCGAGCGCAAGTTCGAGCCGGATCCCGCCGTGCACGAGCGCGGGCTTGAAGTTTACAACCGCACCTGCATCGCCTGCCACGGGCCGGACGGCAAGGGTGTGGCCGGCGCCTTCCCGCCGCTCGACGGCGTGGACCTCGTCACCGGCGATCCCTCCATTCCGGCCCGCATCATCCTCCACGGCCTCCAAGGACCGATCGAAGTGGCCGGGCAGCGCTACGAGAACATCATGCCCCCGCTCGTCGACCTCGAGGACCAGGAAATCGCCGATGTCCTCACCTACGTCCGCCAGAACTGGTCGAACGACGCCGCCCCCGTCACTGCCGACGAAGTCAAAGCCGTCCGAGAGAAATTCGCCTCACGCACCACCCCCTGGACCGCCGAGGAGCTGCGGTGAAGTTGCGTGGAACATCCAACGAGGCGGGTGGAGCGGTTACGGCCTCCTTGGCCGGCAGTCATGACGCGGTAGGGTAGGGCTGGACCTTCGGGCCCGCCCCCTTGTCGCCATCGGCGCACGGTGGAAGAAGAAATGCCAACGCTCGGGCAGCGACCCTACCTCCGGGCGGACCGGCGGGGCAGGCGGCGGATCCGTTCGGGGAGACGTCCGCTCACAAAGCGGTCGATTCCTTGGAGGCAGGGCGGATGCAATCCGCCGTCACGGCAAGGCTGGATCGCCGGGCCTCGGGCCGGGATCTCAGCGCTCGATGCTCGCCGTTTCACGCGCGACGCGCGGATACCGGTAGTGGCTGATGATCTTGTGGTCGAACAAGGCGTTCTCCCACTTCACGCCGGCTTGGCGGTTGTGGACCACCCATGGCTCGTGGGAGCGGTTCCCGGGACCGGGAACGACGATGCCGATGTGCGGCTGGCCGTCATCGAGCGCCCAGACGACGATGTCGCCGGCGCGGTAGTTTGTCGCATTGCGGTCGGCCGGGAGGATTTCGCCGTGGCGGCTGAAAAACCGGTCGAGGTTCGGCACGCGGCGATGATCGATGTTGTTGTCGGGCTCGGCCGCGCCCCAGAGCTGGGGATAATCGCGGAAATGGGCTTGCATGTCCTCATGGACCTCCACCTGGAGATCGATGCCGATTCTCCGGTAGCTCCGCACCAGCACGTCCGCCGCCACTCCCTTGTTGGGCGGCACGTCGCCGTTGGGATAGGCGATTTTGTAATAAGCCGGATCGTAGCTGACGTCCTCCCGCGAGTGGCCGAGGGCGGCTGCCGCCAGCTGGTCGCCCGGATCCTCGGAGCCCTTCAGCGAGGGAATCAACAGGTTCGCCTCCTCCGCCGAGGGCATCACGTTGGCGGCTTGCACCAGCGAGACGAGCGGGCGGCCGAACCAGAAGGCGATGCCGGCGGCGATGGCGAAGATCACCCAGCCGCCGAAGAAATTCTGCCGCTTCGGCTTTTCGGGCCGCGGGCCGATGTACTCGATCGTATCGTAAAAGGCGGAGCGCTTGCGGGCCATGGACGGATAACGGTGGGAGCACCCCGGTTAAAGCAAACGGACGGCCGGCTGGCCACGATTTTTCCGCCCTAACATCGATTTTCTCGCGCCGCCCGCTTCGCGCCGCGATCCTCCGCGCTGGACACCGCCGCGCGAGCGCGGCAGATCCGTCCGGATGACCGTCTTCCGCACCGAAGCGCCGCTCGCCTGGGGCGAGCTCGACCTGCCGCTCTTCGGCTTGGCGCGCGACTGGCACGGCGCGCCGGTCGAGCCGCCGGCCGCGTTCTCGCTGGCGATCGACCCGCGGCGTTTGTGGTTCGTCGCCACCCACCGCCGGCCGGCGGACCTCCACCCGCTCTCGCGGCCGGGCCGGTTCCAGCCGGAGTTGTGGAAACACGACGTCGCCGAGTTGTTCCTCGCCGCTCCGGACGGCGACCGCTACCTCGAGCTGAACCTAGCGCCGAACGGCGCATGGTGGAGTTGCGAATTCCGCGCTCCGCGCCAGCGCCAGGACGAGGCGGAGATCGCGATGCCCGATGTGGCCACCTTCTCGGAACTCGCGCCCGACGGCTCTTGGGTGGCCGCCCTGGCCGTGCCGCTCGACCTGCTGCGCGCTCGGATCGACTTCGGCTCCGGAACGAAGCTGAACGTCGCCTTCATCCTGGAGAACCCCGCACCGCGGTTCCTGAGCGCGGCGGACCTCGGCGGCGGCGAGCCGGATTTCCACCGCCCGGCGCGGTTTCCCCAGATGGTGCTGGCCCCATTGCCGGAAAGATAAGGAAACCCGTGGTTCAAGAAGCTTGGCGGGGCAGGGTGGGACTGTCACGATGGCCCGCGGTGAACCGGCGCTTCCAGATAGAGGATTTGATAGAGCAGGACGCCTCGGGAGTTGTGTTCCGGGCCACGGACTTGGAAAGCGGCCGGACGGTCGCGGTGCGGCGGTTTTTCCCTTTCGGCCCGGAGGGCGGAGGACTCGAAGGCGACGAGCGCGAGGCGTATCGCGCCGCTGTCACCCGCCTGGCGGAAGTTTCCCACCCGGCGCTGCGGGCGGTCGTCGCCGGCGGTTGCGATCCGGTCGACGGCCTGCCGTTCGTCGCCACCGAGTGGATCGATGGCGAGTCGCTCGCGGAGCGGGTTTCGACCCGTGGCCCGCTCGTGCCGGAGGTGGCGGCGGATCTGCTGGCCCGGGCGCTGGAGGTCTCGGAAACGCTTTCCCGCGTCCTCGGATCCGAAGCCGTATGGGTGGAGACCTGCCCGCTGACGATCGTGGACGACGAAGGCGGGCGCGGTTTCACCTTCTGGATCTGCCCACGCCGCTGGCTCGGCGCGGATGCGGAGAGCCGCTCGCTGGCCTCGCTCGCGACGCTGGCGGCCGACGCGCTCGGTTGGGGCGGCCGCGTCGTTTCCGACCAAGCCGCCGGCGGCCTCGGCGGCTGGATGAACTGGCTGCGCGCGCAAGGTGGCTCCGTCGGCCTCGCCGGCGCCCGGCAGGCCTTGGATCATCTTCCCGCCCGTCAAGCCGCGGCCCCCGATCCCGTGGCTCCGCACCCGGAAGGGAAACCCGACGCACCGCCACCGGCCGCCGCATCGCCTGCCGGACCCGCCGTTCCACCCCCGGTCCAGGTAAAACCTCCCCCCACCCGTGGGCCTCTGATCGCCTCAGCCATCGCGGCCCTGGCCGTCCTCGGCCTCGGCGCGTGGCTGTGGATCACGCGCGAACAGAACTTCGAGACGGTCCCCGTGGAAGAAGTGGCAGCGGCTGGCCAGACGACGGACAAGCGCCCGCTCGACGCGCCGGACGGGCGAGAACTCGTCACCACCTTTATGGCTGGCGGCGAGCCGATCGAGTCCGCTCCGCCGGCTTTCGCCTCCGGGGTTGGCCGCTCCACTGGAAGCACCGAAGCGGATGCGGCGAGCGAACGGGCCGCGAAACTTGCCAGCGAGGCGGCGAAACGGGAGCGGGCGGAGGAAGAAACCCGGGCCGCTCGAGCCGCGATCCTCGCGGAACGCGGCGGCGTTTACCATCCAAGCGACCGCGAATGGCTGCTCGAGATCAAGGGGCAAAACGCTGTGCTGGAAGGAGTCGCCGGCGAGATTGGCACCTCCTCCACGGGCAGGACGGTCTACATCATTTTCGAAGGCTATACCGGGAGCCAAGATCCGCGGGGCGCAATCCATGTTTCGAAGGCGACGGGAGAGCTTTCGAGAGAGAAGCTGGAACTGCTGGTGGGCAGGCGGGTCCGGCTGGAAGGGAGGGTGAGGAGTGAGCCCGGGGGCCGTCGGCCTGTCATCGACATCGCCAGCCCCGATGCAATTTCGGAAGCTCGCTGAGCCCGCCGATGCTCCGCCACTTGGTCTTCGACCGCTGCGGGAACTTGGTCCAGCATACGCGCGTGAGTCCGCACGAGACGTCCGGAGCCCCGACAGCCGACATTCCCGCCTTCGCCGTGGTCGGGCGGGTGAACATGGGGAAATCCGCGGTCATCGCCACCTTGCTCGAGATCGACGACAACGAGTTGGTCCGGGTGAGCCCGACGCCGGGCGAGACGACCCGCTGCCAAGCCCACCGCGTCGTTTTCGGCGGCCGCGAGTGCGTCCGCTTCATCGACACGCCCGGCTTTTCCCGGCCGGTCGAAGCAATGCGGGAAATCCAGCGTCTGCACGGCGAGGGCACGCCCGGCTTGGAGTCGGTCCGCCGTTTTGCCGAGGCGGCCGGCGAGGATTTCGGCGACGAGAAGCGCCTGCTCGGCCCGCTGCTCGAGGGCGCCGGCGTGCTTTACGTCGTCGATCCCGCGCGCCCGCTGCGCGACGACTTCCTCGCCGAGATGGAGATCCTGCGCTGGACCGGCCGGCCGCGGCTGGCGCTGCTCAACCGCCGCGCCGAAAGCGCCGGACCGGAGGAGGAACGTTGGCGCGAGCGGCTCGGCGGCGCGTTCAACCTGGTCCGCACCTTCGATGCCCACCGCGCCCGCTACGACGAGCGGCTGCGGCTGCTCAAGGCGCTGCTCGAGATCGAGGAACGCCACCGGGGCCAACTCGAGGAGACCATCCGGCTGGTCGAAAACGAATGGCGCCAGCGCCGCGAGGAAGCCGCTGAGACGATCGTCGGATTCCTTGAAGAAGCGCTCGGGCTGCGCGTCACCGCCACCCTCGAGGAGGCGGACCTGCGCCTGCCCCACCGCCGCGAGCGGAAGGCGGAGGAACTGTCCGCCAGGTACTTCGCGAAGCTCGCGTCGCTCGAACGCGATTGCTTTTCGAAGCTCCTCGAAATCTACCGCCACCACCTGTTGCGCGCGGATTCCAGCGCGGACGCCTTCCGGGGCATCGATCTGGAAAGCGACGAAACCTGGACGAAGTGGGGCCTTGGCCGCGCCCAACTCGCGGTGGCCGCCGCGCTCGCCGGCGGCGCGGCCGGGCTCGGTGTGGACTTGGCGACCGGCGGCCTCACCCACGGCGCCGGCACGTTCTTCGGCGCCATCGGCGGCGGCGCGGCCGCGTGGTTCAAGGGCGGCAGCCTGCCGGACCTGCGGCTGACCATCGGCGGTGGCGTGAAGCTCGCGTCCGGCGAAGGCCGCGCGCTCGAAATGGGGCCGCCGAAGAACCCGAATTTCCCCTGGATCCTCCTCGACGGCACGCTCACCCGCTACCGCCGGATGCTGCTCCGCGCCCACGGCCGCCGCGACGAGGAGATCCTGGAGGGCAGCGAGGATGGCTTCACCCGCCATTTCCCCGCCGACCGCCGCGCCGTCCTCGCCAAATGGTTCGGCTCCTGCCTCAAGCGCACCCCGAACCGCGCCCTCGAACCCGAGGTTTTCGAAGCGCTGCTGGAGTCGCTGGAAGAGGTGGAGGACAAATAGCCGCCGATGGGCGCATGCGGCCCGCGGGCTTCATGCAGCTTCGCTGCCCGGAGCGGCTGGTGGTGCTTCCGCGCGCAGGCGACGCGTGTTGAGTGCGATTTCCACGAAGACGCTCACCAGCTCGGCGAAGAGGTAGTAGACCGAAAGCCAGAACACGGCGGCGACGGCACCCACCACGAGGACGACGAGCGCGGAGACGAAGTTGCTATCCCCAATTTTCGGAACAACCGACCCGAACATGGGAATTGCACGAACCATTTCGTAGGCCAAGGGATCGTTGCCTCCAAAGAGCACCAGCAACGCGACACCCAGTCCGGTGCAAGCGCTGACGGTGGCCACCACTTCTCCGTTCGCCCGCAGGAAGGTGGAGACCATCCGCAAGACCACGAAGTCCGAGCCGTCGATGGAGGCGATGTCGCCAGCCCTGATCACCATGAGGTGGGTCACCATGTAAATGCCGATGAAATAGACGAACTGGAACAAGATGCCGCCCACGATCCCGGTGCCGGGCGCGGTGAAGACAATCCTCCACAGACCGAGCCACGCCACGAGGGCGGCGATCGCGATGATTGCGGCGAAAATTCTCAACGCGCCAGCGAATGTCCGGCTCAGGAGTCGTCCTTCGCTGACGAACCGGATCACGTGGTTCATGAAAAGATAGTTTTTCATGGCGGGAAGTCATTGTCGGGCGAATTGAATTTTTGGTGCCGATCTACTCTGGCTGGTAATCTTTGGTATGCTCGACGTCCCATGTGCTGGAACCGATTTTTCCCCAGTCCCAGGACTCGAGCCGTGGTTCGTCCTTGAGGCTCCGGGCCGTGAGGATCACCGCGCGGTAACGGTACCGCGGATCGAACGTCTGCCCGGGGTTCAACCGCGCGAAGACGGCGGAGGGCTGGAAGGAGTAGATGCCTTCGAGGATGAGCAATTCCTCGTGTCCCTTCGCTCTCGCACTCAGGTCAACGCTGATGATCTCGTATTTCGCCATCTCCAGGGCGATCAGGTTTTGGTGCACGTTCGAGGAGAACCGGGGGAGCCTGGCGGTTTCCGGATCGAGCCGGTAGGTGACGCTGGCCTGACCGGCCGATCGGCGCGGATCGGGCGGAATGCTGAGGTCATGGATGATGCCCTTGGATGACAGCATTTCGAGATGTTCGTAAAGATCGGCTCCATAAATTTTCCAGTCGTTGTCGAATGAACCACGTCTGCTGAAGTCGATCGTGAGAGGGGGGTGCGGGAGGGGAAGGAAAAGGGCGGCGCTCCGCGCGAATTGGTGTGCCAGCCATCGCCTCAGGTAGTCGTCCTCGCGGTGGTACCGGATTGCGTCGGATTCCCGCTCGAGATGATTCGGGTGCACCAGAAAGTTCTCCACCAGAACGCCGCCGTGGGGCGTGGCGACCTCGAGCCGCAGCCGGTCGTCGAGCTGGAGGGACGTGGCCGACAGGATCAGGTGGCGGTCCTTGTCCGGCGCATAGAAGTCCGCCTTGTTTCCGGGGAGGATGCGGAAGGCGGTTCGAGAGTCCGTGGATCGCCAGACGCCTTCGAGGGATCCTCCGCGGGTGGTGGCCGCGGAGCCGTGGCGCTCGATGGACACCGGCTGGTCGCAGCCGGAAGTCAGGAGGCCGAGGAGGGTGGCGGCGAGCTTGGCGAGGTAGGCAACACGCGCGGGGT
>CBFGTW010000102.1:0-16169 GCA_965651855.1 uncultured Verrucomicrobiales bacterium
ATCTCCCATCTCCCATCTCCCATCTCCCATCTCCCATCTCCCATCTCCCATCTCATGACCCGCGTGATTCTCCAATGGCCCAGCTTCGGGCCTTACCATACGGCGCGGCTGGCGGCTTGTGCCGCGGCGGCGCCGGAGGGTACCGAGGTGGTCGGGCTGGCGGTGGCGGGTCAGGTGGAAGGCCGGCCGTGGGTGGCGGACGCGGTGATGGATGGCGTGCGGATCGAGACCTTGTTTCCGCGGGACATGTATCACCAGCTCGACAAGCGAGCGGTGGCGAAGGCGATGTGGAACAAGCTGGAGGAACTCCAGCCGGTGGCCGTGGGCACTTCCGGCTATGGCATGGCGGACTCCCGCGCGGCATTGCGGTGGTGCCGCAGCCATCGGGTGACGCGGGTCCTCATGACCGAGTCCAAGGCCGACGACGCGCCGCGGAAGTGGTGGAAAGAATGGATCAAGCGGCGGCTGGTCGCCGGCTTCGACAGCGCCCTGTGCGGTGGCAGTCCGCACCGGGCTTATCTCGAGGAACTCGGCATGCCGGCCGGGAGAATCTTCGACCGCTACGATGTCGTGGACAACGACCGCTTCGCCCGCGCGGCCGACGAGGCGCGGAGGACCTCCGGCAACCGGGACGCACTGCCCGGTTTGAATGATCCCCGCTCGTTTTTCCTGGCGTCGAGCCGATTCATCCCTCGGAAAAACCTGGCGACCTTGATCGAGGCATTCGCCGAATACCGCCGCCGGCATCCGGACGGCTGGCGGTTGGTGATCCTGGGCACCGGTCCGGACGAGGCGGATCTCCGGAAACAGGTCGAGACACATGCCGCGCCGGACGTGACTTTCGCGGGTTTCCATCAGTTTGAAACCTTGGCGGCCTATTATGCCTTTGCCGGGGCCTTCGTGCATCCGGCGTTGCAGGAACAGTGGGGCCTGGTGGTGAATGAAGCCATGGCCTGCGGCCTGCCGGTGATCGCCTCGCGCACCGTGGGGGCCGCTCACGATCTGGTGAAGGATGGCGAGAACGGTTTCCGCTTCGATCCCTCGGACGCTGGTGCGCTTTCGGCCGCTCTCGCAAAGGTCGCGGACGATCCTCAGGCCAGGGATGCCATGGCCGCCCGCTCGCGGGAGATCATCGCCGCTTGGACCCCCGAAAACTTCGCGAACAACTTTTGGAAGGCGGTGCGTGTGGGTGGCGGAAAGTCCGCCGGTGCCGCCGCCTGAGTCCTCGTTCGCCGCGCCATTCCGCTCGATGGAAACCTTGTCCGCCCAACCACCGGCCATCACGCCGGGAGCGAAACCGGCGCCCATCGGCCCCTTGGTCCGGCGGTTTTTCGCGGAACTCGACCGTCGGGAGATCCCGTGGGCTGTCTTGCGAGGCAGCGACGGCCTCCCGGACGAAACCCGTTACGACATCGACCTGCTCATCGAGCCGGCTGCGACCGATCGGGTGGAGGATGTCCTGCGCGAATGCGCGCGGGTGGAGGGCTGGTCGATCGTGCGGATCGTCGACAAGTTCCGCTACCGCTGTTGCCTGGCGGTGAGCCCCGGGCCTGAGCCGCGGTTTCTGCCGATCGATTTGTTCGGCGGCTGCTATCACCGGTTCTATCCCATGGCGGACGGCGGCTTCGGCCTTTCCGCGCGAAGGCGGAACGCGGCCGGTGTCGCCGTGGTGCCGCCGGGTTTCGGGGCCGCGGTCGCGCTGATCAAGGAGTTGACCCGCCACCCGACGTTCAAGGCGAACTCGCGCGATGAGGTCCAAGCCGGGGCGAACGAAGATCCCGATGGCTTCCGGCGCGGTGTGGAGGACATTCTCGGCAGTCCTTTGACCGAGGAACTTCTAGCCGCCTGCCAGCGCGGCGATTGGTCCGGCGTCGAATGGCTGGTGCCGGACTTGCGGCGCGCCGTGGGGCGGGGGAGCAGCCGCATTTCCTTGGATGCGCTCCGGTTCTTCGCCGGCAATCTCCGCCATCACCTGTGGCCGCCGATGAGCGGACTCGTCGTCCTGCTGGGGCCCGACGGGTCCGGCAAGAGCACCATCGCGGATCGAGTCGCCGAGCGTCTCTACAAGCATCCGTTCAAGGTCGTCCGGCGGTTCGAATACCAATTCCGGATACTGCCCGAGATGAAGCGGATCAAGCGCCGGCTGGCGGAGGTGATCGGGAGGCGCGTGGCAGAAAAGCCGGTTGTGGAACCGGGCACCCGCGGCTCGGGGATGAACCGCGACCACCCGCCCTTGGTCGGCATGTTTTATGTCACCTACTATGCCTTCGATTTCTTCATCGGCCGGCTGTTGTTGCGGAAGCTTAGCGGCCAAGGCGGGTTGCTGGTATTCGCGAGGTATTTCCACGATTACTACTACCAGCGGGGCTACGGCCGGGTGCCACGCGGGTATCTGCGCCTGCTCGAGCGGCTGGCGCCGAAACCGGACCTGATCCTTCATCTCGACCGCGACGCGGACGATATCTTCCGCGGGAAGCCGGAATTGGACCGCGAGGAAATCGAGCGCCAGCAGCGGGTCATCCGGGAACTGGTGACCGGACGCGAAAATGCCGCGATCATCGACGCTTCGGCGGGCATCGAGGCAACCGTCGAAGTCGTCTGCCGCCGCGTCCATGAGGTATTCCTCGCGCAGCACGGGGGAAAGCATGAATGTTAAAGCATCAAATTCTAAACGAAGAGGGCGGGAGGAAAGCACGAATGTCCAAGCGCCAAATTCCAAACACGGCTTCGTAGCAGAGCCGCGGGTAGGGGCGGACCGCCGGGGCCGACCCACTTCATCCGGCGAAGCCGGACCGCCGCAGGCGGATCTGGGGGGGAAGCCTCAATGTCGAAGCATGAAATCCGAAATAGGGCTGCGCGCTTTTCCATCGTCGTCCGCGCCGCTGGCGACAAGTGGGCGGGCGCGGGACAAATGCAGAGTGATGAATGGTGAGTGAAAAATGAAGGAGGTCTCGCGCCTCGCGCGCCACCCTCTTCCTTCGAGGTTCGATGTTGGGCGTTCGATGTTCGATGTTCCTCGTCCCTTGGCGGCCTTCGCGTCTCGGCGGTTCTCTCTCCCACTGATCACTGATCACTTCGCACTCGGCACTTCTTCCACCCGCCATCTCCCATGTCCGCCCTTCGACTGATCAAGGCTGGTGAGCGCCCTCTGATGGCGGTGCCGGGGCGGCCGGCGGGATTGTGCCAGGCGGCGCTTGCCTGCTATCCGGCCCACACCTGGAAGCGGCGCGCGGGCCGCGCGGGCTGGCGGGCCGGCGCGAGGGCGGGGCTGCTGCCGTGGTTCAGCTCGCGGACGACACCGCCGATCCCGGGCGTGCCGGAAGACACGGTGTGGCAGTGGTGCGCGGAGGTCGCCTCCGGCTTGGGCCGCGGCGAGATCCATCCGGTGTTCGTTTGGCCCGGCGATCCGTCGCGTGGGCGGATCTACGTTCATCTGCTGGACCGTTCCGGGTCGCGCGCCGCTTTTTGCAAGCTGGGCTTCGATGCCTCCAACAACACCCTCATCCAGCACGAGGGAAAGGCGCTCGCCCGGGTTTCGGCCATGGGATTGGAATCTTGCCACGTGCCTGCGGTGCTTCTCGAGGGACACTTGGACAAGCATGCGTTCCTGATCGTCGAGCCGACGCCGCCGGATGTCCGCGCCGCGGATTGGTCCCGCGACTCATTGCCGAACGAAATCCCCCGGGAGATCCAAGGGCAGGAACGCCGCGTCTATGGCGAGGCGCTTGAAGCGCTCCACTGGTGGCGGGAGGCGCGCCGGATCGTGGCCAATCCGGCTTTCAGCGCCGCGATGGATGCCTCCGCGAGCGCAGGCGTGGCGGTCGGCTTCGCCCACGGGGACATGAATCGCACGAACCTGCTGAGGCGGACGGGCGAGTGGTGGTTGCTCGACTGGGAGCGGAGCGACGGGTCCGCCCCGATCCTCGCGGATGAAATGTGCATGACGGTGGACGCCATCTGGCAGTCGCGTCCCGGGAGCCGGGCGGCCATGGCGAAGGGGCTCGCGGCCCGCTTCGGCCCGGACGGTCCTGAGCGTGCGGACGCGGTGATGGCGCTCGCGTTCCTGGCGGCGGCGGGGTTCACCCCCGCGCGGGTGGCGATCGACGCGCTGTTTCCGGTGGAAGACCGCTGATCGCGCGGATTGGCTTTTAATTTTTCTTCGGTCCGCCAATGGTGCGCGGGGTTGCCTGCGAGCCTGACATGGAAAACCTGCTGACATTTCCTTTGCCGTTCTTCCTGAGCGTCGTGGCGCTCGTGGGCTTCGGCTTGTATGCGTGGAACCACCGCAACGCCGCGTGGGGGCTGCCGCTGGGCATGGTGCTCGCCACCGTGGCTGTCTGGTATCACGGGGACGCGCTCTACAACGACTACCAAGCCTACCGGCTCTTGATGGGGGATGAGGCTCTCGCCGCGGGCTGGTGGCAGGTGCTGCTCTTCATCGTCACTCTCGGGTTCCTCGTGCCGCCGGTCCACCGCCTCGTGAACCGGAAGTTCCAGGGAAGACGCAGCCCGCTGATGCGCTACATCCGCACCCGCAAGCTGGAAGACCCGAGGGTCCAGCGACCGATGGACCGGCTCGCGATGCTGATGCTGATCGCTTGGGTGATTCTCATGGCGGTGGCGCTGGTCCGTGTGAAATTCGACTTCGCCGGGTTGTTCGCGCCCTACCTCGGGCACAAGGCCCACCCGTGGAGCCGCGACCGCGTGGGAGGCGGAATCGACGCGATCCTCTCGCTCGCGGGATACGTCCAGATTTTCCTCGCCAGCGGCTTCGGCGTGATCGCCGCCGTCGCCCGGAATCCGAAGACTCGCGGGATCGCGCTGGTCGTCTGCGCGCTCACATTCCCATATTACATCTTCGACCGGACCCGCAACGCGATGATCGCCACGATGCTGCCGGGCTTCCTGGCGTGGACGTTCCTGCGCCTCCGCGGGGGCCTTATGACCAAGGCGGCGGTGCTGCTGGCTGGATTCCTGGCGGTCAATTTCTGGTTCGGTTTCGTCATCGCCAACCGCACGGCCGGTTCAATCGCTGCTGCGGTCGGCTCGAACGAAGCCGTGGAAAAGGCGGAGGATGCGAAACACGCCGGACTGAGCATGTTCAGTGAACTCGGCTACATGAACGACTATTTCGAGCGGGGAACGTACACACCTAACTGGGGCGAGCGTTACTTCGCCGAGCTGGTCAACCCGATTCCGCGGGCGCTTTGGAAGAACAAGCCGTACGTCGGCGTGGACTATGCCATCGCGCGCGGATTCACCTCCAGCAGCGCTTCCGAGTCGAGCGCCGGCATCACCGCCAGCATCGCCACTGGGATGATCGGCCAAGGCATCGTGAACTTCGGGCGCTTCTTCGGACCGATCGCGGCGGCGATCCTGATGGCCCTCTGGGTCGCGATCCTCGCCCGGCAGGACCTGATGTCGACCGACCCGGCGCGCCTGCTGCTCTATGCCTGTGGGATGATCCTCACCTTCAACATGGGCCGGGATATCACCCTGCTCGTGCTTTACCCCTATCTTTTCGGCTGGATGCTGCTGAGCGCGCGAAGCTGGTACCGGAAGGTAATGGATCCGGCGGCGGACCAGCGGCCGAAGAGGAACCGGAAAAGGAGAGGTCGGCGACGCCCGGCCCACCGCCGGCCGTTGCGCGCGGACTCCGACCCGGTGCCTGCGGAATGACCAACGCTCCGGCATGGCGGGTGGCCCATCTCACCCAGTCGGTCACCACCCTCGGCGGCGGCATATCGGAAGCCGTGCGGGCCTTGGCGGCAGCCCAAGCGGACGCCGGGCTCCAGCCCCGGGCGTTCTCGGTGGCCGATCCGGGCCGGCCTCTTCCTGGCTGGACGGATGGCGGTCCGGTCCTGCTCCCCGGCCGGAAGCTTCCCGGAATGACATTCGTGCCGGGCTTGGCGGGCGCGCTGGATGACTGGCAGCCCGACGTGCTGCACACCCACGGGCTGTGGACCTATCTTTCGATCGGCGGGCCGGCTTGGGCACGGGAGGCGCGCAAGCCGCGGGTCGTGAGCCCGCACGGGATGCTCGATCCGTGGGCGCTCGCGCATTCGCGTTGGAAGAAGCGTTTGGCTCTGCGGCTCTACGAGTCGCGGCATCTGCGCGGGGCGACGCTGTTGCACGCCTTGTGCGAGGCCGAAGCGGAGTCGATCCGCCGGCTCGGCCTGCGCAATCCGGTCGCTGTCATTCCGAACGGCGTGGATCTCCCCGCCATCGAGGAACGCCCACCCGCAGCCGGCTCCCGGCCGCGGGTTTTGCTTTTTCTGGGACGCCTGCATCCGAAGAAGGGCCTCGCCGCCGCGCTGCGCGCTTGGGCGAAGATGAGGGGTGACCGCGACTGGCAGTTTGTCATCGCCGGCTGGGATCAGGACGGGCACCGGGCCGAACTGGAACAAATTTGCCGCGACCTCGGGACTCCGGCCGCCGCTGTTCCGGCGGATGAGTTCCTCGCCAGGACACCGGAGGACCGAAGCACCGAAACACCGGCTTCGGTCCTCTTCGTCGGGCCCGCGTTCGGAGAAACCAAAGCGGCGCTCCTGCGCCGGGCGGATGCATTCATCCTGCCCAGCCTGAGCGAGGGACTGCCGGTATCCGTCCTCGAGGCTTGGGCGCATGGCCTGCCCGTGATGATGACCGACCGCTGCAACCTGCCCGAAGGATTCCAAGCTGGAGCCGCCATCCGGATCGAAACCGAACCCGCGTCGATCGCCGCCGGCTTCGCCGAGCTGACAAGTGCCGATCAGCAAGCGCGGCTCGCCATGGGCGCGAACGGCCGGAACCTCGTGCAGCGGAACTTTACCTGGCCGCGGGTGGCGGATGCCTTCGCCCGCTCGTATCGCTGGTTGGCCGGAGAAGGTCCCCGGCCGGACTTCGTCGTTTGAGCGAGATATGAGCGCGGTCCGTTTGAGGAAGTTTCGCCTCCTGGCGATCGCGGCCGCGGTTGCCTTCCTGCTTCTGACCTTGCTCGGCGGCTGGATCGGCTGGGGTTCCTGGCCGGGAGCGCCGCCTCAGGCCCTTCCCTGGACACCGGATGCCATCGTCGTCCTGGGCGGCGGAAACTCGGCGCGCTCGAGCGAGGCGGCGCGTCTCGCCACAGCGTTTCCGGAGGTGATGCTCATCGTGACCGGTGACGGCGGGACGCTCCACCGCGAGTTGCTCGACGCCGGGATTCCCGCCTCGCGCCTGATCCACGAGACCGCCGCCACCTCGACGGTGGAGAACGCGCGCTTCACCCGGCCGCTGTTGGACGATCTGTCGGCGGATCGCGTGGTGCTGGTCACCAATTGGTTCCACGTCCCGCGGTCGCTCGCCGTGTTCGATCGCTGGCAACCGGAGCGGGAATTCGCCGTCGCCTGCGAACCGCGGCCGGAGCCGCTGAATTCCTGGGACATCTACTGCGCGCGGCGCGAGCGGCTGGCGGCCATCCATCATCTGTTCCGCCACGGAATTTGGTCTTTCCGCTGAACCCCGCGCCGCATCTCTTCACCGCACGCCATGCTGCACGGCCAACACGATCCGAATCATCCCGACGCGCTGATGCGTCCGATGCAAAGCGTCGGCAGCAAGCTGAAGCGGGCCGTCTGGGGACTGGCATGGACGCTCCTGTGCAGGCCCACGCCGAATCCGATGCACCGCTGGCGGTGTGCGGTGCTGCGGTTGTTCGGCGCGCGGCTCGGGCGAAACAACTTCATCTATCCCACCGCCCGCATCTGGGCGCCGTGGCTCCTCGAAACGGGGGACGTCGCGACCATCGCCAGCCGCGCCTCCGTCTACAACGTGGGCGGCGTGCGTATCGGTCACCACGCCATCATTTCCGAGGACGCCTTCCTGTGTGGCGCGACGCACGACCACAACAGCCCCGACTTCGAGCTGGTCAGCCGCCCGGTCGAGATCGCTCCGCGCGCGTGGATCTGCGCTCGCGCGGTGGTCCTGCCGGGGGTGACCTGCGGCGAAGGCTCCGTGCTCGGTGCGGCCGCCGTGGCGTCCAAGACCCTCGAGCCTTGGACGGTCTACGCCGGAAACCCGGCGAAGGCCGTTTCGCGTCGGCGGCAACTGGCGGAGGCCGGAACGGCTGAACCTGCGGGCCTTTCCACGCCATGATTTCCGCGGCGCCATCACGGGAACGCTACGACCTCTGCGTCATCGGCAGCGGCCCGGCCGGGATGATGGTGGCCCTGGAGTTTGCCCGGGCGAACCCGGAAAAGACGGTCCTCTTGGTCGAGTTCGGCAGGGAGAACGAGCGGGGTCCGAACGGGCTCGACGAGTCGATCCGCAACGTCAATCCGGCCAATCACCACGACCCGTACGAGTGCACCAACAAGGGGTTTGGCGGAACCTCGGCCACCTGGGGCGGGCGCTGCGTGATGTATGATGAGGTGGATTTCATCGACCGGCCCGTCGTCCGCGGCGGCTGCACCTGGGACCTGGGCCTGCTTCGCGAAGTGGAGCCGCTGCTTGACCGAGCCGCCGAATACTTCGAGTGCGGGACCGGAGGTTTCGACCTCGGGCAGATGCCGCGGTGGAGGGAGCGCCGGATCGCCGAGGGATTCCGCGAGGGCGACGTGCTCGACAGCCGGCTCGAGCGCTGGAGCATGCCGACGCGGTTCGGCCGGCGTTACCGCGCCGAGATCGAATCCGCACCGGGCATCGAGCTGGTTTTCGGCCAGGAAGCCCGGGCGTTCGAGGCACCGGACCCGCGCGGCAGGATCGCGTGGGTCGAGCTGCGGCAGCGCGGTTCGGGTGAGGTGCGTCGAATCGCCGCCGATTCGTTCGTGCTGGCGGCGGGGACGCAGGAGACGACGCGCATGTTGCTGCGCAACCCGCAGGTCTTCACCGCCCTCGGCGGCGTGCCGGAGGCGCTCGGCCGCTATTACCAAGGACACGTTTCCGGAAAGATCGCGTCGGTTTGCTTTTCCGGGCGTCCGGCTGCCACCGACTACGGGTTCATGCGGAACGAGGACGGGAGCTATTTCCGCCGGCGCTTTCAGCTCTCGACGGACGTGTTGTGCCGCGAGAACCTCCTCAATACGGCCATCTGGCTCGACAATCCGCTTTATCACGACCCGGCGCATCGCAACGGGGCCATGTCTATGATGTATCTGGCGATGATCACGCCGGGTCTGGGAAAACGGCTCGCGCCTCCCGCGATCGCCAATTCGGTCACCAAGGGCAAGGTCCAGGGCGTGCCGCGGCACTGCGCGAATGTCCTGCGCGGACTGCCGGGCTCGCTCCTGACTCCCGCCTCGATTTTCTTCCGCCGCTACTGCCTGAAACGCAAGCTGCCGGGGATCTTCCTCCACAGCCGGAACAACCGCTACGCCTTGCATTTCCATGCGGAACAGGTGCCCGATCCGGAAAACCGCATGACGCTCGGAGCCGACGGCGAGACCTTGGAAATCCACTACCGGCTCACCGACGCGGACGTCGATTCGGTCGTCCGCGTGCACGAGATCCTCGATCGCTGGTTGCAGCGGTGCGGGTGCGGCCGGCTCGAATACTGGTTCGAACGCGACCAGATGCCGGCTGCCATCCGCGGGATGTCGCGCGACGGCATCCACCAGTGCGGCACCACCCGGATCGCCAATTCTCCGGAGCGCGGGGTGGTGGACCGTGACCTGAAAGTCTGGGGAACGAGCAATCTCCACATCTGCAGCAGCTCCGCTTTCCCGACCTCCGGTCAGGCCAACCCCACGTTTTTCCTCGGCGCGTTCGCTCTCCGCTTGGCCGGCCGTTTGTCCTCGAAATTCGCAGCCCATGCGTACGGTTGAACTGATCCCCGGACTGCGCTCGTCTGTCCTCGGGTTCGGCTGCGCGCCGATCCTCGGAGCGGTCGGCGGCGGCACCGCGCGGCGGGCGCTCGCCTGCGCGCTGGATTGCGGCATCACCCACTTCGACATCGCGCGCTCGTATGGATACGGCGAGGCGGAGTCGTTCGTCGGGCGGTTTCTGAAGAGCCGGCGGGACGAGGTCGTGATCGCCAGCAAGTTCGGGATTCGCGCCACGCCCCTCGCTGGCGCCCTGCGGCCGCTGAAACCGGTCGTGCGCTGGCTCAAGGGAAGAAAACCGGCACCCCAGCCCGGTCCGCCGCCGTCCGGGCCGCCCGGGCGTGACCCCTTCCACGAGCGCGTCACGCTCACCCCGGACGCGATGCGGGACAGCCTCGAGCGTTCGTTGCGAGCCCTGCGCACCGATCGGCTCGATTATTTCTTCGTCCACGAACCACCCGGTCCCATCGCCCGGCTCGACGACTTGGCGGACGCCGCGGAGAGGCTGAAGGCGGAGGGAAAGATCCGCGGCTGGGGGTTGGCGTTCGACTGGCAGTCCCGCGATTCGCTGGCCGCGGCGTGGCCGTCTTTCGACGTCTTGCAGTTCAACGCCTCGCCGGCGGCACCGCACTATCAGGCCGCCGTGGCCGAGCGGCGGGAGAAACCGAACGTTTTGTTTTCCCCGTTCCGCGGAAGCAATGGCCTGCCGCCGCATGAAGTCCTGCGCGCTCTCCCGGCGGACTTCCCGAACAGCGTGATCCTCTGCTCGATGTTCCAGCCCGGGCATATCCGGGCGAACGCCGCTGCCGTCCAAGACGGATGAAGCCTTCCCGGCCGCCATGTTCTCCATCCTGATCCTCACCAAAGACGAGGAGGCCAATCTTCCGGCCTGCCTCGATTCGGTGGCGTGGTGCGACGACGTGGTGGTGCTCGATTCCTTCAGCGGCGACCGCACCTGCGCCATCGCCGGGGAGCGCGGCGCGAGGGTTTTCCAACGGGCCTTCGACGACTTCGGCTCGCAGCGCAACCACGCGCTGGAATCCATTCCGTTCAAGCACCCGTGGGTCTTCCATCTGGACGCCGACGAGCGGTTCAACGGCGAGCTGCGCGACGCCTGCGAGCGTGAGATCGAACTCGACCGGCACAGTGCGTTCTTCGTGCCGAATCGGATCATTTTCCTCGGCAAGTGGATCCGGCGCAGCACCCAGTATCCCTATCCCCAGGTGCGCTTGATGAAGATCGGGGAGGTCCGCTTCGTGAAGGCCGGCCATGGCCAACGGGAAGACCAGGCGCTGCGCGGGACCGGCCATATCGAGGTCGCCTACGATCACTACAACTTCTCCAAGGGAATCGCCGACTGGGTCGCGAAACACAACCGCTACTCGACCGAGGAGGCCGCCCTGGCCGCCGAGCTTCTGCGGGCGCCTCTCGCGGCAGGCGAGCTGGTGGACCGGGACCCGGTCGTCCGGAAACGCGCGATGAAGCGTCTGCACGCGCGGCTGCCATTGCGCTGGCTTGCGAAGTTCATCTATCTCTACCTCGTCCGCCGTGGCTTCCTCGACGGCTATCCGGGCTTCGTCTACTGCGTCCTCCAGGCATTCTACGACTTTCTGATCGTCGCGAAAATGCGGGAGTCCGCGGACCGGAATCCACCCGCCCGACCTTCTTGATCCAATACCCATGCTCCTTCCGCTCACCCTAGTCGCTCTCTGGCTCCAGCTCTATTGGAGCCTGATCCCCACTTGGCGGGACGGGGAGTATTACGCCTACGGGTGGTTCGTCGCGCCGCTGGCCTTGGCCTTCGCCTGGCGGCGCTGGCAGATGCGGGACGACCTCGGGCCGGCCGCCGCCTCTGGAAACCGGATCGAATGGACGGCCGGCTGGGGAGTCGCGCTGATCCTGGTGGTGGCGGCGATCCTGCCGCTGAGGGTGGTGGGCGAGGCGGACCCGACTTGGCGGCCGCCATTGCTGTTGCACGCGCTGCTGGTGGCGGGCGCGACGCACGCGTTGCTGTGGCGCGCGGGCGGGCGCCGCCTGTCACTGTTCCTGCTTCCCGTGACCATCTTCGCGCTTTCGGCGGTGCCGCTGCCCTGGCGGGTCGAGCAGGTGATGGTGCGCAGCCTGACAGGGGCGGTGATCGCGCTGGCGGCCGAGGTCTTTCTCCTCGCCGGCCGCCCGGTCGAGATCCTGGGCGAGCGCCTGGCGATCGGCGGTGACGTGGTGGCCGTGACGGACGGCTGCAGCGGCATCCGCTCGCTGCAAAGCCTCGGCATGGCCGCCCTGTTTTTCGGCGAGCTGCTCTTTCTCGGCTGGGGACGGCGGCTGTTGCTGATCGGTGCGGCCGGAATTTTCGCCTTGGTCTTGAACGCGGGGCGGGCTTGGTGGTTGGCGGAGCTGCATTTCTCCCGAGGCGCGGAAGCGGCGGCGGCGGCCCACGACATGATCGGCCACCTGGCCTTCGCCTTGTCGGCCGCGGGATTGTACGGCGCGGCTTGGTTGTTGCAGGGTTCGTGGATCGACAAGCGGAAGGTCGTGGTCCGCACGACGAAGGCAAACGGCGCGGCCGTGAGTTGAGCCTGTCGGCAGGAGTTCCGTAGGAGTTCCGTTGGCTTGAAACGGAGTCGACAAACTCCGGGCTCCTCGCTATTTCCACCCCCCGCGAGTTCCCCCGACCGTCTTTTCCCCCATGAGGAGGATTTTCTCCGCACCCTCACGTTGGCCGTTGGCCGCGCTGGCCTTGCTGTGCCTTGGCGAGGGCGCGCTCGGCCTGCGGAACGTGCTGCCGCCGCCGGCCGCCGAGGGGCCGGTTTTCCATTTGCCGGAAGACTTCGAAGGAGACGTCGCGCGGGTCGAGATCCCGTCGGTCGTGGAATCCTACCGCGCCGACCGTGGCTCGCAGTGGGAACTCGATCTGGAAGGCGATGTGTCGTTGACCGTCTTCTCTTTCGAATGGGACCACCTCGAGTTGGGGCCGCTCATGGATGTGACCAGCCATGCGCCGGAGATCTGCAACGTGGCGGCTGGATTCGAGTTCCGTGGCAGCCGGCAGACCCGCGTTTGGCAAGGACCGGCGGGAGTGGACCTCGAGTTCGACACCACTGTTTTCGCCGCCCGAGGCGGGCAACTCGTGTACGTGTTCAAGACCGGCTGGATGCGGGAGATCGGCACCCTCACGTTCCAGCGCGGCACGGAGCGTCTGGCGCGCATCCGGGGGGCGTTCGTCCGCAAAGCCGGGCCCGGCCGGGTGCTTCAGGGAGGTGTCTTCGGCGCGGCCGATGAAGAGACTGCCTGGTCGATCTTTTCGGAGACGATCCTGAGCCGCTTGACATGGACGGACACCGCGACTGCCGATCCGCCGCCGTCGTCCCCCTGACAGGTTCCACCCCCCATTCTCCCCCCATGGATTCCCGCTACGACCCCCGCCTCCCCAGCACCATCCAGAAGTTCGGCCAGCGCAAGATTCTCACCCGAATTGGCTGGCGTCGGCTTGCCCTCATCGCCGGCATCCTGCTCGCCTTGGGAGCCGGCCTCTACTTTGGCGGAAAGTACGCTTACCAGCGCTACCGGACTTACCAACTCGACCGCAACCTCGAGATGGCCGAGGCGGCCGCCCGGCGCGAGAACTGGCCGAAGGCCCGGGACCTGTCGCGCAGCGTGCTCCTCGCACGACGGGACGACTTCGCCGCCTTCCGGGTCTGGCAGCGGGCGCTGGCGGAGCTGGGAGAACCGAAAGCCTATCTGGCCGCGGCGCAGCTTTTCGTGAATGCCAAGGCCACCGGCGAGGATCGTCTCGCGGCCTTGGGCACCCTGGCGCGACAGGCACCCCAAGCCTTGGCGCTCGCGGCCTATGCGAGCTTGGAGGAAGATGTCCAGAGGTCGCCCCAGGCCCGGGCCGCGGTTTCGGACGTCCTCCTGTTGCGGGGGGAGCTGGGCACCGCGGAGAAGATGATCCGCGAAATTGAGGGAAACAGCGCGCATCCGCGGATCCGCTTGGCGCTGATCCGGGTGTTGTGCGCCCTGCCCAGCCAAGAGCGCCTGGACGAGGCGCGGGAGCAATTCGCTGCCTTGGCCGCATCCGGAGCACCCGAAGAGGCGCTCGACGCTCTCGTCGTCCTGGGCGAAACGCCCGGAGGCCTCGATTCGGGCGAGCCGCTTCCGGAGAACCTGCCGGCGTGGGTCGAGGCCCAGCCGGGCGCGACCGAGATCCATCACTTGCTCGCACTCCACCCGAGGCTCGAGGCCCGCCCCGAAGAAAGGGACGCGGTTTTCAAGTCGGCCGTCGCCCGCTTTTCGCAAGTGGCTCCGGGGACTCTCGGGACATGGCTCGTCCGCCACGATCAAGCCGCCCTCGCCGCGGACGAACTCGAGGAAGCGGCGGAAAATGGCGCCGACGCCTACATCGCCCGCCTCCACGCCTTGCTGCGCCTGAAGCGCTGGCAGGACGTCGAGCGGATGATCGAAGCGCCGCCCAAGGGCGTGAATGCAGTTGAGTTCGAGTTGATCAAAGTGGCGGTCTCCCGGGCGCAGGGCGACCATGCGCGCGAGACGGCCGCCTGGAACAAGGCGATCGACCAAGCGGCCTCGGATACCTCGAAGAATCGGTTCATCGACATCGCCATGCACGCCGAGCGGCTCGGCGAGCGCCGCGTCGCGGAGCGGGCGTGGGTGGCCGCCGTCCGTGTCGGCTGGGGCCGGCTGCCGCTCTACAGGGATTTCGAGTCCTTGTTTCTCTCGCTCGCCCGGAAGGACAAGACCCAGGACCTGCTCGCCATGTACCGATCGCTGCTGCGTTACGAGCCGCAGAATCTCGAGCTCCAGAACAACTTCCACTACCTCGCTCTCCTGCACGGCATGATCGCTCCGGCCGAAATCCTGCAGCGCTTCGAGCGCCTCACGAGCGAGCACGAAATGCCGGACCTCTACTCGGCCGCCTGCCTCGCCGCCCTGATGGCGGGGGAGCCCGCGAAGGTTTTCGAATGGTTGCCGAAGCTTGAAGCAAGCCGCCGGATCCCGCCGATGATGCGCCGCGCCCTGGAAGGAACCGCCCATGCCTTGACCGGAAATGCGGATGAGGCCGCGAAGATCCTGCAGGAGGTCGACTGGCGCCGGTTTCTCACGCAAGAGGGCGTTGTTTTCCGGTCTCTTCTCATGAGCGTGGAAAAGCGGAACCTCCCGCTCCCTGAATTGCCGGATGCCGAAAATGTCGGTGTCTCCGAGGAATCCGCCGCCTGGCGCAAGGCGGTCGAGCAGTTGGAGCGCGACCGCGTCCGCGAAATCCTTCCGCCTCTGCCGGTACCTTCCCAGCCGGAGCCGGAGGAGGACGTGGCTCTCGACAAGTGAACCTCGGACACGCGGTATTTTCGGATGAACAGCTTTCATGCGCCATGTCATCCGGAGATCGTCGCCGGCCCGCGAAATGCTGGAGGTTCTGTCAGATGAAATTCGGCAGATGGAATTTTTCAAAAACTACTGTTGACGCCCCATCCGAGTATCCGTTAGATGCGCGTGTGGCAGCTAGATGCACCCTGCTTCCACCTCTCCCTTCTCCCCATGAAAAACAGAACCACGCTGCTCTTCGCCGCCGTCGCCGCGGCGATCACCATCAACAATGCCTCTGCCGGCATCCTCATCGCTGGATTCCACGACTTTGACGCATCAACGACGGCGGAATCCGCCGACGTGACCGTCAGTGGCGTGACCGCCACCGTCAACAAGCCCGGCCTTCCCAACGTGGGATCCGAGGGGACGAATGGCAGCCCGGACGGAACCTACGGCTCGGGAGTCGACGCCCAGGGTTTCGTGCTGCCGGCGGCCGGTGTGAATGATGGCTATCTCTACGCCGCGGCCACTTCGATCGTGCCCCTGAACATCGTGATCCAGAATGTTTCGTCCGGTAAGGATTTCATCCTCGGCTCGCTGCTGCTCGACATGAGCGCGATGGATCCCTTGAGCGAACTCACCGTCAGCTACTCCCTGGGTTCGAATTCGGGTTCGTTCCCCGCGGTGACCAACACCATGGACTTCAGCCAGGAATTCTCCTTCGCCGGCCTGTTGCTGCCTGTTGGCGAGACGCTTTCCATCATCTTCCAGTCCTCGTCGGGTCTGATCGGGATCGACAACGTCGCCCTGACAGCCATCCCCGAGCCCGGCAGCCTTGCGGTTCTCGGTTGCCTTGTCGGCTCCGGCGTCTTCCTGCGCTCGCGCTCCCGGAAGAAAGTGGCCGCAGCCTGATCTCCGCCCATCGCATCTGTTTCCAAGAAAGCGCGTCCCGGTTCCGGGACGCGCTTTTGTTTTTTGGGTGCGCTCTGCCATTCCCCCGGCAGGGGCGGGGAGTCCGATGAATGTAAGCGGTGCGCCGGCGGCCTCTTGGGCGGGCTGGGTTCATAGGTAGCA
>CBFGTW010000103.1:0-15870 GCA_965651855.1 uncultured Verrucomicrobiales bacterium
CGAACAGGTGGCCATTCAGCTCGAGCGCCGCATTTCCTTCCGCCGCGCGATGAAGCGCGCCGTCCAGACGGCGATGGACTTCGGCGCGGAAGGCATCCGGATCCGTTGCGCCGGCCGTCTCGGCGGTGCGGACATCGCCCGCTCCGAGTGGTACCGCGAAGGCAAGGTGCCGCTCCAGACGCTGCGCGTGCCGCTCGACTACGGCTTCGCGGAAGCCCGCACCGTTTACGGCGTGATCGGCGTGAAGTGCTGGATCAACAAGAAGGAAGACGACGGCAAGCCGGGCCCGGGCCGCGAGCGCGGTGACCGTGGCAACCGCGGGGATCGCGGAGATCGCGGCGACCGCCGTCCGCGCAACTGAGCCCGACATTCATCAACCCGAACATTTACCAAGGAGGACTGACTCATGCCCTTGATGCCCAAACGAACGAAGTTCCGCAAGAGCCACCGCGGAAGCCGCGCCGGCAACGCCCAGCGCGGAACGACCGTGGCCTTCGGCGACTTCGGACTCCAGACCCTCGACCGCGGCTGGATGACCAACCGCCAGATCGAGGCCTGCCGTATCGCGATCAACCGCTACCTCAAGCGTAAGGGGAAAGTCTGGATCCGCATCTTCCCGCACAAGTCGATCACCGCCCGTCCGCCGGAAACCCGCATGGGCAAAGGCAAAGGCGCGGTGGACGCCTGGGTGGCCGTCGTGCGCCCCGGCAACATGCTCTTCGAGGTCGCCGGCGTGCCGGAATCCCAAGCCCGCGAGGCGATGCGCCTGGCGTCCTACAAGCTCGGCATCCGGACCCGCTTCGTCGTCCGCAATCCGCATTCCTGATCCAACTTCATCCCGCTCCGAACCATGGCCAAAGCCAAAGCCAAAGACATCCGCGAATTGACGGCCGACGAGCTGCAGGTGCGCCTCCGCGACCTCAAGCAGGAAGCCTTCAACCTCCGCCTCCAGCAGGCCACCGGCCAGCTCGAGAACCCGGCCCGCATCCGCCAGGTGCGGCGGGAAGCCGCCCGCATCCTCACCGTGGTCAACGACCGCAAGCGCGCCTGAGCGCCAACGCCCGAACGCATCCAACCTTTTCCAACATGAGCGAGACTCCCCAGGACACCAAGCCGCACCTCCGGAAGACCCGCGTCGGCGTGGTCGTGTCCAACAAGATGCAGAAGACCCTCGTGGTCGAGCACGTCGCCCGCGTGCCGCACCCGAGATTCAACAAGATCGTCAAGCGGTCGAAGAAATACTACGTGCACGACGAGGAAGGCCAGGCGCAGATCGGCGACCGCGTCCGCATCGTCGAGACCCGTCCGCTGTCCAAGCTGAAACGCTGGTCGCTCCAGGAAATCCTCACGCACTGAGGCTGGCTCCGCGGGCTCCGCTCCATTTTCCCACAACTTCCCCAAGACTTACTGCCATGATCCAGATGGAAACCAAGCTCGCCGTCGCCGACAACACCGGTGCCCGCAGCGCGAAAATGATCGGCGTGCTCGGCAAGCGCACCCGCACCGCCCAGGTGGGCGACGTGATCACCGCCCACATCCGCGACTCGATCCCGACCGCCGCCGTGAAGAAGGGCAGCGTGGTCAAGGCCGTGGTGGTCCGCACCTCCTTCCCGATCCGCCGTGCGGACGGCTCGGTCCTGCGCTTCGACTCGAACGCGATCGTGGTCATCGACAAGGACAACAATCCGCGCGGCACCCGCATTTTCGGGCCCGTCGCCCGCGAGCTGCGCGAGAAGCAGTTCATGAAAATCGTTTCGCTGGCGCCGGAGGTCCTCTGAGCGTCCGCCAACCAAACCGAATCCCGAATTTCCCATCCGATGAGCCGAATCAAGACGCACGTCAAAAAAGGCGACGAAGTTGAAATCATCGCCGGCAACCACAAGGGCAAGCGCGGCACCGTGACGCTCGTCAAGGCCGCCAAGAATCAGGTCATCGTCGAGGGTGCCCGCCCGATCACCAAGGCCGTCCGCCGCTCCGAGAAGAATCCGGACGGCGGCCTGCAGAAGATCGACGGTCCCGTCCACATCTCCAACGTCAAGAAACTGGGCTGAGGCCGCACCGGCCGCTGCCCGCGCTTAAGCGCGAAACCGAAGCGCTGACCCGCTGAAACCAAATGAGCACACCGATACTGCAAACGCACTACAAGGAGAAGGTCGTGCCGGCTCTGACCAAGAAGCTCGGCTACACCAATCCGCACCAGGTTCCCCGCCTCGAGAAGATCGTGGTGGCGTCCTGCATGGGCAAGGCCCCGGACCGCAAGATCGCCGTCGACGACGCGGTCTCCGAGATCTCGAAGATCACTGGCCAACGTCCGACGATCACCTACTCGAAGAAGGCCGTGGCGAACTTCAAGCTGCGCGAGGGCGAGCCGCTCGGCGCGCGCGTGACGCTGCGCGGCGCCCGGATGTGGGAATTCCTCTACCGCTTCATCAACGTCACCGCCCCGAACATCCGCGACTTCCGCGGGATCTCCTCGAAGTCGTTCGACGGCCGGGGCAACTACGCGGTGGGCTTCAACGACCAGACGATTTTCCCGGAGATCGAGCTCGACCAGGTGAAGCGCCAGATCGGCTTCGACCTGATCTTCGTCACCTCCGCCAACACTGATGCCGAGGGCCGCGAGCTGCTGGCCGCGCTGGGCATGCCGTTCCGCGATCTGAAGAAGGCCGAGGAGGCCGCCGCCGAAGCGGTGGCCGGCTGAGAACCCGCACGAACCGAAAGCTAACAGAACCACTTTTATGGCAGTTCTCACCGATCCCATCTCCGACTTCCTCACGCGCTTCAAGAATGCCTGCCGCGCCGGAAACGAGGAATTCACCGCACCCTACTCGCGGATCAAGGCGGACATCGCCCGGATCCTTCAGGAGGAAGGCTACCTCTGGAACTTCGAGGTTGTCACCGGCGACCGCACCGAGCTGAAGCTCAAGCCGAAATTCGTCGACGGCCGCCCGGTGCTCACCGACCTCAAGCGCATCTCCCGCCCGGGCCGCCGCCATTACGTCGGCGCCGGCGAAGTCCCGCGCGTCATGTCCGGCCTCGGCATCTCGATCCTTTCAACCTCGAAGGGCGTGATGAGCGGCGCTTCCGCCAAGCGCCAGAACGTCGGCGGCGAGCTGCTCGCCTTCGTTTGGTAAACCCTCAACTCGCGAAAGGAACACAACACCATGTCACGAGTCGGACTTAAACCGATCTCCCTTCCGGAGAAAGTCTCCATCAAGGAAAGCGGCGGCGCCGTCACCGTGGAAGGCCCGAAGGGCAAGCTGGACTTCAGCCTGCCAAAAGGCATCTCCATCAAGAGCGAGGACAGCACGCTCACCGTCGTGCGTGCCACCGAGCGCCCGGAACACCGTGCCCTCCACGGCACGGTCCGGAGCATCCTGCAGAACATGATCATCGGCGTTACCCAGGGCTTCACCAAGGATCTCGAGATCCATGGCGTCGGTCTGCGCGCCGCGGTGAAAGGCAAGGAACTCGATCTTTCCCTCGGTCGCTCACACCCGCTCCTCCACCCGATCCCGGCCGGCATCACCGTCACGGTCAACGAGAACACCAAGATCAAGGTGGAAGGCATCGACAAGCAACTCGTCGGCCAGTTCGCCGCCGAAGTCCGCGGCTACTACCCGCCGGAGCCCTACAAGGGCAAGGGCGTGCGCTATGCCGGCGAGAAAATCCGCCGCAAGGAAGGCAAGAGCGTCGGCAAGTAATCCCGCGTCGCCGACCCCAACCTCATTCCCATTCCGGCTACATGAGCACGATCAATCGCAAGAACATCCGCCGCCGCATCCACAACCGCATCCGCCGGAAAGTCACCGGCACCGCGGAGCGGCCCCGCCTGGCTGTTCACTATTCCAACCAGCACATCTACGCCCAGGTCATCGACGACGAGGCCGGCCGCACGCTCTGCTCGGCATCCACCATGGACAAGTCGTTCGAGAAATCCTCGGCCAACGTCGAAAGCGCGCAAAAAGTCGGCAAACTGCTTGCCGAGCGCGCCCAGGCCTCGAACATCAGCGCCGTGGTCTTCGACCGGGGCGGCCATCTCTACCACGGAAAAGTAAAAGCCCTCGCCGATGCCGCGCGTGAAGGTGGACTCCAATTCTAACGCCCGACCCGTCTCCTCATCATGGTAACCACTCCCGACAACGCCGCGTCCGGCACCAACACGCCCTCCGCCCCGCCGCAACAGCAGCAGTCGTTCTCCGGCCCGCGTGGCCACGGCGGCGGCTTCGGTGGCGGCCGTGGCCGCGGACCTCGCCGCGAGGAACGCGCCGCGCCGACGGATGCCGAAGGCAACGAGCTGTCCGAAAAGGTCGTCTTCATCAACCGCTGCGCGAAGGTCGTCAAAGGCGGCCGCCGCTTCAGCTTCTCGGCCCTCGTGGTTTCCGGCAACAAGCTCGGCAGCGTGGGCCTCGGCTTCGGCAAGGCGAACGAAGTGGCCGACGCCATCCGCAAGGCCAGCGAAAGCGCCAAGAAGTCGCTCCAGCCGGTGAACTTGGCCGACGGCACGATTCCGCACGAAATCTACGCGGAATTCGGCGGCGGCAAGGTGCTGCTCAAACCCGCCTCGCCGGGAACGGGCATCATCGCCGGCGGCGGCGTCCGCGCCGTCTGCGAGGCGGTCGGCATCCGCGACGTGCTCGCCAAGTCGATGGGTTCCTCGAACCACTCGAACGTGGTCAAGGCCACCCTCAAGGCCCTTTCCCAGCTCCGCACCCGCGACCAGGTGCTCTCGTCGCGCGGCAAGAAGAAGAAAGAAAAGGCGATCTAAGTCCCAGACCCTCGGACGGGTCCGACCGCTCCGACTCGTCCGACTGTTCCACTCAAAGTCATGAAACTTCACGAACTCCGCCCGAACCCGGGGGCGAAACACCGGGTCAAGCGCCTCGGCTGTGGCGAAAGCTCCGGCCACGGCAAGACGTCCTGCAAGGGCAACAAGGGCCAGAAAGCCCGCTCGGGCGGCGGCGTCCGCGTCGGCTTCGAAGGCGGCCAGATGCCGCTTCACCGCCGTCTGCCGAAGCGCGGCTTCAACAACCACGACTTCCGCGACGTGGTCGCGATCGTCAACGTCGGCCAGCTCGACAAGGCGTTCGAGGCCGGCGCGACCGTGGACGAAGCCGCCCTGCGCGAAGCGGGTCTGCTCAACCGCCGCTGCGACTCGGTCAAGCTTCTCGGCCAAGGGGAAATCAGCAAGGCACTCACCGTGGTGGTGGACCTTGCCAGTGCTTCCGCCCGCGAGAAGATCGAGAAGGCCGGCGGCTCCGTCCAGACTCCCGCGGCTTGAGCCGCGGCCGGATCATCCTCCGTTTCTCCGGTGAGGAAGCGCTTGCGCGCTTCCTCGTCGTGTTTACAACCCAGCGAGTCTTTCTCCCAATCCTCCTTCCATGATTTCCGCGTTTGCGAACACCTGGCGAATCCCCGAGCTGCGGGACCGCATTCTCTTCACGCTCGCCATCATCGTCATCGTCCGCCTCGGGGTGCACATCACCATCCCGGGGGTCGACCCGACGGTTATCGACCAGTATCTGAAGAGCCGGCAGGCCGCGGACCCCACCGACCCGTTGGGCGGCATCAACGCGCTGCTCACCGTGTTCTCCGGCGGCGGCCTCCAGCAGTGCGGGATCTTCGCGCTTGGGATCATGCCTTACATTTCCGCGTCGATCATGGTGCAGCTCATGACGGCGGTGGTGCCGAAGCTTTCCCGCCTCGCCCGCGAGGACGGCGGCCGGCAGAAGATCACGCAGTACACGCGCTACATCACGATCGCCATCGCCTTGGTGCAGGGCTTTTTCGTGGCGAAGTCGCTCACCGTCCCCGAAAGTTTGCCCTATCTCCAAGGGATCGAGCAGTTCGGTGAGCTGGTGCCCAACCCGAGCGCGGCTTGGTTCGCGCTGACCGTTCTCACGATTGTCGCCGGAACGGTCCTCCTGATGTGGCTGGGTGACCAGATCACCGACAAGGGAATCGGCAACGGCATTTCCATCATCATCACGGTGAACATCATCTCGGCCCTGCCGGGCGCGCTGATCCAGGCGTGGAATTACTTCACCGCGGATGACGCGAGCGCGTTCCGCTCGCTGATGATGGTGGTGATGATCGCGATGTTGCTGATTGTCATCGCCGGCACGATCGCCATCACGCAGGCGCAGCGGCGCATCGCCGTCCAGTATGCCAAGCGGGTCGTGGGCCGGAAGCAATTCGGCGGCCAGACCCAGTATCTCCCGCTGAAAGTGAATTACGCGGGCGTCATGCCGATCATCTTTGCCACGGCCGTGCTGTCGCTGCCGCCGCTCATGCTCCAGTGGATTCCCGGGATTTCCGGAACCCCGTGGGCCACCAAGCTCTATGGCGAGCTGCAGGGTGGCACTTGGTTCTATGTCTTGGGCGCGGTCGGCATTTTCCTCTTCTCGTATTTCTGGGTGGCGATGATGTTCCAGCCGTCCCAGATCGCGGAAGACCTGAAGCGCAACGGCGGTTACATCCCGGGCGTGCGGCCGGGCAAACCGACGGCCGACTTCCTCGACTTCACCATGACGCGCCTGACCTTCGCCGGCGCGATCTTCCTCGCGGTGATCTTCATCCTGCCCGCGGGAATCGGCCAAGTGGTCGGCCTGCCGCCGATGTCCCCGGTGCTGCAATTCTTCGGCGGCACCTCGCTGCTGATCATGGTGGGCGTGGTGCTCGACGTGATGCGCCAGGTGGAGACCCACCTGCTGCAGAAGCACTACGACGGCTTCCTGCGGAAAGGCAAACTCCGCGGCCGCTATGACCGGCTCAGCCAGAGCGGTGGTGGCACCCCGCGCACGGCGCTGGTTTATCTCTGGACGTTGATCGCACTGATGATCGTGGTCGGCATCACCGCCTACATTTACAACAATCTGCCTTGAACCCCGCGCCGCCGACATCGCGCCGCATTGTGCTGCTCGGGCCGCCGGCGTCCGGGAAAGGCACGCAGGGGCGGCGGCTGGCGGAGGCGCTCGGGCTGGCCTATCTCAGCACCGGCGCCCTGCTGCGGGAGGAAATGGAGCGCGGCTCGGACCTCGGCGAGCAAGCCCGGCCGATCCTCGCCCGCGGCGAATATCTGCCCGACGAGCTGATGTGCCCGATCCTCGGCGAGTGGCTCGAGCGCCAAAGCGGCGGCTGGGTCCTGGACGGCTTCCCGCGGAGCCTGCCGCAGGCGGGATTTCTGGACGACTGGCTTGCGGAACACGGCCTCGGCCTCGACGCGGCGGTGGCGCTTGAAGTTCCCGTCGACGAATTGATTGCCCGTATCGAAAACCGGGTCGAGTGCCCGGCGTGTCGCTGGTCCGGCCAACGCCACCAGCTCGACGAGGGCCGCTGCCCGGCCTGCGGGTCCGCAGTGAAACAGCGGGCCGACGACACCGAGGAGAATTTCCGCAGCCGCTACGCCGAGTACGAGGCCCACACGCTGCCGGCCATCCGCCACTACCGCGAAGCGGGCTTGCTGCATACCTGCGATGCCACCGCGCCTCAGGACGTGGTGGCCGCGCGGATCCTCGCGATTTTCCAAGACGCCTGAGCGCCCGTCGTTCCGAGCTGAACCCGATTTTCTGCCGCCGTGTCCCGCCGCCAACGCATTCCGATCAAGAGCCCGCGCGAGATCGAGTTCATGCGCGCGGCCGGCGGGGTGGCATCCAGCATCCTCCAAGCTCTCGCCAAGGAGGTCGCTCCTGGGCGGACCACCGGCGAGATCGATCGTTTGGCCGCCGAGTTGATGCGCGAGAACGATTGCAAAAGCGCGTTCTACGGCTACCGCGGGTTTCCGGGGCAGATCTGCATTTCGGTGAACGAAGAAGTCGTCCACGGCATCGGCGGCTCGCGGCGGATCATGCCGGGCGACATCGTGAAAATCGACGTCGGCATCGTGAAGAGCGGCTTCATCGGCGACAACGCGACGACCGTGGCGGCCGGCGATATTCCGGAGGAAACCAAGCGCCTGCTGGCGGTCACCGAGCAATCGCTCTACGAGGCGATCGACCGCGCCCGGCCGGGCCGGAAACTGGCGGACCTGTGCGGCTCGGTGGAGGCCTACGCGGCTCCGCGCGGTTTCACGATCGTCCGGGAGTTCGTCGGCCACGGCGTCGGCCGGCGGCTGCATGAGGAACCGCAGATCCCGAACTACCGGCCGCACGGCAAGTCGCCGACGTTGATGCCGGGAATGACGCTCGCCATCGAGCCGATGGTGAACGCCGGCGTCCCCGGGGTGCGGATTCTCGAGGACGGCTGGACGGTCATCACGGAGGACCGCAAGCCGTCCGCACACTTTGAACACACGGTGCTGGTGACGCACGGGGATCCGGAGATCCTCACGTGGCGGCCGCGCGAGGCGCTGCCCGAGATGCTCGGCCTGCCGCCGCTTTGACAGCCTGCAAAGATTGCAGAACTGTTCAATGAGTTTGACTTTACGGGATTCTTCGGGGGAAAACCGGGACCCTGCCTCCCACCTTGGCAGGCTGTCCCATGAAATCACCCTTGCTCACCCACCTGCCGTTGGCCGCGGCGATTCTCGGCCTTTCCGCGTCCGGCGCGAGCGGCGTGACGCTGTTGTTCGACTTCAGCCACGACGCCGCGATGGACAACTTTTTCGCGTCGAACCCCACGGCGAAAGCCGCGCTCGATGCCGCGGCGGCCGACGTGGGCGCCGCCATCACCTCGTCGCTCGCCGCGATCAACCACGCCACGATCACCGGCACCAATGGCGGGACCAGCGCGGACTTCACGTGGAGCTACACCTATTTGAACCCTTCGACCGGGGCGCAGGAAACGCTCACCGATACCTCGCTGCCGGCGGACTCGGTCAGAATCTACGCCGGAATGCGCCCCTTGGGTGGAACAACGCTCGGGCAAGGCGGATTTGGCGGCGCGGGATTGACCATCTCCGGCGGCGGATCTCCAAGCGAGTGGGAAGGCGCCGTGGCGGATGCGGAGGCGCAGTCGAACGCGGTCTACGGACGCGGCGGCGGACCGGCGATCAGTTCCACGAGTAACAGCGTTTCGCTCGGGGGGACGAGTGCCGCCTTTTCGGTCACCTTCGGTCCCACGGTCGGCCACTTGTGGTTCGATATCGATACGGACAATGACACCTTCGTCGACGACTCGACCACCCTGGCGAACTTCTGGCATTTCGACCACACGACGCCGGTCGCCTCCGGAAAGAACGATTTCTACTCGGTGGCCCTGCACGAGATCCTGCACGTGCTCGGCATCGGCTCCGCGGCGAGCTGGGACGCCCACGTTTCCGGCACCGACTGGACCGGCCCGGAGGTCATCGCGCTGATGGGCGGCGGCTCGGACTTGATTGATGCGGACGGCAGCCACATCGCCCCCGGCGTGATGAGTCAGCGGCTGAGCGACGGTGGCCTGCAGGAGGCGGTGATGGACCCGAACCTGACGACCGGGACGCGGAAGTATCTCACCGAGCTCGACCTCGCGTTCCTGCGCGACATCGGCTGGGAAACCGCGGTGGCCATTCCCGAGCCGGGCGTGGCGGGGCTCGGAGCGCTGGCCACGGCCGCGATGCTGCTCCGGCGGCGGCGGAGCGCGGCCTGAGGACACGACTTCCCTTTCCGGCGCGCGGTTCCACGGTGTTCCGCGCGCCGGCTTTCCAAGTGACAGCAGGTCGATCTTCCCTTACGGTCGGCCGACGAGGCGATGTGGGATTTTTTGCGAGATTATTGGCGGGATGGTGTCGAGATCCTGATCCTCGCGCTTTGCATCTATCAGATCTACCGCGCCTTCCGCGCCACTCGCGGCGCGCAGATCCTGGTGGGGCTGTTGATCATCCTGGTGGTCCTCACGCTCGTCTCGAATATCTTCGAGCTGCAGGTCATCGTTTGGTTGATCACGCGCTCGGCCGCGGTGCTGGCCTTCGCCTTGCTGGTGATCTTCCAGCCGGAGCTGCGCAACGCCCTCGCCCGGCTCGGCAGCAGCCGGTTTTTCTCGTTCTCGAGCAAGCGCCGGCTGGCTTTCCTCGAGCGCTTCGCGGATGCGGTCATCGCGCTGTCGAAGAAGCGGATCGGCGCGCTCTTCGCCATCCAGCGCGGCATCAGCCTGAAGCAGCATCTCGAGAGTGGCGTGGTGCTCGACGCCCAATTCTCGCCCGAGCTGGCGATGGCGGTCTTTCACCCGAAGGCCCCGCTGCATGATGGCGGCATGATCATCGCGGACGACCGGGTGGCCGGCGCGGCCTGCGTTTTTCCGGTGACCCAGCGGGAAATGCACGATCGCTCGACGGGCCTTCGCCACCGCGCCGCCATCGGCCTGACGGAGGAAACCGACGCCGTGGCCGTGGTGGTGAGCGAAGAAACCGGCGGAATCTCCATTTGCATCGATGGCTCGCTCGAGCGCAATCTCACCGAAAAGCAATTCCGCGATCGCCTCGCGGAGATTTTCCTCTCCGGCAAGCCGTCCCATGAAGAGAATGACGAAACACTGGCCCGCGAAAATTCTGTCGCTTCTTCTGGCGACCGCGATCTGGTTTCTGATTAAGGATCACCTCAAGGAAAACGGCCCGGTGCCCCGGGCGATCATCGTTCCGGAACCGTGACGCGGGGAGAAACGCCGGCGTGGTCGATGAGGCGCACGTCGCCGTAGAAAACCGCCGCCGCCAGCACCGCCGGCGCTTCCACGGCCGCCACCGGCTCGAGCGACTCCGCATCGACGAGCGAGAGGTAGTCGATCCGCGCGAAGGGCGAGCCCTCGATCACCGCTCGGGCACGATCAAGGATCGCGGCGGCGGATTGATCCGGCAGATTGGCGGCTTCCAGCAGGGCGCGTCGGATGCGCGGCGCGTCGGCGCGATGTTCCGGCAGCAGGCGCACGTTGCGCGACGACATCGCCAGTCCATCCGGCTCGCGCAGCGTGGGGTGGGGGAGGATTTTCACCGGCACGTCGAGATCGCGGACCATGCGGCGGATCACGGCGAGCTGTTGGTAGTCCTTTTCGCCGAAGACCGCGGCGTCGCAGCCGGTCAGCAGGAAGAGCTTGAGCACGACGGTGCACACGCCGTCGAAATGGCCGGGCCGCGCGGCGCCGCAGAGGCCGGCGGAGAGCGCCTTTTCCGTCACGGTCACCGAGCGATCCGGCGCATACATCTCGCCTGCGTCGGGAAGGAAGACCAGGTCCACGCCGGCCTCGGCGCATGCCGCGAGATCCTGCTCGACCGGCCGCGGGTAGCTGGCCAAGTCCGCCGCGCGGTCGAATTGGATCGGGTTGACGAATATCGAGACGGCCACGATCCCGTCCGGACCGGCGGCTTCGCGCGCGCGTTCGATCAGCGCGAGGTGCCCGGCGTGCAGGGCACCCATCGTCGGGACCAGCACCCGCGGGCGGGGCATGTTCCGCAGCTGGCTCCGCAGCTCGGTCTTCGTGCGCGCGATCTTCACGCGCGGCTGCATCGCACGCGGCGCGGTCTTCGGGAACGAAAAAGCGCACGCGGCACGGCCGCGGGTGGCGGTTTAGTGGCGCGATCGGATTTCCCAGGCATCGTGGACAGCTCCGGCAAGGCCGCGGATGAATACGCCGCACCCGGCGGATCGAGCCCCGGCGCAGTCCGGGCATGTGCGGTGCTCGGCGCGGGGAGCATGGCTATACCTCTTGTCCGTTTCCGCGCCACTTGGCACGCGCTCCGATCGTGCGCCCTGTCCGCGCTGGGCTTCTTCGCGCCGGTGGCATCCGCCGCGGAGGCCTCCTTTCCCTACTTCCGGTTCACGCCGCTCGCGATGCGCGCGGAGGGCAGCAATGTCGTGCAGCTCTCCGAGTTCACGTTTTCCTATCAGGGCACGCCCCTCTCGATGGCCGGGGTGGTGATGGAGAACCCCGGTGGTTCCAATGCCGTGGACGCCGGCGAAGGTGCGAACAACCTGATCGACGGCACCAATGCCAAGTGGTTCGACGGCAATGGCCAAGCGGTGATCTTCGGCTTCAAGGACAGCGAGGGCGCGCCCGTCGAAGTCACCATCGACGCCTACAACTTTGCCACCGCGAATGATTTCAGCGGCCGGGACCCCATCTCGTGGCGGCTCGAGGGCAGGGCGGAGGACGGCGATTGGGTGCTGCTCGACCAGCGTGTGAACCACCCCACGACCAGCGCGAGGAACACCTTCGAGGCCGGATTCGCGCTGCCGGATGGGATCGAGCCGTTCGTCCGCTATTTCGATCTCTATGACCTGGGCGGCATCGGAATTCCGATCGGGTCGCGCAGCGCGATCGTGCCGAACGGGACCGAGCTGTTTGTCTCGTGGTCCACGGAATTCGCGACGGAAGTCACCATCGAGCCGGGCTTCGGAACCGTAGGCGAGTTCGGCGACGAACCGGTGACGCCACCTGACAACGCGGACACCCTCTACACGCTGCTCGCGGCGAATGACGGCGGTTCGGCCTCCCGCACCGTCGTGATCCGAACGGTGGCCGGCGGAACGGCGCAGCATCGCTACGTGCGTTTCACCCCCACCGCGCTCCGCGGCGGCGGCAACATGATCCAGCTCGGTGAGCTCGACTTCCTCTCGCCCGGCGGTGCCGAGGTCGTGCCCGAGACGGTGACCAACCCCGGCGGCAGCAATGCGGTCGACGCCGGTGAAGGTGCGCTCAAGGCGATCGACGGTGACAACACCAGCAAGTGGCTCGACGCCAACCGCCAGCCGCTGATTTTCGACTTCGGCGAATCGCCGCCCGGGATCGAGGCATACCGCTTCGTCACGGGAAACGATGCCCCGGAGCGCGACCCGGTGCGCTGGGTTCTTGAAGGCAGCGCCGATGGGCTCGCGTGGTCCTTGATCGACAACGTCACCGCCTTTGACTACGCGATGCCGCTCGCGAGGTTCGAGATCTCGCCGGTGATCCCGTTGCCTGGCGCGTCGATCGCACCGGTCGTCGTCTTCAACGGAAACGCCCCGGTGCTTCCCGCGGGGGAAGCGCTGACTCTCAGCTGGACCGCGTCCGCAGCAGCCACGGCGTCGATCGAGCCCGGCATCGGCAGCGTCGATCCGGCAGGTGGATCGGTGGAGATTTTCCCCGCCGAAGACACCACCTACACCATCACCGCCACCTCCGCGGGCGGTGTGTCGGCTTCGGCGTCGTTCGCCGTGGAGGTCGTCGATAAAGGGACGGACAAAATCGCATATGCTGACTTTTCATCGGCAGGAGAGGAGCTCGGGCTGCTGCGCGACGCGGCCCTCGTGGATGGCCGGCTCCGGCTCACACCGGACAACGCGGAGCAGTCCGGCGAAGCCTGGTTCCGCTACCGCCAGTCGGTGGGGAGCGGCTTCAGCACTTCCTTCGGCCTGCATCTCAACAAGCCCGGCGGCGAGGATTACTATTATGGCGCGGACGGATTGGCCTTCGTCGTGCAAAACTCGCCGACGGGTTCGGGCGCGGTGGGAACCGGCGAGAACGGCCTGCCGGGCCAAGCGCTGAACGTCAAGTTCGACACCTGGCAGAATGAAGGCGAGCCGGGCTACGCTTCCCTCCAGATCCGGACGGGCACGACCATTCTGGAGACGGTGAACCTCGGCGCCACCCCGGGAATCACCCTCGATCCGCCGCCGATCGAGGGCATTCCCACCCTCACCTCGCGCGGCGACGTGGAGCCGTATCCGGTGGAAATCACCTACGTTCCCGGCGCGCTGAACGTCTGGTTCCAGGGCGTCCAGGTGATCCAGGATCTCGCCGTCGACCTCGCGGCGATCGGAGCGGTGGATGTGAATGGAGAAGCCTTCGTCGGCTTCATGGCGCGCACCGGCGGCCTCTCGCACAACAGCGACATCACCGAGTGGTTCCTGACCGAGGGCGCGCCCGTGGCGCCGGCCACGCTGGTCTTGTTGGACTTCAGCTTCGATTTCGTGGCGGACACGGTTGCGCTGACGTGGTCTTCGGATGCGGAGAAAACCTACCGCGTGACCACTTCGGACGATCTCATCGAGTGGACCGGGATTTCGGGAGCAACCGGGATCCAAGGGCAGGCGTCCTCCACGACCGCCACAGTGCCGCTGGGGGCGGAAGCGAAGGCTTTCTTCCGCGTGGAGGAAGAGTGAACGATCGGTTGGTTCGGGACTCACGCGCCGGCCCCGGAGACCCCGCGAAGGGATCGTCGGGGCCGGTCATTTTTCGCGTGCGGAAAGCATTTGCCTTGCAAAAGGCGCTGCCGCCCGCTTTCTTCCGCGGCCCGACCTGAATCTAGGACGGCCCGGCTCCGGCTGGACCCATCCCCTACGACCATGAGCGACAACGCGATCAACCTCAAAGACTACCAACTCCACGAAGGAGACACCGGCAGCGCGCCTTACCAAGTGGCCCTGCTCACCCAGCGGATCCACCACCTGACGGACCACCTGAACCTTCACAAGAAGGACTTCTCGTCCCGCCGCGGTCTGCTGAAGCTCGTCTCCCAGCGCCGGAAGCTCCTCGATTACATCAAAGGCAACTCGGAGGAGCGCTACCAGCAAGTCATCCAAGGCTTGGGACTCCGCCGCTAAATCAACTCTCGCGAGCCAGCCACAAGGGAAACCTTGTGGCTGTTTCGCAAAACGGCGCGGGCTCTCCGTCATTCCGCACGCGCCGCCGGACAGCAGCCTCCGATCCCTTTCCTCTCTCTCTCGCAAGACAAGGGGCCTGTCCGAAACCACGAAACGCGTGACCTTTCCCGCCCGGCAAACGGCCGGCCGCGGGACGCACGCACTGACAGAAAAGAAGAACAAGAAGACAGACCATGAACATCCACACATTGACGTGTGAGGTCGGCACCAACCCGATCACCATTGAAACCGGCAAGCTTGCCAAACTCGCGGACGGCGCGGTGACCGTCCGCTGCGGAGACACCACCATCCTGGTGACCGCCGTTTCCGCCACGAAGATCAAGGAGGGCCAGAGCTGGTTCCCGCTCTCCGTCGAGTACAAGGAAAAGGCGTCCGCCGCGGGCGTCTTCCCGGGCGGCTACTTCAAGCGCGAAGGCCGGCCGACCGAAAAGGAAATCCTCACCTCGCGGATGACCGACCGCCCGCTGCGGCCGCTTTTCCCGAAGGGCTATTTCTACGACACCCAGATCGTCGCGATCCTGCTCAGCGCGGACGGCGTGAACGACTCGGACATTCTCTCGATGAACGGCGCCTCCGCCGCGCTGTGCCTCTCCGACATTCCCTTCGCCGGACCGATCGGCGCCGTGCGCGTCGGCCGCATCGACGGTGAATTCGTCATCAACCCGACCCACGAACAGCGCGAGGACAGCGACCTCGACCTCGTCTACGTCGGCAACAAGAACGACGTCATCATGATCGAGGGCCAGGCCAACGAGCTGCCCGAAGAGGACTTCGTCAAGGCGCTGCGGTTCGCGCAGGAAAACGTCCAGAAGCTGGTGGCCGTCCAGGAAGAACTCGTCCGCCTCGCCGGCAAGCCGAAGCGCGACTTCACGCCGGTGCTCGCGAAGGAGAACCTCCTCGAGATCGCCTACGAAATCGCCGGCGACCGCATCGAGTCCGCGATCTACGCGCCGTCGAAAGTCGAGCGCGCCAAGAAAGTCGGCGCGCTGCGCGACGAGGTGGAAGCCGCGATCAAGGAGCGCGCGCCGGAAGCGACCCCGTTCGACATCGAGCAGGCCTTCGAATACATCCAGAAGAAGGCGTTCCGCATTTCGATCATGGAGAAAGGCGTCCGCGCCGACGGCCGCAAGCCGGAAGACCTCCGTCAGCTCTTCGCTGAAGCCGGCACCCTGCCGCGCGTCCATGGTTCCGCCATCTTCGCCCGCGGTGAAACGCAGGCGCTCGGCATCGCCACGCTGGCGCCGGCCGACGAGAAGCAATTCATGGACAACTACGCCGGCGGCGAAGACCAGAAGCGCTTCATCCTGCACTACAACTTCCC
>CBFGTW010000104.1:0-15799 GCA_965651855.1 uncultured Verrucomicrobiales bacterium
AGGCCGTCGGCCGGTTGCGCGTGTCCGGTCCAGAGGCGGGTGAGATTGATCATGGTGGCGTGGGTTGGTGTCAGACGAGTGCGGGGGCCCGGCTTGATCGGGGTTGATAGGCGCACGAGGGATCCTCGGCGAAGGGATCTCCGGTCACGCCGTAGGCACGGGCGCGCGAGCCGCCGCAGAGGTTGCGGAACTCGCAGCGGCCGCACTTTCCTCCGAGCGCATCGGAGTCGCGCAGCGAGACGAACAGCGGGTGGTTCCGGTAGATGTCTCCCGGGTGACGGTTCCGGACATTGCCGCACACGATCGGCAGGAAGCCGCTCGGGCTGACATCGCCGGTGTGCGAAATGAACATCACGCCGCGCCCGTCGCGGATGCCAGGCGGGGCGCGAAAGCCTTGGCGTGAGACGGGGCCGCCCTTGCCGCGCTGCGCGAGCACCCGCCGGAAGTGGTGTCCTTCGGTCGTCTTGATGCCGAAGGGAGCCTTCCCCACCAGGTCGGCCATTTCCTCGAAGACCCATTCGAGTTCGTCGGGGCGCGGCATGGCGTCCATAGCGGCGCGGCCGGTCGGCACGAGGATAAACACGCTCCACATCTCCGGCCGCCACTCGAACATCAAGTCGCGGAACGCTTGGAACTCGTGGAGGTTTCCGCGGGTCAGCGTGGTGTTGATCTGCAGGGAAAGCCCTGCTTCCCGGGCGCGATGTACGGCTTCCACCGTGCGATCGAAAGTTCCCTCGACACCACGGAAGGCATCGTGAGTCTCGCGCGTCGCCCCGTCGAGACTGAGCGACAGACGCTCGATCCCCGAGCCCCGGATCTGGTGGAAGTCCGAGCGCAGCAGCCGCGGCGTCGCCGAGGGGCTGAGCGCCACGCGAAGCCCGGCACCGCTCGCCCGCGCGGCGATCCGGAGAACGTCCGGGCGCATCATCGGGTCGCCGCCGGTCAGAACCAGCATCGGCGGGGCCAGCTCCGCGAGCTGGTCGACGGCTTGTGCGGCTTCCGCCTCGTCCAGCTCCTGCGGCGACCGGTGGTATTGCGCCTCGGCACGGCAGTGGGTGCAGGCAAGTGCGCAGGCGCGGGTGATCTCCCAGAACACCAGGAACGGACGATCGCCGAATCGGTTCGCGGCGGCCGCTTGCGCAGGCCCCGATCCATGACACCTGCTTCCATCGTGAAGCCCGGGAACAGGGGCAGACGCCACAATCGAGTTGCTCATGGTGAGAACGGACGGACTCTTTCACCGCGGCGTAGAAATGAAAAGCGAATTCCTGAGTTTTTTTTCTTCAATTCCGGCGCGCCCTCACACTAGAACGACGCCGTCATGAGAAACGTCAGACGACTATGGATCCTGCTGGGGGTGGTGGTCATCGCATCTTTCGCCGTGCTCGCATGGTATGGAGGCGAGATCTACCGCAAGGCACCGCCCATTCCGAGACAAGTGGTGGTGGAAGAAACGGGCGAGGTGCTCTTCACCGAGCAGCAGATCAAGGACGGGCAGAACGTCTGGCAGAGCACCGGCGGCCAGCAGCTTGGGAGTGTGTGGGGCCACGGAGCCTACGTGGCGCCCGACTGGACGGCGGACTGGCTGCACCGCGAGGCGGTGTTCCTGCTCGACCGCTGGGCGGCGGCCGAAGGCGCGCCTTCTTATGCAGAGCTGCCCCAAGATCGACAGGCGGCCCTGCGGGCGCGGTTGCGGGGGGAGCTCCGCACGAACCGATACGATCCGCAAACCGGCACGCTCACCGTGAGCTCCGAGCGCGCGGCCGCCATCGAGCGTAACTCCGCCCACTACAGCGGCCTGTTTGGCGGCGAAGATACCGAGCCTGGACTGGACGAGCTGCGGGAGGCTTATGCCATGAAGGATGTCACCATCAGCGACCCCGGAAGGCTCGGGCCGCTCAATGCCTTCTTCTTCTGGGCGACCTGGGCTTGTGTGACCGAACGGCCGGGCCAGGACATCACCTACACCAACAACTGGCCTCACGAGCCGCTCGTCGGCAACCTGCCCACCGGTCAGTTGATGCTGTGGACCGGAGCGAGCGTGATCCTGCTGCTCATCGGCATCGCGCTGCTGGCCTTTCACTACGCGCGCAACACGGAGGAAGAGCTGCCGCACGCGGAATACCTGCCGGAGAGCGATCCGCTCCTCGGCCAGGTCGCGACGCCCTCGATGCGCGCGACCCTGAAGTACTTCTGGGTCGTTTGCGGCCTGCTCGTCCTGCAGGTGGGGCTCGGAGTGGTAACCGCCCACTATGGCGTCGAAGGGCAGCATCTCTATGGCATTCCGATCGCCGACTGGTTGCCCTACTCCGTCACCCGCACGTGGCACGTCCAGCTCGGTGTCTTGTGGATCGCCGTGGCGTGGCTCGCCACGGGCCTCTACATCGCGCCGGCCGTATCGGGCCACGAGCCGAAGTTCCAGAGGCTCGGGGTCAACATCCTGTTCGGCGCGGTGGTCTTCGTCCTGCTGGGGTCGATGGTCGGCCAGTGGTTCGGCGTGATGCAGAAGCTCGGCCTCGCCCAGAATTTCTGGCTCGGCCACCAAGGATACGAATACGCCGAGTTGGGGCGCTTGTGGCAGATTCTGCTCTTTGTCGGCCTCGTCCTGTGGATGCTGCTGATGGGCCGCGCCATGTGGCCCGCGTTGCGCCGGCCCAGCGAGAGCCGGAACCTCCTGGTCTTGTTCTTCCTGTCCGCGGCGGCGATCACGATCTTCTTCGCCGCGGGCCTGATGTGGGACCGCCAGACCCACCTGTCGATGGCGACTTATTGGCGCTGGTGGGTCGTGCACCTGTGGGTGGAGGGCTTCTTCGAGGTGTTCGCCACGGTCGTGATCGCCTTCCTCTTCACCCGGATGGGGCTGCTGCGAATCGGCGTGGCAACCGTTTCGGTTCTCTTCGCCACCTCGATCTTCCTCGCGGGCGGCATCCTGGGAACGTTCCACCACATGTATTTCTCGGGCACCCCGATGGCGGTGCTGGCGATCGGCGCGTCGTTCAGCGCCCTGGAAGTGGTGCCGCTCGTGCTGATCGGCTTCGAAGGATGGCACAACTACAAGCTGAGCCAAGCCAAGGACTGGGTGAAGAACTACAAGTGGCCGATCTGGTGCATGCTTGCGGTCGCCTTCTGGAACATGCTCGGCGCCGGGATCTTCGGCTTCCTGATTAACCCGCCGATCGCGCTCTATTACATGCAAGGTCTCAACACCACGCCGCTCCACGGGCACACGGCGCTGTTCGGCGTCTACGGCATGCTCGGCATCGGCCTGATGCTGTTCGTGGCCAAGGGACTCGCCGCGCCGGGGCGGTGGAAGCAGGGACTGATCGCCTTCTCGTTCTGGTCGATCAACCTGGGCCTCCTGCTCATGGCGCTGCTCAGCCTGCTGCCCGTCGGCCTTTGGCAAACGGTCGCCAGCATGAACGAAGGGCTCTGGTATGCGCGCAGCCCGGAGTTCCTCGGCACCGGCTTGATGGACACCTTCAAATGGCTGCGCGTCGTCGGCGACACGATCTTCGCGGTGGGCACGCTCACCCTCGGATGGTTTGTCCTCGGCCTGAAAACCGGCTGGTCGCTCATCGACGACGAAGCCGGGAAGCGCTAGCACTCGGAGGCTTGGCACCAAGCACAGGCGGCTCTGATTCCGCGCCAAGTCACCGCCGCGGCCAGGCCCGCCCCGCGAAGGCGCGCCTGGCTGTCCAACTCCAGTCCGGCCCGGAATGACCTGGTATCACTGCATCAAGACCTTCCATCTCTTCTTCGTGGTGGCGTGGCTCGCCGCGGTCCTGTGTCTTCCCCGGCTCCTGAAGGCGGTCGAAGCTGCGGCTGGCAGCAGTGAGAACAAGCTCCTGCTGGTTGGCCTGGGCTTGGGACTCTACCGCCTCGGGCACCACCTGTTCGGAATCGCCGCCGTGCTCGGCTTGCTGTTGTGGCTCTCCTTTGGCGTGGGCGGCAGCTGGTTGCACGTGAAACTGGTCTTGGTGACCCTTTTGCTCACCCACTACACCGTGGGCGGACGCTGGCTCAAAGGCGTGTCGGGGGGACTCCCCTTCCGCAGGCTCCCCCGCTGGTGGCAATGGGCACCCCCAGTGATTTTGATGGGGATTCTCTGGCTGGCGCTGGCCAAGCCTCCGCTGTAATCGGAACCAGCGTGCCGTTCGTCCGCCGCTCCATCCGGCGATGTCGGCACGGCCATTTTCAGGAAGCAACGCGGCACCTCGTCCACGACCGGCGGGGCAGCGGCCGCGCCAAGCCCTGACAAACCGGCTCCTTCGTGCGCGGTACCCTTGAATTGGCCGAAGTCTTCCGCCGCCAGCCGTTCGAGCGCCCTGCCCTGCATCTCCATGAGCGTCTCGTGAAGGGGGCAGTTCGGCCCCACTCCGCACCAGTGGGGACCGAACGGGCACATCACCCGCTGCTCGGGGTCCTCGAACACCCTCACCACGTCCAGAAGGCTGATCTCCTCCGCGGCGCGACACAATTCGTAGCCACCGGCCGGCCCGGATTTCCCCCGCACCAGCCCGGCGTGGGAAAGCAGCGTCAGGATCTTCGCAACCAACACGCGTGAGAGATCGCGCGCCTCCGCGATTTCCGGACTCGGTACCAGCCGCCGCTGCGGAGCCACCCACGCGAGGTAGCTCACCGCCGCGATCGCCGACTGGGCCAGTTTGCCATATCTGAACATGACTTCGACGAATTGGTTTCCACATTGGCCTCGGGCACGGCAGCCGGGGAACCAGAGCGCAGCATAGCCGCCGCCCGGATTATGGAAAGCTTTTTCCTTTATTGACCGGTCGCCCCTGCCGTCTCGGCGGACTTGACCGACTCAAACCGCGCGCAAAGCATCGGTCCCAGCCACCGCCGCCCCGGCGTCTCTCCCCGCTCAAAACGACTCTCCGCGTGTTCACCTACAGCAAGCTCGCTCAAGCGGGGATCGCAGCCGTCAGCTATCTGGCGGCGCGGTCGTCCGAGAAGCGGTTGGTCGGCAGCGCGGAGATCGCGGAGGCGCGGGAACTTTCGCGTCAACTGGTGGCAAAGATCCTTACCATCCTCTCGCGTGAAGGGATTGTCGCAGGCACCCCCGGGCCAAGCGGCGGCTATCGTCTTCTTCGTCATCCGGCGGAAATCTCGTTGCTCGACGTGGTGAAGATTTTCGAGGATCCCGAGGATCGGGTGATGTGCCCGTTCGGACCGAACTGGTGTGGCAACGGGCCCAAGTGTCCGCTGCACGACACCTTCTTCGCCATGCACCAGGAAGCGCTCGAGCGTCTCGGGCAGGAAAATTTCGGACAATTCGAGGACCCGCAGACTCCATGAAGGCTCACGCTCCGTCCCGCGCGAGAAGGTGCTCCACCACCTGACTCGCCCCATAGCCGCCGGACACCGGAGGGAGTAATTCGCGGATGCTTTCGAGATCCTCGCCCAAAGTCACCAGCGGAGGCTCCACCACCTCGCCGCCGGCGCGGCGTTGCGCGACGCCCGCGGAAGCGCCGAGGGAATTGCACAGGCACATCGCTCCCGCGGTGCACCCGGCGCTTCCACCTTTCGCCACGTATTGGTCGACTGGCTCGGCGGAACAGCGGAAGCCGACGCCGCCGCCGGGCTTGAGATACGGCTCGCGTAGTACTCCGATGTCGCAGACGCGGATGCGACCGGCGTATATCGCCGGATCGGACAACGTTCCCGGGAGTTGCGCGATCTTGAACGGAAATCCGGTCGGCGACGCGGACACGTCCGTGAGCACCTCGAGGTCGTTGTGCCGGATCGCATCCACGATCCGCTTCTTGAGCGCGGTATCGAACCCGGATTCGTCGCTGAGGGCGAATGGCGTGCCGGCCTGCACGCCGTGCGCGCCTTCCGCCTGCGCGTCCCTGAGCCGGCCTTTCCGGCCGAATCCGCCGGCGAGCCAGAACGGCAAGCCGAGCGCGCGGAACTTCGCGGCGTCGATCGCATCCCGCGGCCCGTAGACCGGCTCGTTGCGCTCATTGAGTTGGAGCGCTCCCCGTGGAGGCGCGTTGTGACCGCCGGCAGTTGGAGATTCCACGACGAAGCCGTCGACGTGACCGTTCGCCTTGCGTCGGAGGTTTTCCGCCAGCACCGGAGAAGAAACCACGGCCAGGAAGAGCGGACGTTTCAGCCGGGACGGCGGCGATCCACCCAACACGGCGGGATCAAACGGCAGCACGATCGGCTCCGGCGCACCGGTCACATCCAGCCGCATTCGGGCGACTTCCCCCGCGGCGAATGCGTCGAGGACTCCCGGAATCTGCCGCGGGATGCCCGCGCCCATCAGGACCACGTCCACGCCGGCGAGCATCGCGCCGTAGAGGAGCGGCAGGGTCGGCACCTGGCTCTTCTCCAACAGGTTCAGGCCCACCACGCCATCGTGTCCCTCCTTGGCCAGCCAAACGGCCGTGAAAGTCGCGAGCACGGAAAGCTCCAGCGTGGCGGTCGTAGGCGGCACGCTGACCATCGGCACACCGCGGAAGGCCGCCTCGGCCGGCTTGCCTCCGGGGATGAAATAGCGGTCGAGAAACCGCCCCGCCGCGTCCGGAAGCGAGCAGGCCGCGAGCGCCCGGCGCAAATGGCCGCCCTCGTCGCCAAGCTGGAGCTGCCGCGCCATCACGACGTCGAGCATGGTTCCGGAAACGACGCCGAGTTGTCCGGTGAGGGAGACGGCCCGGGCCAGCGGCCAGCCGGAGACGCCCACCCCCATGCCTCCCTGGATGATCGGAGGAAGGTCGTAGGCGGAGAACGAAGATTGTATCATATTATGTCTATTGGAACTGAGTGACCCCTTTCTTTCAACTGCACCCCTGGCTGGTGCCGCATTGGGTGCAGACGCCGCAGGCCCCGGCGCGGATGACTTTGTCGGAGCCGCAGTGCGAGCAGATCACACCCATGTAGGCGGAGCCGAGCGCGCGGCGGACGCGGTCCGACTCGTTCGAAAGATCGGCCACCGGCCGGTTCACCGCCGCTTTTTCCATCTCGACGAGTTCCCTCATCGGCAGTTCGGCTTGCGCGGCGTCCGGCGCAGTGGCCTCGCGGTAACCTTCGATGAACTCGCAGCCGAGCCAGCGGAACACGTAGTCCGTGATGCTGAACGCGGTGCGGATATGCGGATTTTTCGTGAAACCGCTCGGCTCGAACCGTTGGTAGGCGAACTTCCGCACGAGTTGCTCGAGCGGCACGCCATACTGGAGCGCGATGGATGTGAGGGTGGCCACGGTGTCCATCAGGCCGCCGATGGTGCTGCCTTCCTTCGACATCTGGATGAAAATTTCGCCCGGCTGGCCACCGTCGTACAAGCCGACGGTGAGATATCCCTTGTGCCCGGCGATCTCGAACTTGTGGGTGAGCGAGCGGTGGGTCTCGCTCATCGGCCGGCGGATGGGTTCGGCGAGACGGGTCCGGAGTTCCTCGTTCTGCCGGGCGAGACCGGCGAGCTGCTCCGCCAAGGTTTCCGCAGGCGTGGTTTCATCCAGCTTTCCGCCGCCGCGGGTGCTGAGCGGGGCGCTGCGCTTCGAGCCGTCGCGGTAGATTGCCACCGCCTTGAGCCCGAGCTGCCAAGCTTCGATGTAGGCGGCGGCGATCTCGTCCACGGTCGCTTCCTCGGGGAGATTGACCGTCTTGGAGATCGCGCCGCTGAGGAACGGTTGCACCGCGGCCATCATCCGCAGGTGGCCGCGGTAGTGCAGGCTGCGCCGGCCATGATGGGCCATGAAAGCGCAGTCGAAGACCGGCAGATGCTCGGCCGACAAGCCGCTGGAAGCCAGGGCACCCGACTCCGGATCAGTCACGTCCTCAATGGTGTCCCAGCGCTCGATGTGCGCGAGAATCCGTTCGATCTCCGGGTCCTTGTAGCCGAGGCGGCGCAGGGCGGGCGCGACCGTCCGGTTCACCAGCTTGAGCATGCCACCGCCGGCGAGGAGCTTGTATTTCACCAGCGCGATGTCCGGCTCGATGCCCGTTGTGTCGCAATCCATCAGAAAGCCGATCGTGCCGGTGGGTGCGAGGACCGTGACCTGCGCGTTCCGGAAACCGACGCTCCGTCCCATGTCTTGCGCATGATCCCAGGAAAGCCGCGCCGCGGCGGCAATCTCCGCCACATCCCCTGCCCCGCTGATGCCGTAGGCGTGGTCGCGGTGGCGGACGATCACATCTTGCATCGACGGCGCGTTCGACGGTGCGGGCGGATCGGTGGCAGTGCCGTAGCGGGCATCATGGTAGGACGGAAACGGACCCATCGCGGCGGCAAGTTCGGCACTGACCTCGTAGGCGTGGCCGGTCATGAGGGAAGTGATCGCACCGGCCACCTCGCGGCCTTCGTCGCTGTCATAGGCCAGCCCGCGCCCCATCAGCAGCGCCCCGAGGTTGGCGTAGCCGAGGCCCAGGGTGCGGAATGCGTGCGAGTTCTCCGCGATCGCCTTCGTCGGATAACTCGCGCGGTCCACCAGGATCTCCTGGGCAACCAGGAAGATCCGGACCGCGGCCTTGAAGCGCTCGATCTGGAAAGCCCCGCGCTCATCCTGGAAGCGCGCGAGGTTCAGCGAAGCGAGGTTGCAGGCGGTGTCGTTGAGGAAAAGATACTCCGAGCATGGATTGGTCGAGTGCTGCCGGCCGCTGCCCTTGCAGGTGTGCCAGGTGTGGATCGTCGTATCGAACTGCATCCCGGGGTCGCCGCACGTCCAGGTGCCCTCGGCGACTTTCCAGAGCAGCTCGCGGGCGTTCTTCCGCTCGCAGGGTTCGCCGTCGCCGACGCGGCGCGTCCACCACTCGCCGCCATCCACGGCTGCCTGCATAAACTCATCGCTCGCCCGCACCGAGAGGTTCTCGTTCTGGAACATCACCGAGCCGTACGCATCGCCGTTGTAGCTGCCGTCGTAGCCCTGCTCGATGAGCGCCCACGCCTTCTTCTCCTCGAGCATCTTCGCCTCGATGAACTCCTCGATGTCAGGATGCCAGTCCTTGAGCGTGTTCATCTTCGCCGCGCGGCGCGTCTTGCCGCCGGATTTCACCGCGTTCGCCACCTGGTCGTAGATCCGCAGGAAACTCAGCGGGCCGGAGGGACGCCCGCCGCCCGAAAGCCGCTCGCGGCTCGAGCGGAGGGTCGAAAGATCGCTGCCAGTCCCGGAGCCATACTTGAACAACATCGCCTCCGCATGCGCGAGCCGCATGATATCCTCCATGCTGTCCTCCACCCCTTGGATGAAACAAGCGCTGGCTTGGGGATAGTGATAGGGTCCGGGCGACCGTCTCGCCTCGCCTTTGCCCCGATCCCAGTACCAGTTGCCTTCACCACCGCCGTTTCCGATGCCATACTGCCGATGCAACCCGACATTGAACCAGACAGGGGAGTTGAAGGCGCCATGCTGATGAAGGCAGAGCCAGCAGAGATCTTCGTAGAATGTCTCCGTTGTTTCCTCGTCGGGAAAATACCCGTCCTCCAGCCCCCAGTCCGCGATCGTCCGCGCCACCCGGTGGATGAGCTGCCGGACCGAACTCTCGCGTCCGCCCGTCCGCGGGTCACCACCTAGCAGCGGGTCGCCGTAGAAGTATTTGGAAACCACGATCTTCGTCGCCAACTCGCTCCAGACCGCCGGCACCTCGACGTCCTCCTGTCGGAACAGCGGCTTGCCTGTCTCATCGGCGATCTCGGCGGTGCGCCGTTCCCACTCAATCTCGTCGAATGGGGACCGCCCTCGGGTGGCAAACGCCGGTTCGAAAGGAATGCCGGGCAGGCGCGGCGGAGCCTGGCGATGTTGCCGCTTGGCGACGGGCGGTTCCTTGGAAGGTGCGGGAGCGGTTTTCATGGGATGTGGAATTGATGAATCGGGTTCCGCCGGTTTCCGAACCTGTGCTTGAGGCCGTCCCGGAGGACTGGAAGCACCATTGCGGAACCCGCGGCTCTATTCACGAACTTTTTTTCCTTTTCTCTGGCGTCGGCGGTTCCGGCCGTCCAAGGTGTTGCCGTTATGAGTCATTCACCTGTTGTATTCTCGCCTCCCGGGACATCTTGGGCGGACCGAACCGTGGGCGAAATCGTCGCGGAGCGACCGAATCAGTCACGGGTCTTCCAGTCGTATGGCATCGACTTTTGCTGCCAGGGCGGACGGACGCTTCGCCAAGCCTGCGATCGCAAGAACGTGCCGATCGACTCGGTGATCGAGCAACTCGAGGCGGAGTTGCGCGACAAGCCGGCACCCGAAAGAAATCCTGCCGAGCTACCTCCGGCGGAATTGGTGGCCCATATTGTCATTACCCACCACCGCTACCTTCGTGACGAGATCCCGCGCCTTCTGGCCATGGGATCACGCGTCGCGGAAGTGCATGGCGGCCACACGCCGTCGCTGGTGGAAGTCTTCGAAGTGTTCTTCGCCATGTCGGAAGAACTGGTAAGTCACATGGAGAAGGAGGAAGGCATGCTCTTCCCGGCCATCGAGCGTCTGGCGCGGGGCGAGCGCGGGGTCATGCCGCTGGACGGGCCGATCGCCCGCATGCTGCACGAGCATGACGACGCGGGCACGGCCTTGGAAAGGTTGCGCGAACTGACGAACGGCTTCAAGGCGCCACCCGAGGCGTGCAACACCTACCGCGCGCTGTTCGCGGGGCTGGCCGCCCTCGAAGAAGATCTTCACCGCCATATCCATTTGGAGAACGCGGTGCTCTTTCCGCAGGCCGCCGCGATGGCAGGAGAGGCGGCGGCCGGGGGCTGAAACGGTGGACAAACCGGGTGGAGCGAGCCTGTGCGATCCGGGGGGAATCACGCGGGCTCCGCTCCGCCCATTGTTTGCAGCGACGCTTCCTCGTGGCACGTTGGCAGACTGCCCTCGTGGCAGTTCAGCCACGTCATGCCCTTTGAATTCCGATCACCACCCACTTCCATGGCGCTCCCCGGCGAAGGCGGACCGCTGGTCCTGGTCGTCAACAGCGGCAGCTCGTCGTTGAAGCTGTCGCTGACCGAGCCGGTCTCGGGGCAGGTGAGGATTTCCGCGCTCGCCGAAGGTTTGGGTTCGCCCGCCGCGGTTCTTCATGTCCGCGCCGCCAGCGGAGAAGCGGTCTCCGCGCCACTGGCGGGCCGTGGGCACGCCGAGGCGATGGAGCAGGCCCTGGACCGCTTCGACACCGCCATGCTCCGGGGTGTGGGGCACCGGGTGGTGCATGGCGGCGAGATGTTTTCAGACAGCACTCTCATCGATGGCCGCACGCTGGCCGCGATCGAAGCATGCGTGCCACTCGCCCCGCTTCACAACCCGGCGAACCTGGCGGCGATCGGAATCGCAAGAGCACGCTTCCGCCACATTCCGCACGTCGCTGTCTTCGACACCGCATTCCACCAGTCGATGCCCCGGCGCGCGTTCCTCTACGCCATTCCGTGGGAGCTCTACGAGCGTCACAAGATCCGTCGCTACGGCTTTCACGGCACCAGCCACCGCTTCGTCTCAGCGCGCGCCGCGGAACTCCTCGCAATGGATCCGGGCGACCTGCAACTGATCAGCGCCCACCTCGGCAACGGCTGCAGCGCCTGTGCCATCAGGAACGGCGGGAGCGTGGACACCACCATGGGCCTGACGCCTCTGGAGGGACTGGTGATGGGCACGCGCAGCGGCGACGTGGACCCCAATCTCCACTCCCATCTCGCCCGCACCCTCCGTCTTCCGCTGGAGGATACCACGGCGCTCCTGAACCGCGGGAGCGGCCTGCTGGGCCTGTCCGGCATCAGCAACGACATGCGAGATGTGCTGAAGGCCGCGGCGGCCGGTCATGAGAAAGCCGGTGTGGCAGTGGAGGTTTTCTGCCACCGGCTGGCGAAGGGGATCCTCGGGCTCGCGGCATCGCTCGACCGGCTTGATGCGGTCGTCTTCACCGGCGGCATCGGGGAAAACGCCGCGGAGATCCGGAGCCGCACGCTCGGCCAGCTCGCGGTCCTCGGACTGCGCGCGGACGAAGCGCGGAACGCCGTCCATGGCCGTGACAGCGGCGGCCGGATCACGCCCGGAGACGGACGCCCCTGCGCCCTGGTGGTGCCGACGAATGAAGAACTCGTCATCGCGCGGGAGACCGCGCGCTTCCTTGAAACTCCGCCTCCCTCAGCCGAGCGATGAACCGCAGCAGCCCGCACACTTTGTATCTCGCGCCGGCCGGCAGTGGCGTGGGGCTCACGACGGTTTCCCTCGGTCTGGTCCGTGCCCTGGACGCGCGCGGCGTTCGCGTCGCCTTTTGCAAGCCGATCGGCCAATCGGCCGACCCGGACCCGCAACGGGAGCCGTCGACGCGCTTCATCCGCGACACGACGCAGCTGCGCCCCGCGGCTCCCCTGCCCTTGGCTGAAGCAGCACGGCTGGTCACGGCAGGCGAAAAGGACGAACTGATGGCGCGCGTGGTGGCCCTCTTCCACAACTCCAGCGAGGATGCCGATGTCGTTGTTGTCGAAGGCCTGGCCCATACCCCGGAGTGGCCCATGATCGGCGCACTGAACCGCGCTCTCGTGCAGGCGCTGAGCGCCGACGTGCTCTTTGTCGGCCGGCTGGCGGGCAGGGACGAAGGGCATTTGCAGCAGCTGGACTCGCAGCTGGAGCTTGCCGTGCGGAGCTTCGACAACCTCGCCGTCGATCGGCTTCTGGGCTGCATTGTCAACCATGTCCCCCAATCGCTGGGAAAGGATCGCGAAGAGGTCCGTCTCGCGATCCGCCGCCACTGCCCGTTGTTCCGGCGACGCGACTTGCGGATCGTCGGGGCGGTTCCCGAAAAGCCGGAACTCGCCGCTCCCCGCGCTGTCGACGTGGCCCGGCACCTGGGGGCCGTCGTGGTCAACGAGGGGGAGCTGCACTCCCGGCGGGTCCGCAGCTTCACGCTGGTCGCCCGGACGGTGCCGAACATGCTCGGTGCCTTCCGCCCGGGGAAGCTCCTGGTGACTCCCTCCGATCGGGCGGACGTCTTCGTCGCGGCCGGCATGGCCGAAATCAACCGGGTGAACCTGGCAGGCATCATCCTGACCGGGGACAGCGGGCTGCCGCCCGGCATCCTCGACCTCTGCCGCCCGGCGCTGCAGACGGGCCTGCCGGTCCTCAAGGTGCCGACCAAAAGCTGGGAAACCGCGAGCGCCGTCAGCCGGATGCCCCAGGAAGTGCCGCTCGACGACGTCGAGCGGATGCGAGATTCGATGGATTTCGTTGCCGCACACATCGATGCGGTCTGGCTCGCGGAGAAGGCCGCCGCACCGGTCGAAGCACGGATGTCCCCGGCCGCCTTCTGCTATCAGCTCGTGGAGCGGGCGCGGCAGCAGCCGAAGCGGATCGTCCTGCCCGAGGGCGAAGAGCCGCGGACCGTCCGTGCTGCGGCGGCCTGCACCACCCGCGGCATCGCCCGCTGCATCCTCATCGGTCGCCGCGAGGAAATCCTTCGCGTCGCCGCGGGGATGGAAGTCCAGCTGCCGGAGGGTGTGGAAATCATCGATCCCCAGGAGGTGCGCCATCGCTACATAGCGCCGCTCGTCGCAATGCGGCGGGAGAAAGGGCTCACTCCCGAGGCGGCCGCGGATCTGCTCCAGGACAATGTCTGGCTTGGAACCGCGATGCTTGCCTTGGACGAAGTGGACGGCCTGGTATCCGGCGCCATCCACACCTCCGCCAACACCATCCGGCCGGCGCTCCAGATCATCAAAACGAAGCCGGAGGCAAAGGTCGTGTCCTCGATCTTTTTCATGTGCCTGCCGGACCAGGTCCTCGTTTACGGGGACTGCGCCGTGAATCCCGACCCGGACGCGGAAATGCTGGCGGACATCGCCGTGCAGAGCGCTGACTCGGCGCTCCAGATGGGCATCGCGCCCAAGGTGGCGATGATCAGCTATTCCACCGGCGAGTCCGGTTCGGGCGCTGACGTCGAGAAAGTCCGCGAGGCGACGCGGCTTGCGAGGCTCATGCGTCCCGAACTCGCGATCGACGGGCCGCTGCAGTACGATGCCGCCGCCATTGCCGACGTCGCCGCGACCAAAGCGCCCTCCAGTTCAGTCGCCGGGCGCGCCACGGTCTTCATCTTTCCGGACCTCAATACCGGCAACACCACGTACAAAGCCGTCCAGCGCAGTGCCAACGTGATCAGCATCGGGCCGGTCCTGCAGGGCCTGAAGCGGCCCGTCAACGACCTGTCGCGGGGTGCGCTCGTGGAAGACATCATCTACACCATTGCGATCACCGCCATCCAAGCGACCTCACGGTCCGCGGCAGGAGCAGTTGAGAGCCACGGGTGAGCCGCCCTCGGCCAGGCGCTCCGCCTTCCATCAAACAACCACTGAGACCCACGACCAACCATGATCCTCAAACCAGGTGAAAAACTCCATGTCATCCACCGCCGGCACTTCGAGAACGAGGCCCACCGCCACTTCGTGGGGGTCGTCGAGGCATATGAAGCGGGCGTCGCTCGACTCACCGGCTACGTCTTCACCGTCGATCGAGTCAAATACACCTTCATCAAGCGACCCGAGCAGCGCACCCGGTTCATTTCGCTTCTCGCAGCCGATCTGCTCATCAACCTGATTCCCGAAGATGTCGACTTGGCGAAGATCCAATACAAGCAGGAGAACAAGCAGCTTCGGGTGACCGACGGCGAAAACTGGCACCTCGACCTGAGCGAGCACACGTGGATGTAGCACCTGGCGGCACGTCCACTGCGCTTTCTCAAAGATCAAGAGACGTTAGCCCGGCGGGAACGGAGCGCCCTGAGAAGTTTCGACCATCCTGGAACTCTTCATGCCGGGCAAAAAAGCCACTCAGTCGAATTCGATCATCGAGCGCCACGTCACGGCGGATGGACAAGCGCGACGTCGCCGGACCGGTTCACGTCCAAGTGCTGGATCGCAACTTCGGCGGCGAAGCGACTGACGGATCCTGGAGCGGTTCGAAGACGAATCGCGATCGCTTCGCACCGCGAGTGTCGGGACTTCCGTGATCGACCTCTCGCACTACCGGAGCAGGTGGCGCGGGGACAGTCCGCAGCGGGCGGCGCTCGTCAGCGTAGCCGGGTCGGCGCCGCCCCGCACCAGCAACCGCGGGATGAAGGCGCCGCTGCCGCAGCCGCCGCCGAGCCGGCCACGCTGACCCACACCCCCTCCGCCTCGCACGCCCCCGCCGAAGTGCGCGCGTTCGCCGAGCGCCTGTCGCGCGCCCAGGGCTGCAAGGTGACGCTGGCGCGCGAGAAGAGCGGCTTCCACGCCTACCTCCCGTGTCCTGACTGTCTTGAGACCCACGGCCGGCGCGAGCTGCAGGATCCGAAGTACACGATCAACGTCAGCAAGTATCTGGCGCTGGGCGACCAGTTCCAGGACCTCCGTCACGACGACCGGCGGTCGGCGAATCCGGACATCCTCGGGAAAAGAGCCGAGGCCAAGGACGCCCGCGACTCCCGGTCCGGGATCTGCATGCGGACGCGGCAGTCGAACCAGCCGCACCGGTATTCGGTGACCGAGCTGCTGACGATGCGCCCGGTCAGCGAGCGGCATCCGGACATCATGACGAAGGCCGAGCTGGTCGGAGGCAAGGGCTCGGCCGACCGCGAAGAGCACTGGGAAAAGGATCCGGTGACCGGTGAGATGTGCCCGCCGCCACCCGGTCAGGTCATGCCCGTGATCATGTTGCCGCCCGACCACCCGGCGATCGAATACCTCCAAGGCCGCGGTTTCGACCCCGCCCGCCTGTGGGAGCAGTTCCGCTGCTCGTTCTGCACCAAGGAGTACGAGCACGGGAAGAACGGCGTGTTCTACCGCCGGATGCCCGGCGACTGGCGGGACACCCCGCAGCACCGGGTG
>CBFGTW010000105.1:0-15662 GCA_965651855.1 uncultured Verrucomicrobiales bacterium
CCGTAGCTCAATTGGATAGAGCGTCTGACTACGGATCAGAAGGTTTGGGGTTCGAGTCCCTACGGGTGCGCCACTCCCGGCAGCACGAAATCAGCCCCACTTCAGGGGCATTTTTCGTTTCAGGGGGGAGGGGGCCGCGGAGGGACGATCAGGCTCCCGGCGCGTGGGAGGGGGATGGTTCCTCAGCTTCCGGCGCTGCCTCCATTTCGAGCGGCGAGGCGAGGGCGGATCGCACCGCCTCCATGTCCGGGCCGTGAGCGAGGACCGAGACGTGATCCTGGCCGCGCAGCCGGGTGTTTCCCTTTGGCAGCACGATTTCCGTGCCGCGGGTGATCAGGGCGATCACCGCCCCTGCGGGTAGCTGGAGCTCGCGCAACAGCGGCCCTTCTCGGTCCGGTCCCCCCGGAAGCTCGACTACCCCGAGATCGTAGTCGCTGTGGGCCATCGTGATCAGTTCGAGCTGGAACAGCGGCTTGGGCCGCGCGGGCAGGGCGAGATTCATCCATTTCGCGGCGAGCCCGAGGGTGGAGCCTTGCACGAGGATGGAGAGCAGCACGGCGAAGAACACGAGGTTGAAGATCTCGCCGGCGCCCTGGATGCCGGCTGCGGACGGGTAAGTCGCGAGGACGATCGGCACCGCGCCGCGCAACCCGGCCCAGGAAATGAACAGCCGGTGCTTCCAGCGCATGTCCATTCCCAGCGTGCCGGCGAAGACGGCCAAGGGGCGGGCGATGAATGTCAGGATGAGGAAAAGGAGCGTGCCCTCGAGCCAGATCTCCGACCACTGGCGCGGGAAGACCAACAGGCCGAGCATGACGAACATTCCGATGTTCGCGATGGTCGAAAGCGCCTCCGAGAAGTTGAGGACTCCTTGTTTGTGGACGAAGGAGCGGTTTCCCATCACGAAGCCGGTGGTGAAGACGGCCAGCATGCCGCTTCCGCGGATCGCATCCGCAATGCCGTAGGTCAGCAGGCCGGTCGCGAGAAACAGGATGTAGTAATAACCGCGGTCTTCCGGCACCAGGCGGTTGTATAGCTCGACCGCGCCGCGGCCGGTGAGGTAGCCCACCACCGGGCCGGCACAGAATTGCCACGCCAACAGCAGGACCGCTTCGGCGCCGAAGGCATCGCCGGACGAGAGGCCGGCCACCGCGACCGTCGTCAGCAGGATCGCCATCGGGTCGTTGGCGGCGCTTTCGATCTCAATGGTCGAGCCGAGCCGGTTCGGCAGCGACTGCCGCCGGAGGATCGAGAAGATCGCCGCGGCATCGGTGGAGGAAATCACCACCGATAGCAGGAGAGCGGTTTGGAAACTCCAGCCGAGCCCCCAGTGGAGGGCGGCGAAGAGGAACAGTGAGGTGAGCGCCACGCCCCAGGTGGCCAGGCCGCCGGCGGCCAGCGCCACCGCGCGGAAGCTGGCCCGCTTGGTGATAAAGCCGCCGTGGAGAAGAATGAAAACCAGCGCCAGATTCGCCACCTGGTTCGCCAGCAGCATGTCATCGAAATGCCAGAGATTGAGCGTGTCGCTGCCGAAGAGGATGCCGACGCCCAGCGCCACCAGGATCACCGGCACGCTCCAGCGCTCCAGCCACACGGCGGCCAGAACCACCGCGAGCAGGAGAATCGGGACGATCAGATACGGCACGGACATGGTCGCGCCCCAATAGGAGCGCGATCCGTGGATTGGACAAGCCGGGTTCCTTGCTCGGGCTTTCCCGCCATGGACCTACGGAGAAAACCGCAATGACGGCGGGCGGCCCGCGGCGATAGTGGGGTCGGCCACGGCCGGGCCCGCGATGGCGGATGCCCGGCGGCGGCGAAACTTTCCACGCGACGCCGGATGGTGCGCAGGGAGATCCTGCGACGGGTTTTTCAGTAGTTTTACCCCATGAAACAAAGGCGGGCGGGGGAGGTCTTCCCTTTTTCAGGAACAGTCTCGGTCGGAAAGGGGAGCGGCTATGGCTCCTCGATCCGGAAAAATCCGCGCGGGCCCGTGAGCGCGCCCGCGGGGACCACGGCGGTGCCGATTCCGGAGCCGTCGGTCGTCACCTCGAGCGGCGGGTCGAATGGCTGGAAGGGTGCCACGAGATCCGCCGAGCGCGTCACTTGGTACAGCGTCGCGGGATTCCCGGCGAACTGCAGGGTCAGCTCGTCGGACGCGCCACGCGAAACCGAGATCATGCGAAGCGGGTTCTGCGGGACGGCGCCCTCCACGGCATTGGCCAAGCCGTAGAGGTGGAGGCCGCCGGTGCCTTCGACGGTCGGGTCTTCCGTCGAGGGGATCTGCGCCCGCAGAGTGACTTCCCCGGCGTCCGCGGTGTAGCGGTAGCGGATGACGCAGGCCGCGTGGACGCTCGCGTCGGGGAATGATATGTCGGGCCGGTCGACCAGAATCGGGCCGGTCAACTGACGAGTGTCCTGGCCGTTGATGAAATGCAGGTCGATCGGGCGTCCCGGTCCGTCCAGATCCCAAGTGCGCATGAAGAGCGAGAGTTCGTATTGCTGCCCTGGAACGAGTCCCGTCAGCACGAAGTCCTGGTAACCGGAGGGCGTCTTGCCGGTGGGGAAGGTGAAGGAGCTGAGCAGGCTGACGAGTCCCTCGCCGGTGACACCTCCCGCTTCCGGATCCCATTCGCCCAGATTGTCCACGATCACTCCCGCGCCTCCGGCGGTGGCGAGGTCCCAGATGAGATTCGCCGGGGTCTCGCCAGCCGTGAGCGGCGCGAAGGCGACGCCATTCAGGGTCGTGGCGGCACCGCCCGAGATGGCGTGCGTGTAGGTCTTCGCGGTGCTGATGCCGGTGCTCGCGTCGTCGCTGAGCAAGACGAAGCTCAGGCCGTCGGGGGTGGGCGGCTGCACATCGGGATCGAGCGGGTCGCCGTTTGCGGAGATTTCGAAATCGTCGCGCACGCCGTCGCCATCCGTATCCCAAAGCGTGGGATTGGTGCCCGTGTCGTTGCCGTCCACGAAGGTGCCGGTGTTCGTTTCCTGGTCGTCGAACAGGCCGTCCGCATCGGTGTCCGGCAGGGTCGGGTCCGTGGGTGGGCGCGAACCGGCGCCGGCGACTTCCTCACCGTCCTCCAGGCCGTCGAAGTCGGAGTCGGCGTCGTAAGGACTGAGGTTCGGATAGGTGAGGCTGAGTTCGTATTCCTCGAGGTCCGTCAGTCCGTCGCCGTCGAAGTCGCCCGTGAGCGCGCCCGGTCCCGGGCTGGTGGCGCGGCCGTCCAGTTCATCCAGCGAGCCGAAGGCCCAGTAGAGCTCCCATTCGTCCGGCAGGAGGTCGTCGTCATCGTCCTCGACGAGTGTCAGTTGGAGGATCGACTCGTCCGCGGTGCCGCTGGTCTGGCCTTCGGCGCGGACCCGGATGCTGTAGCTGCTGCCAGGCGGCTCCTCGCGGAAATCGAAATCGCCGACCTCCAGCGTGTCGCCGTTCAGTTGGAACAAGGCGTTGTCGATGGCTCCGGCGCCCGCGACGAGGGTGAACGTGGCGGGTTCCGGTTCTCCACCGGGCGGCGTGGCGCTCAGCGTGCCGATCGTCCGGCCCTGGGGCGCGCCGGAGGCGAACGTCGCTGCGTCCACCGTGACATCGAGCACCGGGATGGTCTCGACGCGCAGGTTGTCGACGAAATTGCCGTCGATCCCGGACTGCATCTCCATGTGCAGCGCGCCGCCGTTGCCGTCCCACGTGAAGGTGTCGTTCACGATCTCGATGCCATTCACCACCGCTGAGAGAATCACCGAGCTGCCGTCGGCGAAGTCGTCGAAGCGATAAGTCAGCTTCACCGGATAGGTGGTGGTCGTGCCCGCGACCGGATTGTAGGAAATCCCGCTGTCGCCGAGATTGGTGCCGTTGTCCCAGCGCTCGTTGGTTTCGCCGGTGGCGGTGGGGCCTTGGCGGATGAGCAGGGCGTGGTCGACGCTCGCGCCGTTCACGGACGTGTCGCCATTGGCGGTGCCGATCTTCCACGCGAGCCACTCCGAGGAACTGCCGGAATGGGTCCAGTCGAAGGAAACGACGAAGCCGCCCGCGGCAATGATATCATCTCCGGTGATCGCGCCGGCCCAGTCGAAGCGCATCAATTCCGGCCCGAAGCGCACGCCACCGGCCGCGGCGAGATCCAGGCGATCGGCGGCCAGGAACTGCAGCGCGCCGTGCGATTGGAGCGTTGTTTCGCCGCCCGCGGTGCCGATCAGCCGCGATGGATCGGAATCGTCGATCGGGCCGTCGAGGCCGGTGTTGAAGTTGTCACCGAACAGCAGGGTATTGCCGGGGCAGGGCGTGATCGCCAATGCCAGACATGTCAGCGCGAACCATCTCGTGGGTTTCATGGCATATGTTGTTTTTTGGAAATTTCGCGGAGCGGGACATCGCCCGCCTCAAGGATGCGCCGCGCGATAGAAGCGCGCGGACGGCAGCGGGGGATCGTCGGACGCTTCGAAGAGACCGGATTCGTCGGCCTGCACACTCGCCAGTGGCTGCCACGCTTCGTCGGCAACCAGATCGTCGCTGTACTCGATGCGGTAGACGCGGCCGGGCACGCCTTCGAAGACGAGCCGCTGCGCCCCATCGTCGCCGCGCAGCACCGAGACCGGCCGCGCGCCCGGGGCGTCGTCCGGGATCGCCGCCACGCGCACGGTCCGCACCTCGAGGCCGCCATCGGCCAGCCGCACGGTGTAGGCGAACCAGTCCTCCGCCTCCGCACCATCGCGCGGGGTATAGACGAGCCACTCGCCGTCCACGTGCAGGCTGCCGCCATTCACGCTCGTGGGCTCGACGGAAACGAACTCGGCACCGGTTTCGCCGCCGTCCGCCATCAGAGCCGAAATGCGCACCCGCGCCGGCGTTCCCGGGTCGTGGAAAACCGTGTCCTTGACGGCTTCGACCGCTCCCGTGGTGAAGAGATAGCGGCCCGAGACCACTCCGAAGACCGCTGCCCCGTTCTCCATCCGCAGGAAGGTGACGCCCTCGGATTCCGCGGCGGGTTTTCCCGATTCCTTCACCTCGCCCGCGTCGGCCGCCGGCACGTGGACGGTCGCCGTCGTGTTCGCCGGAATCTCGGTGTGCAGGGCGAAGCCCTCGTCGTGCTGCTTCCACCGGCTCACCACCTCGCCGCGGATGGTCCGGAGTTTCGCGCTGGCGCTGGTGATGTTCCCGCCGGGCTGCGGGCGGATCACGATCCGCTTGTAGGCGGCGCCGTCGGGCGCTTGGTCGATACCGCCGACCGTGGCGTAGAGCCACTCGCCGCAGGATCCGAGCGAGTAGTGGTTGAAGGAATTCATGATCACGCTCTGGAAGCCGTTCTCCGGCGTCCAGCCGTCCCAGCGCTCCCAGATCGTCGTGGCGCCGTGTTTGATGGAGAACAGCCACGAGGGGAAGGTGTCCTGGTGGATGAGGCGGTAGGCGACGTCTTTCCGGCCGGCATCCGTCAGCACCGGCAGGAGGTAGCCGACGCCGACGAATCCGGTGGAAAGGTGATCGCCCTTCGCGACGATGTCCGCCTCCAGCCACTTCGCCGCGCTTTCCCGCAGGTCCTCCGGCAGAAGGTCGAACTTGAGCGCCATGGCGTACGCGCACTGCGTGCCGCTGGTGATCTTCCCGTCCGCGGCCACATATCTCTCAATGAAGGCCTGCTTGATCGATTCGAAGAGCGCGTCGTATTTCGCGGCGTCCGCGGTCTTTCCGAGAACGGCGGCGGCCTTCGCCAACAGGCGGGTCGAGTAGGCATAGTAGGCGGTGCCGATCAGCTCCTTGTTCGTGTCCGCGTTGATCGACAGCCAGTCCCCGTAGTCCGCGCCGCGGTTGCCGGTCCGGATGAAATTCGTGCTCTGGCTGCCGCACCAGTCGATCCACTCGACCATCGAGTCGTACGAACGCTCGAGCACCCGCTTGTCGCCATAAGCCTGGTAGATCGTCCAGGGACAGATCACGCCGGCGTCGCCCCAGGCCGGCGTGCCGACGGTCGGGCCGGCGTATGGCGCGACGTCGGTGAAACGCCCGTCGGGCAACTGGCTGTCGGTCACGTCCACCAGCCACTTGTTGAAGAACGCCGCCACATCCGCGTTGTAGGTGGCGGTGCGGACGAAAACCTGCGCGTCGCCCAGCCAGCCGAGCCGCTCGTCCCGCTGCGGACAATCGGTCGGCACGCTGAGGTAGTTTCCGCGTTGCCCCCACTCGATGTTCGATTGCAGCTGGTTCACGAGTGGATCCGAGCAGACGAACTCGCCGGTGATCGGCGTGTCCGATCCGATCACCACGCCGGTGACGGCATCGAGCGGCGGCTCTTCGGAAATCCCGCTGAGTTCCACATAGCGGAAGCCGTGGAAGGTGAACTTCGGCTGCCATATCTCCTCGCCAGCGCCCCTGCAGACATAGGTGTCGATCGAGGGCGCGCCGCGGAGGTTCGCGGTGTAGAGCGTGCCGTCGGGGTTGAGCATCTCGCCGTGACGCAGGGTGATCTTGGTGCCGGCGGGTGCGGTGATTTTCAGGCGCACCACGCCCACCAGGTTCTGGCCCAGGTCGTAGGTCCACTTGCCGGGAGCGGGCTCCGTGAGCTTCTTCGCCGGCAGCGTCATCAGCTCGCGCGAGGGCTCCATCACCTGCCCGGAAATGACCCGCTCCGTTTCGGTACGGACCGTCACCGGACTCCACGCGGAATCGTCGAATTCCGGCGCGTCCCAGCCCGGAAGCTCGCGACGGGCGTCGTAATCTTCGCCCATCATGAAGTCGGTCGCCACCATCGGGCCCACGCCGATGCGCCAACTGCCGTCGGTGACGATCCGCTCGCTCGTGCCGTCTTCAAACTCGATGTCCATTTGCGCGAGCAGCGCCGGGCTTGTGCCCCAGCGCTGGTAGCCGCCGTTGCCGATGTGGCCGGAATACCAGCCGTCGGCGAGCTGGGCGGCCCACACGTTGTCGCCGGCGCGGAGCATCGCGGTGACGTCGTATTCCTGATAGTTCAGCCGTTGGCTGTAGTCGGTCCATTCCGGCGCGAGCACGTGGTCGCCCACGCGCCCGCCGTTCAGCCGGAGTTCATAGATGCCCAGGGCGGTGGCATGGATCGTTGCCCGGCGCACGGGCTTCGCGACGGCGAATGCCTTCCGCAGATAGGGCACCGTCGAGGGCGTGGCGAGGTCGGCGGGATAATTGAACGCGCGGCCTTCGCCGATGAACTTCACCAGGCTCACGCCGTCTTTTTCATAATCGATCCGCAGCCGCTTGAGGTGGTTCTCCGCGGGGTCGCCGCCCAGCGAAGCGTTGTCCACCGGCAGGGAAAAGGCGCCGGATTCCGTGAGTTCCGCGATCAGTTCCGTCACGTCCGAGGAGCCCGCGCCATCGATCGCTTCGTAGGTCGCGGAAACGAGCGTCACCTCCACCGGCGGCGGCAGATCGCCAGGATAGCGGAACCAGCCGTTTTCGGGAAAGGACGCCTGCAGCAGCACGCCGTCCGCCCGATATTCCACGGCCAGAACCTTCACGTGGCCGAAAGCGGGATCGGAGCCGAAGGCGTCGTTGTCCACCTGGATCTCGAACTCGCCGTCCGCCGCCAGTCCCGCGAGCTGCGCGGTCACGTCGAGCGTGCCGCCCGCGCCGCTCACGGAACGGTAGATCGCACGGACGATCTCCGGAGGTTCGTTGGCGGTGGGGGCAGGCAGCTGGTGGCCGTCGATCCACTCCGCCGTCCAGTCGTCCGGCGAGAGCAGGCCGGTCGTCCAGAACGACGGCTCGCTCCAGTCCGAGGCCACCCCGTCCTGATCCCATGCCATGACTTTCCAGTAACAACGGCTCCGCGATTCCAGCGGCTCGCCGCCGTAGGGGATGTGACACGTTTCGTCGCCCTCGGACTTGCCGCTGTCCCAGAGGTCGCCCTCCCCATCCGCGAGCTTTTCTTCGCTCGATGCCACGATCACGCGCCAGGCGCTCTGATTCGTGCCGCGCGCCGGGGACTCCACCACCCACGAGAGACGCGGGACGCTTTCGTGCACGCCCAACGGGTTCTCCAGCGACTCGCAGCGCAATCGGCTGACCGAGATTTCCCCCATCGCTTGTGCGGAAAGTCCGCAAAGCGCCGCCGCGATCCAAAGTTTCGTGCGGACCGCCAGAGGCCCCCGTTTTTCGTTGCTTGCCACCATCATGTTGAGCTCGTTCGGACGGCTGGGTTCCTCATAAGGATCGCTTCTTGTCGTGGAGAAAGCGACTCCCCGCGCCGGTTTGCATGGCTTCTAGCGACCGGCGGCGAGCCTTGGGAAGCCGCGACCGCGTGCTACCAAACGCTTACGTTTCCCTGCCGTGGGACGCGGGTCGGGATGAAAAAAACGGTCGATCCGTCGCGCCGGAGTCGCCAGAAACGTTTCATGCCACGCCCGAAAGGCCAAGCGGTGGACGGCCAGTTCATCCGTTCGCGGAGAGAAAACTCGCAGTTCACGCAGGACACGCTCGCCGCCCGTTGCGGGCTGACGCGGGCTCTGGTCCAGAAAGCCGAGCGCGGCGGCCCGCTTTCGGTGACCAGCATCGCGAAGATCGCGGCGGCACTCGGCGTTTCGGACTCGGCGCTCATCGTCGAGGAAGGTTGGCAACACTTCGCCGAGGAGCGGGTGATGAATCCCTTCCGCCCGGGCGAGGCGGCGAAGGTCGGAGATATCTGGGGGCAGCCGAGGGAGACGATCTACAATCTCGATCCCCGCAGCCTGCTCATCGTGGCTCTGCGCTCCGCCGCTCGCGTGCTGCCGGCGTATTCACCGCGGAACGCCGCGGGCACAAAGCATCTGCATCGGCTGATCGATGGCATCAAGGTCGCGCGCGCCGCGTTGCCGGAACTCGGGTCGCGCGGTCGGAGCGCCGCCGCCGCGGGCCTCGCCGCCTCGGTGAAAGCCCACGCGGACGACGCCTATCTCGCCGCGAGTTTCGCCAGGCCCGCCGAATACGAGGACGATCCGCACGCCGCGGACGCCGGGTTTGCCGTCGGCATCGCCGTCGCGCGGGTGCTCGATTCCTTGTGGCTCGAATGCTCGCGCACCGCTGCGGCGAAGGACGCGGACCACTGGCGCGCGGTGGAACTGGCCACCTCGGCCTGCCATGCCTGCGCCCATGCGAGCGTCTATCTGAAGGTCGCCACCCACTTCCTGCGCTCCGCCACGATCGACACGCACGATGTCAGGAATGCGCGCCAACCGGCGGAACTCCTCGCCGCTCCGGTGTGGTGCGACGGCCAGGTGCCGCCGGTGCTCGAGTTGTACATGGCGCGCTTCATCCGTCTGAAGCATTTCGATTCGGCGAGCCGGATCACCTGGAACAGGTGGGCGCGGAAGCGCTTCGGCTGAGGGCGGACGCTCGCCGCGGAGCCGAAACGTGGGCTTTTCGTATCATTCCGGTTGATGGCACGGAGCCTTGCCATGGGACCTTTCGCACAAGAAACCCTTCCTATCCCCGGGGCAGCGGTTCTGTCGTCTCCCCGGGATTCCTCGAAACCCCAAGCAATCCCCGTCATGCATCCGAAATCCCTCCTCGCCCGCGCGACCGGTGTCCTCGCCGGTCTCGCGACCATCACCGCCGCGAGCGCCGCGATCACCGTCTCCAGCTTCACGAACGTGGCACCCGACGGCCCTGCGTCGGGCGACCCGCACGACCCCTCGACCGCCGGGTCTCCCGATCTGCTGTCCGCTTCCTCGTCCGATCTCGCCCAGGGCCTGACGGCGAGCGTGACCTACATCACCAACGGCAGCCCCAGCAACGACGGCTCCACCACCCAGGAGGACTCGGCCGGTGAGGCCGCTTGGACGGACGGCTCGATCGGCACGGTTTACGGCGGCGGCGGGCTTCCCAATGCCACGGCTCACGCCGGCTACGGCACCGTGTATGGCATGGTCGGCGGCTTTGACGTGGACTCGTTCGTCACCTTCGACCTCGGCGCCCTTTATCATCTGGACCAAGTCGATGTCTTCCTCGGCTGGAACGATTCCGGTCGCGACGACAGCTCGTTCAACCTTCTCGTTTCCACCGATGGCGTCGCGTTCAGCCAAATCGCGGGTTATGTGAAAGGCCCGGACAACACCGGGGCCATCACCACGCCCGTCACGAACCTGCATCGAATCACCGACGACGGCGGCGCGCCGATCGCCGAGTCGATCCGCTACGTCCAGCTGCAGTTCACCGACGCCGACAACGGCTACGCCGGCATGGCGGAGGTGGACATCTTCGGCACCGTCGTCCCGGAACCCACCGCGCCCGTCCTGCTCGGCATCGCCGGATTCATCGGCCTCTGCCGTCGCCGCCGCTGCCGCAACGCTTGAGATGTGAGGACGCGGATCCCGATCATCCATCCGCTGCCATCACCCGGCAGGGAGTCATGCCGTCGCGGATCGACCGCCATGGCTCGCTGCCGGAAACATCGTGCGGATCCGCCGCCGCTGCCTCCTCCTCAGGCAAGAGTGCCGGGGCCAGGATCGCGTGGAAAACGAGCAGTTCGTCGAAGGGATTGTAGGTCGCGTGCGGCACGCCCGGCGGGATGATCGCGGCCTCGCCCGGACCGAGGATCCGAGATTCGTCTCCGACCCATTGTTCGGCCCGGCCCTCGACCACATGGATGATCTCCTCGCGGTGCGGGTGGACGTGGAACGGGTGGCAATGCCGGGGCTTCATCCGCGCGCGGACCATCAGCAGGCGTTCGGCCTCGGCCAAGCCCGGCCGGCAGAGCCACTCGTTGTGCGTCCAGTCGTTGTCCTCGTGGATGACGTCAGCTTCGAGGACGAAACGCTTGGGTTTCCCGTTCATGATCTCGTTCAGCGGTTCTCCGCCGGCCCACCCTCCGCCGGTGGCGCGGCCATTTCGCCGCCCGTCCCGGGCGACTCGAGGGTGATCGCCGCCGTCATCGGCGCGGGCGACTTCGCGGCGCTGGTGAGCACGAGTTTGTCGATCGTCACCTCGGGCTTCTCCAGCTCGCGCCAGAGGTAGCGGAGCTGGCCGTGGTCCGTCAGCTCGGTGCGCGCCGATCCGGGAACATCCACCGGCGCGATGTGGTCGGCGATGTCCACGCCGTTGGTGAGCCCGATTTCCTGCGCGCTGCCGTCGACGTAATGGACGATGATTTTCATCACCGGCTCGCGCTCGCCCACCGCCGGAAAGCCCCAGCCGGCCACGCCGCCGAGCAGGTGGAGCCGGCCGGCCTTTCGTCCGATCGGGATCTCGACCGTCTGCGGCATCGTGCGGCTCAGCGCCCGCTCGTCCGCGCCGCCCTTGAGCACGATCACGTTCCGGCCGCTTGGGGCGGTGGCCGGATCCTGGAGGAGAAACGGAACGTCGCGCTCTTCGATGAGGCCGTAGCGCTTCAGCCCCACGCGATCGCCGGCGACGTCTTGCGCCATGTAGACCCCGCGGCTGCCATCGGCGGTGGCGACGCTGCCGAGCGGCACGGTGTGATACCGCTGCTCGCCGGAGCGCAGATAGGCGATGAGGTCGCGCATGCCCTCCACGCCGAGCGCCTCGAAGCCCTCCGGCATGAGCGACTGGCCGCTGTCCGCCAGGCTGGCGATTTGGTCGCGCGGCACCTCCACCTCGCCCCCGGCATTCCTGAGGAAGAGGCTGCCGGCGGTCTCACGGCTGATGAATCCGGAGACGGTCTTTCCGTCACGCGTGGCGACGTGCCAGGTGTGATAACTCGGCTCCACCTCGCGGTTCGGATCGATGATATGGGTGAGCAGGGTTTCCACGCCGTGCACGCCCATGCCTTCGAGCACCGGGCCGATCGACGTCCCTTCGCCGCGGAAGACATGGCAAACGGCGCAGGCCCCGTAGAGCTGCTTGCCCTTCTCCGCGTCGCCGGGCTGGCTCACCTCCGGCAGCAGGCGGTTGATCAGCTCCGCCTTGGCCACCGCCTGGCCGCGGAAACGCTCCACCACCGGCGCGGCGTGCGCGCGCACCGCCTCGTTCGGATGATCGGCCAGCCGGTTGAGCGCCTGCGGACCGAGAATGGCCGGCGTCACCGCGCCTCCGGCCAAGGCATCCGTCAGCGCGCGCGCGGGCCCGGGCCGTTCGAGCAGCGATTCCAGCAGGCCCGCTTTGTCCGCCGGGGGCAGGGAAGGCAGCAGGGAAATGGCCAGCCGCGCCGCGTCGTCCGAGCGGTTCGATTGCAGGCTACGGAGCAAGGTTTCCCGCGTAGCGGGATTCTGGATGACCGCATCCGTCAGCCGCGCCGGCAGGTCCGCGGGAAAGGCCGGCAGCTTGGCCAGCGAGGCGAGCACGTCCGCATCCTGCGGCGCTTGCGAAAGGACTGTCGCCACATGCGATGCGAGCCGCCGCTCCAGATCCGGGCCGGTCCAAAACCTCGCCGCCAGCGGGAGCGCCGCCGCCGCGAGCCGGGCGTCTTCGCTTTCCGCCAGCTGACCGAGGGCCGCCTCGAGCCGCGGCGACTCCGGAAGCTCGCGGTCGTGCAGGGAAACGAGCGATGCCACCGCGATCTCGGCGCCGCGTCCTCCGTCGAGCGCCTGCAACATCGGCGCGAGCCGAGACGCGTCGCCCGCGGCGGTCTCGAAGAGCAGGCCCACCAGCGACGCTTGCTTGGCGGAATCCGGCGCGACCAGCGCGGCGGCGAGCACCTCGCCCGGCGCGTTCTTCGCCAGCCGCGCGACCGCCGCCCGCGTCCAACGGTCTTCCGCTCCCGCCTGCAGCGCCACGAGCACCTCCGCATCGATCGCCGTCTCCGCCGGCAGCCCGGCGAGCAACTGCAGCCGCACCCGCGGATCGGGCTCCGCCATGAGCCTTGCCGAAACCGCCCGCACCACCTCGGGTGTCGCAAGCCGAGGATGCTCGCCGAGGATGCGGCCCGCGGTGACGCGCACCGCCGCGTCCTCATGCCCGACGGCCTCGACCAACTCCGGATTCTCCAGCACGCCGGCCGCCGCACGGATCCACAGCGCATGCACCTTCGCCGGGCTCTCCGCCCGCGAAAGCTCCGCCGCGGCGGCGTTCACGTCGCCCTCCTCGATCAGCCGCTGCGCGCGGAACCGCACCTCGCGGTTCGGGTGGGACAGCGCCTCGATCCTGCCGGAGAGCGAGGTCAGGTCCACAGCCGGCAGGGCTTCCGATTCCTTGTGCCGGTAGCGGTGGATGCGGCCGAAGAAGTGGTCGCGATCCGGTCGCGCCGCCTGGTTGTTCCACAGGTGGATCGGTCCGCGCGGGTCGTTGTGGAGGATCGCCTGGTTGTAGAAATCGATCACGTGGAGCTGACCGTCCAGGCCCACGCGGGTGTCGATCGGTCGCGACCAAAAATCCCGCGTCGCGGAAAACTCCGCCTCCCGGGTCTTCTCGGCCGCGTAGCTCACGCCGGCATTCTCCAGCCGCTCGTGATGTACGATGTGCACCGTAGGTTCCGCCGTGAAGTAGCCGAGCTGCCATGCCTCCGGCCAGGCCCCGCCCTCGTAGAGGGCCGCTCCGCAGGCCGCGGTGAACGAGCCGATCACGTCGTTCGGCTGGTTTTCCACGATCTCGTCCCATGTCATCAGCGGCGTCACCGGGCGCATGTGGATCAGCACGTTCCACGAAGGCTCGCGGCCCATGCCGCCCTCCGCCATGATCCGGTCGGTCACCGGCACGTGCATCAGCAAGTCGCCGGACGTCGGCTGAGTGAAGAACAGCTCGCCGTCCGCGGTGATTTCCACGCCCCAGCAGTTGCCGCTCTTGGCGCTGACCATTTCGATCCGCGAGCCGTCCGGCCGGAAGCGCACGATGCCGGAATTGATCGCGCCGAAATCCACGCCCCCGTCGCCCGATGTCACGCGTGGCGAACCGGAATACCCGTGCGTCGCATAGATCCAGCCGTCGAGCCCCCAGCGGAGGTTGTTCAGCACCGCGTGGGTGTCGTGGGTGCCGAGACCGCGGTAGAGCACCTCGCGCCGGTCCGCGGTGCCGTTGCCGTCGGTGTCCCGGAGCCGCAGGATTTCCGGCGGCTGCGCCACGATCACGCCGTCGCGGTAAAAGCAGAAACTCGTCGCGAGATCGAGGTCGTTGGCGAAGACATGTTTTTGGTCCATCACGCCATCGCCATCCGTGTCCTCGAGCCGCGAGATGCGGTCGAGCCCCGGCCGGTCCACCGCCGGCGGCTTCGGCAGGTCGTCTTCGCGCTGCCAGACGGAGTACATGGATTCCGGCCCGCCGCCCTTCCGCCCCTCCGGGTATTCGAGACTCTCCACCACCCACAGCCGGCCTTGCCCGTCCCAATCGATGTTGAGCGGCTTGGAAATCAGCGGCTCGGCAGCCACCAGCTCGACCTCGAATTCCGGATGAACCTCCAGCGTCCCGAGCGACTCCCGCGGCGCGAGCGGTCCGCCCGGCGGATACGTCAGCGTTTCCGGCGGCACGTCCGGCGAGAGTGCGCCGACCTCATCGAGCTTCGCCGCCCAAGCCATCGCCCGCCCCAGCATCGTCCGCACCGCCGGGTGGCGCAGGGTTTCCTCCTCCTTGCCCGGCACGAAGAAAACCACGCGACCCTCGCCGCGCGTCTCCGTCCACACCATCGGCGAGACGCCATACACGTAGGGTTGCGGCTCGGTGCCCTTGAGTTGCTTGCGGTTCGGCGTCCAGGTGGTCGTGAGAACGTCGGCCCCAGCGGGCAGGCCGAAGCCGTGGAAAAGCCCGTCGTTCACATCGAAGTTCGAGATCCCGCGCGTGATCGGATGCTCCCGGCCCAACGGCGTGTGGAACAGCGGCACCGGCCCCTCCCAGCGTCGCGGCTCGCCCTCGGTCCAGCCGCTCGCGGTGATGGCGTCGTGCACCAGCACCAAGCCGCCGCCGGCCGTCACGTGATCCTGGATCAAGCCGCGGAAGGTATCGCTCCAAGCCTCGCCGGAAGTCAGCAGCACCGCCGACTTTCCTTCCAGCGCCGCCGCATCCGGCAGCGACCCGTGATGGAGAACGTCCGGCAGGATCGGCGCGGCGGACTGCACATGAAACTCCGCCGCGGGACCGCAGGCGGCGCTGGCGAGAAGAGCGGCGGCGGCAACCGGAAGCGGCCGCCGCGCGCGGGTGACGCGTGGGTTTCGAGCGGGCATCGGCTCCCTTCTACGACCCGCGGCCCGCTTGTATAGCGGCGGAGCCGGATCGATAGCCGGATGTGGATCCCGGATATGCGCGTGCCCTGCCCCGGCTGCTTTCCATGGAAAACAGCGCCGGCTTCCCGTCCCGGCGGGTGCATTGCTAGTCTCCGCCTTCGCCGGCCGAAACCCGGTCCGCCGGCCCATTGCTCCGCCATTCGTCATGAACGTCATCCACGCCCCATCTCCCATCGAAACCGCTGCCCTCGACACCGCTGGCCTCCGCGAGTCGTTCCTGCTCGAAGAACTTTTCGGCCGCGGCGAGCTGACGCTGGTCTACACGGACCTCGACCGCGCGATCGTCGGCTCCGCCGTGCCGGTGGACGCGCCTCTCGCCCTGGACGCCGGCGAGGAACTGCGCGCGGAATACTTCTGCGAGCGCCGCGAACTGGGCGTGATCAACTTCGGCGGCAAGGGCACGATCCAAGTCGATGGCACGGCGTACGATCTGGACAAATGCGACTGCCTCTACGTCGGCCGCGGCAGCAAGGAGATCGTTTTTTCGAGCGCCGACTCCGCGAGCCCGGCGGAGTTTTATCTCATCAGCTATCCCGCGCACGCGGTGCATCCCACCACCAAGG